>JAWOCK010000055.1:0-5685 GCA_046483845.1 Thermoplasmatota archaeon | reverse complement strand
GAATTGCCCTGCTTATCCTGGAAAGTCTCCTCAAGGTCCGCACCTTGAACGAGGAGGGGGTTTTTTTATTGGGCTTGCCGGACTTTTCTTTTAATCTGAGATAACCTCTCTTTATAAGCCAATCGTTTGCGTTGAACTTCCCCTTCTGAGGTCCCATGCCGTGGTCCGAAATGATGAAAAAGTATGTGTTTTTGCCCGCTGCTTCCCTGAGCCTTGACACGATGGAATCGATCTTGGAATAAAATCGTTCTATCCTCTCACGCATCCGGAAACCTTGCTTTGTATCATACTTGCCTCCACCCGGGTAGATCAACTGAGCCATGGAATGACCTATCCTGTCAGTGGCCATGACATCAACGGTAATAAGGTCCCATTCCTTGTTGGCCATCAAGTGCTCAAGGGCTTTTGCCCTCTGGAGTGCCACCTCCTCGTATTCGTCAATCTCCTCCTCCAATGTTAGAAGATGGGACTTCGAGGAGGTGGTCTTTGGAAAACTGACATGATATTTTCCTATCTCTTCGGTGATCTCTTTTCCCAGTTCTTCCGGATAGGTGAGCGATTCCCCTTCGTCCTCATCAAGCCAATCCCTTCTACTCTTTGACATGAAGCCTGCAATTATGAAGCCATTTATGGGATAGGGTCTGTGGACGGTAGGGATGTTAACGACCCCTACCTTAAAACCTTCTCTTGAGAGCAGGTCCCAGAAATTGTCCCCCTGCACGTCGCGCTTGAAATAGAAAGGTACTGTACTGTATTTGAATCCCTCTCTGACAAGAAAGAAGAATACACCAAGTTTTCCCGGGTTCTTTCCCGTCCCAAAGGTCAACCAAGCTGGACAGGTGATCGGAGGTTTGGTACTCTCCAGCGGCCCCCATGCACCATTTTTCTTTATCGAGGCCAAGGCAGGCATCTTCCCTATACTGATCATGTGGTCTATGATCTTCCAGTCCGCTCCGTCAAGACCCAAAATGAAAACTTTAGGCCTTTTCTTGTGGGACATAGGGGGGACTAATCAAGGAGAGGTTATATATTTTATTAACAGACGGGCGCCACGGGGTACTTCAAGTGCATCGATTGTTCCTCAATGCTCATTTATTGGATCTCTCTGGGTGAAAGGATAACACATGGTGGCCCTACACGGACCCTATATCAAAACGGAGCAGTGCCCCTGCTCCTCCAAGTTTCTCGAGCATCTCCCCCATCTCATGGGAGGTGGAGATCACCATGGAGGATGAGCTTACCTTGGCCGTTGACTCCATTAGCTCCTTCCCTTCCGGGTCCTTGAAAAGGGTGTCCGTTAAGAGAAGTGTCTCTACGGCACCCATTTCCAGAGCTCTTTTGACCTCCCGGAGGCCATATGTTGCCCCCGAACCTCTCCCGATGCGGACCATCAGCTCATCCATAACTTGATTTTCCCTGACGAACCGGATATCTGATACTGCAGAGACCATTCCTTTGTCCGACGCAAGTGATTCCTTCAGACCTGAGAGGCCTCCAGAGGAGGAATTCAAAAGATGCGTCCTCTCGGATGGTATCACGCCCTTTTCTCTCAAATACTTTGCAAGTTCTTCCTTGAAGAATCCCGGACCCGAGATCAAAAGTAGGGTGTCCTCTCCAATTTCTCGCTCCAGAACTTCAGAAATCCTCTCATCGTAATCGGGCCACTTATCATCATTACCGAACATCTTCCCCCCTTGGCCCGCCTTTATCTCCGCTATCCTCTCTACGCCGTAATCCCTGAACCTGTACACCTCTGCGGTCTCATCATCCATGGAAACCGCCAGAACACCTGTATATCCAGAAGCTTTGCATGCTTCCTCAAGGACCTTGCTATCCGTTTCTGTCATTTTTTCTTTCTTGATGTCAAGTACCGATCCGATGTTGGCATTGATCGTATGATGTCCGGAAATGTCAGGCGGTCCCTCGATTATTTCTCCCTTGATGCGCAAAGCATCGGTGAAGGGTTGGAAATCCGATTCTTCCATGGATATCTTTAGGTAGATCCTGATGCGGGGTTGACTGTCGGATCTTATCATGTCATCCCTGGATTCCGGTTTCCGAAAAGTGTGGGAGCCCACAATGGTTCCTTCATCCAAGAGCTGATGGAGGTACCATAGATCATCAAGGGTCTCGATCCTTATCCTTAGGCTTCCATCCGGAAGCGGGTCCTTCAATATCCTCATCTTTGTCTCACGCTCCCACATGGGACCAAATAGGGGACACGCGGTCCATCTCATGTCGGGGGTTCATTACACACCCATAACCGTTGCGGTATCTTATAAGATGACCGGAGGTGGAAGATATCAAGGGATTGCAGCAAGAACGTAGACGTCGGAGAAGTGGCAGATATTGAAAGCGGGATCAGCATTGCAGGGGTAAAGGATCCGTGGCTACCATCATGATAATAAGTAAAAGGCATATTATGGACCATGGGAGATAGATACGTCCCGGAGAAAAAAGGGTCCACACTCAAGGAGCACACAGCGGACATATGGCTGATATCGGAAGGAGACTCCTTAGAACATATGTTCTCGGCCGCCGTATCTGGCCTGTACCGTCTGATGGCCAATGAGTTCATCACGGGCAAGGGTGAAAAAAGAACAGAGAGTTTCTCAGCAAATCAGGTCGAAGAGGTCCTTATCGACATACTATCCGAAGCATTGTACCTCTTCGATGCGGAATCCCGGCTGATACTGGAACCCTCATTCACCATAGAGAGAATGAATGGCAGGATCGATGTGAAAATGGATTACGTCTCAAAGAAGGCAGAGATACCTGAAGGCGCGGGAGGAATGGAGGTCAAGGCCCCGACCTACCATGGGGCCGAGCTTGAAGAGAAGAACGGAAACTACAAGTGCAAGATCCTGCTGGATGTATGACCCAAAGGATTGTCCCTGGGAGTTCCCCTGATATGAAAATATATATTATATATTATGGTTATCAAGATAACACAAAGGGGGATAACTGTTTCCATGGTCTTCGATCGTTCCTTGTGTCACATTCCCGAAGGGACCGTGATAGAGGAAAAGAACATCCGATGCAGGGGGGATGTCATCTTCTCCGACAGATCACAGCTGAAAAGAGGAATTATGACGGAGGGGCGGGTCTTCCTAGGTGAGTTCCTGGAGGTTGAGGGAGATATCATTTCCATTGGAGATATCAGAATAGATAAAGGATCCAAGGTACAAGGTAATATCACCGGGGACGCCGACATATACATAGGTGAAAGATCCGTCATTGCCGGGGAGATAAATGTAGGCAAGAACCTGGACATAGGCGAAGGAGTTGATGTGGACCCTAATGCGATCGATTCCAAGGGTCGTATCAATATCCGGAATCCCATTTCCGTGATCGTATACCTCCTTCTTTATCTTTTAGAGCTGATCAAGAAGAACGATTCCAAAGAAGTGGAGAACTTCTTCAACGAGCTTGAAGATGGTGAACAGGACAGTATATTGGTCTCTCAGAACTTTATCTTCTTCCCCAAGGGATCCAAGATAGGGAGTCACCTTATCAAAGTACCTGGGGATATGAGGATAGGCCATGGATGTCAGATCGCCGCAGACCTGGAGACCTCGGGCGGTTTGGACCTCGAAAGTGAAGTACAGCTCTTCGGTGATATCGAGTGTGAAGGTGACGTGATCCTAGGTGAGAACACCGTGATCAACGGGACCATTAGGACCGTCGGGGACGTTATGATACATCACGCTGCCCGTATCACAGGGAATATAAGGGGGAGGAACATAACCACCACATCCGATACGATAATAGATGGAACGTTAAAGGGCGAAGAAGGGATCAGGATACTGCCAGAAGGTGGGTCTGCCATCGAGGATCGCATCACCCGTTTTGAGAAAGGAATAGATGAACTGGAAGGACTGATGTAGGCTACTCTATCAATTAATATATTTTACAAAGCTTACATTTGGATAATTTGTAAAGTGAAAGGGGCCGTTAGCCTCTACTTTTATAGTTTGGGACAGATAATCAGTAAGATTTATTACTCAATGATGCATGACCCGGTGCAGTGGCTATCCCTTGGAGGATGCACAATGAAATTATCCAAGAACGAGATGCTCATACTTTGGGGACTGGTAAAGTATCCCATGCTCAATGACAGACAGCTCAGCGAGAGGATCGGTGTCAGGATGTCCACCCTGAACGCCATCAAGAACAAGATGAAGAGAAGCGGCATAATCTTTGACAGGATAGTCCCTAACGTGGAGATCATGGATTACGAGATACTATCTGTTATTTGGACGCCGATGAAGAGGTCCATATACAAGGGCGGTGACCTCGATGTGCTTACTTCTCTTTTCAATGAGCACCCCAATACATATTCTGCCAATATATTCGGCGATACCTTATTCGCATTGTCCCTTTACAGGAACTATACGGACTTCAGGAAAGCAGAATATCAGATAATAAAGACACTCAAGGGAAGAGGCCTCCTTCTGAACGAGAATATACACAACAGTCTCTACCCGCTCTCCATATCCCAGATATCCAAGAACTTCGATTATACCTCGGTCCTGGAACGGGCCTTCGAAATAAAGCCCGTAGAGGATGGCTCGGTTGACCCGAAAGAACAGGTGTTCACGAAGGCGAGGGAGAAGATCTTCCATCTTACAAGAAAGGAAAAGACGATTCTGAAGGGGATACTCGAATCCCCTGACATGCCCGATAACAAGATCGCTTCCAGATTAGGTACCACCAGACAGGCCGTGGCAAGACACAAAAAGGAGCTCCTGAATCTATGTGTGGTCAGAAAGACAAGGGTAATTGATTACGCTAAACTGGGTTTCAATATACTCTGTCTGGTTGAAGCTCATTACAACAAGATAGGCGATGTGGACAAAGGGGGGCCCGATGTAAAGAAGCTTCATCTACCGAGCTTCTTCGCCGTCTACGGCAGTTCAGAAACCGTCTCCCTCTCGCTGTTCATGGACTTCAAACAGTTCACTGATAGCAGAAAAAGATACACAAAGGCCCTCAACCAGTTCTGCGAGCTCAAGGGAGAACCACACATCAACCTCTATTCACCATCAGATACGATAACAATAAAGCATCAGGAATACCTGCCACTTGTGGAAGAGTTCCTGGACCATAACTAACGCACGCTCACTTTCGCCAATCCCTCTCCGCACATCAAGCTTTATATCAGGTGATGTCAAGTGCTGTAGCGAACAGGTGAGACCATGGAGGAAGAAAAGAGTGTAGAGGACCTTCCGGGTGTTGGTCCGGCAACCGCTGAAAAATTGAAAGAAGCCGGTTATGACGATCTTATGTCAATCGCCGTCTCGTCCCCATCATCACTGGTGGAGGCCGCCGATATCGGTGAGTCAACAGCTGTGAAGATAATTGCCGCCGCCAAGAAACTGGCGGATGTTGGCGGTTTCCTGACAGGTGATGTGATAATGGAGAAGAGGAGATTGGTCTCCAAATTGACCACTGGATCCAGAGCATTGGACGAGCTTCTCGGCGGCGGCCTTGAGACTTCCTCCATTACTGAGTTCTACGGGGAGTTCGGTTCCGGGAAGACCCAGATAACACATCAACTATGTGTAAACATCAACCGGTCCGAGGAAGAGGGTGGAATGAACGCCCACTCCATATTCATCGATACGGAGAACACCTTCAGACCTGAGAGGATAATACAGATGGCCATGGCCTATGATATGGACC
>JAWOCK010000048.1:0-11785 GCA_046483845.1 Thermoplasmatota archaeon | reverse complement strand
TTAACCAGGGCCACTATCCCAAGGATGATTCCCACAACCGCACCGATGAATCCAAGGAAGAAGATTGGCCAGATGAAACATGTGAAACAACCGATGACCGGAACAAATGAGATAAGGACATCAAGTAATATTCTCAGGAAAAGGATCACAATTCCCACACCGCCTGCAATGGCAGCCTAATTGGCGAATTTGTTCCCCTTTGCCCCATCCTTCTTCTTTCCGGATGTGCTCCCCTCCTCTTCTTCCTCTTCATCATAGCTATCTTCTTCCTCGTCGTCCTCTTCTTCCTCATCCTCGTCCTCTTCCAGGTCCTCTTCCTCTTCTTCGTCGTCTTCGGGTTCTTCCTTCTCTTCTTCAAGGTCCTCTCCTTCAAGGTCCTCTCCCTCGATATCGTCCTCCGGAGGTTCCGGAGCTTCCCTGGGCTCATCCTTCTTTTTCTTCTTGGAACCTTTTGCCTTCTCGATGTCCTTGGTCATATCTCGATTCCCCCGTCGGGATCCTGCCAGATCCCCAAATCCGTAACATATTAGCTTATATTTAGGTTTTCAGTGCATCTGCCATCCGTTGATCGTCAGGCACCGGATATATCATAGGATATCACGAGTATGAGAAGCAGCCAAAATGCTCCGACCATCACCCAGTAGAGAATACTGAATATGATGGCAAATATCGCTTTGGACCTGTATTCACCCGCTCCGAGCACAAGGGCCACTATACCGAGTACCAGTGCCCCCAGGGAAAGCAATCCGCCCAAAGGAAGTGAGAACAGGCCCACCAATGTCAGCATACCGGTGTTCAAGATGGCAAGGTCAACAAGGAATGAGCCCATGAAGAACAAGGCGATCACAACAGCTCCAATTCCCAGAGGCCCCCCCACCTTGGCAACCGTCTCTCCCCTGGATCTCGGGACCCGGGAGTATCTTTCCGTCATCTTCTCCCTCGAAATCGAACTCTCGAGCTCCTTCAGCTCATCCTCCACCGGCCTGTTGTTCCGGGGGCCATGTTGAGGTGGGGCACCGGCAGATGCATCACCACTTATTGGAGGGGGACCGGTTGCAAGGCCTTCCTCCGGCATCTTGAAATCTCCGAATATATCATCCACATCGGACATATTCTTTCCTTCCCTTCGGTTCAGGTTCTAAATCCTCAAACGCCGGGTATTACCTCTTCCGGTTCTTTCTTTCCGGTTATATTGGCCCTGCCCCATCTCTCAACGACCCTGGACAATCTTTCGATTCCCACATCGATCTTGTCATCGTCAGGATGGGTGAAGTTGAGCCTCATGCAGTTGGTCCCCGTTCCGTCCGCATGGAATGCGCTTCCTATCACATAGGCAACATTCTCCGCGATGGCGTCCTGGAACATCTCGGTGGTATTGATGCCCTCGTTCAGTGTAGCCCAGAGGAACATCCCCCCTTCGGGTACTGGCCATCGTATGTATTCCTTCGGCATGTGCTCATCCATTGCCTTGGCCATCAACCTTTGCTTCTTTCCGTAGAGGTCAACTATCTTCTTCAGATGCTCATCTATGTAGCCCCTTCGTAGATATTCCTTTGCGATATGCTGTGTGAACGGGGGGGCACAGAGGTCCACCGCCTGTTTTGCGATCCCCATCTTGTCGATTATCTGTTTGGGACCGTGGGTCCATGCTATCCTGAAACCGGGAACAAGCGTCTTGGAGAAGGTCCCGAGATAGAGCACCCTGCCCTCCTTGTCCAGTGAGGCGAGGGGCGGCAGGCTTTCTCCGGTATACCTCAGTTCTCCGTAAGGGTCGTCCTCCACGATGAGGAAATCGTATTCATGAGAGAGGTCGATGAGCTTCTTCCTCCTGGAATGGTTCATACATACACCGGCAGGATTGTGGAATGTGGGCACAGTATACAGGAACTTGAGCAGGATCGAATGTTTCTGCATGGATTCGAGATAGTCCTCCAGGATGTCTATGCGCAGACCATCGTCGTCAAGGGGTATGGATGTCACCGTCGGTTCGTAAAAATTGAATGCGTTCAGGGCACCAAGATAGGTAGGTGCTTCCATTATTATTGTTGATCTGCCACCTATGAAGATCCTTCCAAGCAGATCCAGGCCCTGCTGAGAACCCACGGTCACCAGTATATTGTCCTTGTCTCCGTCTATGTTCCATTTCCTCTTCAACCTGGAGGATATCTCCTCCCTTAGATCGGGAACACCCTCGGTGGATCCATATTGAAGCACTCTATGGGGTTCATCCCTCAATATATCAGAAACGATCTCCTGCACCTTCTCCACCGGGAATGCCAGGGGATTCGGGAGCCCTCCAGCGAAGGAGATCACCTCCGGTTTCTGGGTCAATTTCAGTAATTCCCTGATAACAGAGGCTTTCATCTTCTGTGCACGGTTGCTGAACAGGTTCTCATATGGTGGTGCTGACATCGTATCATCCTCAATGATGGTTAGGACGGTCCTTCCCATCTCAAATTGGGAAATGGTTCTATTTGCCTTTAATCTATCTATCGATATACAAAGTTTGGTTCGACGATGAGTGAAGTGTCAGACATGTGCGTTCCAGATAGGGTCGCCCACGTAATGGATGGTCCTTACCGCCTTTCCCGAGTCCGAATCTTTCATATCAGCTCCGGGAATGAGGGCCCTTCCGATGCACAGGGGTCTTCCGTTCTTCTCGTCCCTCACCCAGACCAGGTCATCGATACTGATGTCAACGTCCGCATCTATGATACCGGGCGCCATCACATCAGCACCGTTGGCAAGGAACCTGACGGCGCCCATGTCCACGGTGATCCATCTTTTGGTCGGCTTGAGCTCGAGCACCCCTTTGAGTGTTATCATGAAACCTCCCTTCTCCTCGAGCCCGATGATCCTGCCGTCAAGGACGTATGCCTCTTTTCCCTCCAGATTGCCCGATTCCAGTTCCTCGGGATATCTTTCGATACCCCATTCATCCTTGATCCACTCAACGATCCTCCTGGCTTCCTTGGACCTGAGTCTGGACCTTCTTTTGAGGAATAGATCCTTCATATTCGTAAAGAAAGGGTCCTGATAAATAACATTTCTTCCCTGCACGGGTTATATACGACGAGTGTCATCACCCATGCATGGAGGCCCTGGAATATCTGAATTCGCTGGGACAGTTCAAGATAGAACCCGGTCTCGAAAGGATACAACAGGTCTTGAAGAACCTGGACGCCCCTCATCTGGAATACCCCACTGTACACATTGGTGGGACCAACGGCAAAGGGTCCACCGCTTTCATACTCGGGGCCCTGATGAAGGAGTTCGATATCTCGACAGGCATCTACACCTCTCCGCATCTTTTGAGATTGAACGAGAGGATGGTCTTCGATGGGGAGGAAGTGGGATCCTCCGATCTCGAGAGGGCCGTGGATACCGTAAGAAAGCTCGTTGTAGAGAATGGTCCATCTGCAGGACTGACCTATTTCGAGGTCCTGACATGCGCATATTTCCTTCTCTGCAGGGATAAGGACCCTGAGATGAGCATAGTTGAGGTCGGAATGGGCGGAAGGTGGGACGCTACCAACGTGGTGCAGCCGCATGCCGTATGTATAACAAGCATTTCCCTCGACCATACGGAACATCTGGGTGAGGACAGGATATCCATCGCCAGGGAGAAGGCGGGAATAATCAAACCATCAACACCTGTTGTTATCGGACCCCAATCCGGAGAGGACAGGGAGATGCTCCGGGCCCTGAGGGTGATGCTTGGATCATGCAATAACAACGGTTGTCCTGTAATCGTCCTCTGCACCCCGGAAAAGGAGAAGAAGACCATTGATACCGTAAGGTCCATGGATCTTATAGAATATCGAGTGATGTCGATATCGGAGCTCCCCGGGGATGAGGACCCGACCTTCGGGCTAAGAACGGTTGACCAGGGCGGGTCCTGGGCCGATGGATGTTTCCATCTCGTGGACCGTTATCTTCCGGGAGAGCATGCTTGCGATCTGAAAGGTCGACACCAGGCCGGTAACGCGGCTTGCGCCCTTGCCTTGGCCTTCTTGACAATGCCAACCGCCTATGCAAGGATGAGAATGGATCAGGGGGACCTGTCTGCATCGGAAGGACTGCTGAACTTTCGCCCGGAAGAGGTAACCGAAAGATATGATGGACATGAGGTCCTGAAGAAGATAAACAGTGCGTTGAAGAAAGTGAGCCTTCCGGGTAGGATCGAAACAAGGAGGATCGCCGGCAAGAATATCGTCATTGACGGTGGTCATAATCCGGAGGCCTCTGCGAACCTTATCAGGACCGTGAGCAGTTTGTACCCCGGTCGGGGCATCCATCTCTTGATGACCATGATGAGGGAGAAGGACCCTTATCAGTTCATATCCCATATGATCGATGAGGTGCAGACCATAACGCTGCTGGAGCTTCCGACCGAGAGGGCAATGAAGATACAAAAGCTCGTCAATGGGATATGCAGACAGAACCGGTCGAATGCGGACATTTTCATATTCAGGGATCCAAAGAAAGGCTTCGAGCATTGGGTCAGCAGCATAGGGTCGGGACCAGAGATAGGATTGGCCTGTGGAAGTTTTTATCTTTACCCGTACCTGCATGAGTTCATGGACGATCTCTGATCATCGAGGTCAGGATATGGATGATTCCTCGTCAAACCCCCCTCTGGGACCGACCCCTACAAATGAGCACCGGTCGATCCCACCGTAATGTCGCGTGAGGTCCTTAATCCTCGAAGATGTCCTTTATGTACTCTTGGCAGTCGGACCTTTTATTGGGCCGGTAATCGTTGCTGATGTAGAAACAGCGCATCTGGAGCGAGAATATGCTGCTGTCGGACCTTATCATTCTTGTCATCCCCGACACCAAACCTTTCAATGAGTTTTGGTTAACTTAAAGCTTTCTATCCGATCATTTGTAGGAGATATGAATTATCAATGACCCTCCCGGAATAGAGAGTTACGGCTCTTCAGCAACAGGAAATAATTTATCGGGAGATAACGATACGCGGCCAGTTTTCTTCTGATGGAAGGGGTACAATGGGACAACCGGTCATAGTATCAGCAGTTAGAACGGCACAAGCAAAGTTCGCAGGCGCCCTGAAAGGGTTGAAGGCAACGGAGCTGGGAATAAGGGTCATCAAGGGGGCCCTCGAAAAGATCGATCTCGACCCTAAATCCGTGGATGAGGTGATCATGGGCAATGTAGTTTCCGCGGGCCAGGGACAGAATGTGGCAAGGCAGGCCGCCCTTGGAGCCGGGCTGCCTTACAAGGTAGGCGCCCTCCACGTTGACAAGGTATGTGGATCTTCTCTCAAGGCCGTTGTCCTCGCTGCCCAGGCCATCAAATGTGATGATGCGGACATCGTCATCGCCGGAGGTATGGAGAGCATGAGCAACTGCCCTTACCTTCTGGACAAGGCGAGGTTCGGATACAGGCTCTTCGATGGGAAGCTCATCGATTCCATGGTGAAGGACGGTCTCTGGGACGTCTACAATGATTACCACATGGGGAACACCGGCGAGGTCATAGCGGAGAAATACTCCCTGACCAGGGAAGAGATAGACGAGTTTGCCGTATGGAGCCATCAAAAGGCGGCAAATGCCACGAAGAAAGGTTTCTTCAAGGACGAGGTCCTGCCCGTGGAGATCCCCCAGAGAAAAGGTGACCCGGTCATATTCGACAAGGATGAGGGCATAAGGTATGATGCGTCGATGGAAGGCATGGGCCGGCTCAAACCGTTCTTTAAAAAGGAGGGGCTGGTCACTGCAGGGAACGCGTCCCAGCTCACCGATGGGGCCTCTGCAACGGTCGTCATGAGCGAGGACAAGGCCGAGGAACTCGACCTTGAGGTCATGGGACGGATCAGGGGATACCACACATCAGGCGTGGAGCCCGCACTTGTCATGGAAGCGGTGGTGCCAGGTGTCAGGGACCTGCTGAAGAAGATGGACCTTACCATGGAGGACATTGACCTCGTGGAGCATAACGAGGCCTTTTCATCGGCATCCGTTGCACTTATGAAGGCGCATGGCATTCCCGAGGACAAGTTCAACGTCCACGGTGGCGCGGTGGCACTCGGCCACCCCATAGGGAGCAGCGGATCGAGGATCATGGTGACGCTGCTACATGCCATGAAGCGTTACGGCAAGAAGAGGGGTCTGGCCACCATTTGCCTCGGAGGAGGTAACGCCGTGAACATGGTCGTTGAGAGATAAGGAAGTGGTAAGCATGGAAATAAAGAAGATAGCCGTTATAGGCGCGGGGCAGATGGGGCACGGCATCGCCCTTGTTTCGGCCAAGGCAGGTTTAGAGGTCGTAATGAGCGATATAAAGGACGAGTTCGTCCGGGGGGGACTTGCAAGGATAGAGAAGTTCCTTGACAAGGGTATTGCCAAGGGCAAGATGGAGACAGATGAGAAGGAAGCCATAATGGGCCGGCTTTCCGGAACTACGGAACTCAAGGAACTTTCGGATGTGGACCTTGTGATAGAGGCGATCATCGAGAACGTGGAGGTCAAGAAGGAGTTGTTCAAGGACCTGGATGCCGTATGCAAGGACACAACCATCCTCGCCTCCAACACATCCACGATACCAATAACCGACCTTGCATCGGCAACCGGCAGGCCGGACAGGTTCATAGGAATGCATTTCATGAACCCTGTACCCATAATGAAGCTGGTGGAGGTGATAAGAGGGCTCGGGACATCCGATGAGACCTCCAAGACAATCTTCGAACTATCCGAGAAGATGGGCAAGGTCCCGATAGAGGTGAACGACAGCCCCGGTTTCGTCTCCAACAGAGTGCTGCTGCCTATGATAAATGAAGCGGTCTTCTGTCTCTTTGAGGGGGTGGGGACACCGGAGGCCATAGATGGTGTGATGAAGCTCGGGATGAACCATCCTATGGGGCCCCTGGCGCTGGCCGATCTCATAGGGCTGGATGTATGTTTGAGCATTATGAACGTCCTGTACGAGGGTTTCAACGATCCGAAGTACAGACCCTGCCCTCTTCTCAAAAAGATGGTCCAGGCAGGTCATCTCGGAAGAAAGACAGGAAAAGGGTTCTATGATTACTCCTGAGGTGGATCCCATGGAATATCAGAACATAACATTGGAGAGGAAAGGAGATACGGCCGTCCTGAGGATCAACAGGCCGAAGGCACTGAACGCCCTGAACGAGCTGACCCTGGTGGAGCTCACGGACGCTGTTTTCTCCCTGGAGCAGGACAGGGAGATAAAGGTAGTGGTGCTGACAGGGGAGGGAAAGGCTTTCATTGCGGGAGCGGACATAAAAGAGATGTCGGAACTGACCACCCTGCAGGCAAGGAGGTTCTCGGAGATGGGGCATGGACTTCTCAACCTCATAGAAGGCTCCCGGCTTCCCTATATCGCAGCCGTGAACGGGTTCGCTCTGGGTGGAGGATGCGAGGTCATGATGGCCTGTGATGTGGTATACGCATCATCCAAGGCGAAGATCGGACAGCCTGAGATAAATCTTGGGATCAGTCCGGGTTTCGGGGGAACCCAGAGGCTGACAAGACACATAGGCAGGATGAGGGCAAAGGAGCTGCTCCTGACCGGTGATACCATAACCGCTCAGGAAGCTTTCGAACTGGGTCTGGTCAACAAGGTCTTCGGACCGGAGGAGCTGATGGAGGCCTCCATGCACCTTGCCGTCAAGATAGCCTCGAAATCGGCCGTGCAGACCTCTCTCGTCAAATCCCTGGTGAACAAGGGCGCGGACATCGATCTCTCCACGGCCAACGAACTGGAGATCAGCAATTTCTCCTCTTCCTTTTCGACCCACGACCAGAAGGAAGGGATGAAGGCATTCATAGAGAAGAGGAACCCCGATTTCAAGGATCAATGAATCCGATCTTTGCATAAAGGATATCTTGTCACTCGTCCAGCTTGATCCTGGCATCCGCGGCAACCGGACCTCCATCCGTCAGGAAGAGCGGATTTATCTCTATCTCCAGGACCTGGTCCACCTCTGCCACCAGGTCCCCAAGGTACCGGAGCAGGTCTGCGAGCTCGCTCTTATCCGCTCCACCTCTTCTTCCGACGCCTTCGAGTACGGCCTTGGATCTGATACCATCAAGCATGTCATATGCGTCCCTTGAGGATAAGGGTGCCACCCTGAACACGATATCTTCCAGCACCTCGACAAGGGGTCCGCCCATTCCGAACATCACGACCGGTCCGAACACGGGGTCCCTCAGTGCTCCCATGATGAGCTCCGGGCCCTTTACCCGCTCCATCAGGATCACCTCGGACGAGATCCTCCTTATGGCATCGAAACCCTCCATGAGTTCCTGCTCTCTCCCTATACATTCAATGACACCGCCGTGTTCCGACTTGTGCACGAGCTCCTTACCAGCAGACTTCATGACCAGAGGATATCCGATCTCTTGGGCCGCTTCCATCAGTGAGCCGCGGTCATCCACAGCACGCCATTGAGCGGTTCTGAAGGGACCCGTTCCGATGATCGAGAGCGCATCCTTCAGACCCGTGAAGCCCGCAGGAAGCCTTTCGGTCCTGGAGCGGACCTCATCGGTGTTCCAAGGTACCTTCGTTCCCTTCTCATAATGGTCCCTATTTGCGAAATCGTAATGGTCATAGAGAGCGGAAAGTGATGATACCGCCTCCTCCGGATAGTAGAAGGCCGGTATGCCTTGCCTCTTCAGCTCCTGGATCTGGTCCATTGATGCCCTCCCGCCAAAGGTGCAGATCATGATGGGTTTTTTTGGCTTTCCTATGATCCGGATCATCTGTCTGGTGAACTCAGGGATGTCGGAACCGGATGTCGGAGAATAAATGCCTATCACTGACCCGATACCGTCATGGTCCATTACCTTCTTCAACCCCTTCAGGTAGGTCGTGTAGGGGACCTGGGCGGTTATGTCCAGGGGGTTGTCCAGTGTGGCATAGGAAGGAAATATGGCCCCCATCTCCCCCTTTATCCATTCTGTATCATCGAACAAGGGGATGCCTGCTCTGGTAGACCCGTCAACGGCGATCGCCCCGAGCCCCCCTCCGTTGGTGATGATCATGGTGTTCCTCTTTTCAGGGGCGGGGAGGTCCACCATGGTACGTGTCCAGTCCAAAGCATCCTTTATTGTGGAGGCCCTGATCACACCGGATTGAGCGAAGGCGCCATCGAATATCCGATCGTTCCCTGAGAGGGAGGCAGTATGCGACCTGACCGCCCTGGCACCCTCCTCGGTCGTTCCGGACTTGACCACGATAATGGGTTTGGTCCTTGAGACCCTCGAGACCGTTTCAATGAACCTCCTTCCATCCTTGAGCCCCTCGATATACATCAGTATGGCATCGGTGTTGGGATCCGAGCAGAAGAAGTCCAGCAGTTCCTGGTCCGATATATCCGCCTTGTTACCGGTGGATACGACACCACTGACACCGATCCCTTCCTCGAAGGCCTTGCCCATCAGAGCAGCACCCAGGGCACCTGATTGGGTTATGATCGCAACCCGCCCCTCCATTATCTCATCGGGTCCGAACTGGGCATTTAGTGAATGCGGTGTGTATATCAGTCCGAAGACATTGGGGCCGAGTATCCTGACCCTATGCCTTTCGGCACACTCCACGAGCTCTTTCTCCTCTTCGACATTTCCGATCTCCCCGAAACCGGCCGATATTATCACGGCGAAGGGGATCCCTTTCTCACCCACCTCTTCCAGGGTACCCTTGACCAGATGCGAGGGGAGACATATGATGGCGATATCGACCCTCCCCTCTGCCTCCCCGATGCTCCTGCAGGAGTCCAGACCGTGTACCTTGCCCCCTTTGATATTGACAGGTATTATATTTCCTGCGTAACCCCCTTCCTTGATGTTCCTGACAAGTTTGTATCCCAGTTTGTCGGTATCGGGGGAGGCGCCTATCACGGCTATTCCTCTCGGTCGGAAAAGGGCTCTCAATGGTGATCCTTCGCGGATCGGGGCCTTCATGCGGATATGAACTGACGTATGATATTTTATCATATGGGGAATTCGATCATATGTATGGATCGTGATGATCTTGAAATTGCAACTGCGATCCATATCGGTCGGGTTTTATGATGATGAATTGTTCGTGTCTTAAGCGATCTCCTTCCGGTGGTTTGGTCTTTAAAAAGTCCAATGTGGTAAAGGACACCTAATTCTGGGGTGTGGATCAAAGGTTCGGGACGGATATTTCTCCCCGAGAAATATCCACAGAAGATAAATGTAACCCAAGACCCCCCTGTCACATTACCAGAAGGTTCCATTACCTTGTAATGGAACATGCCTACGGCATAGGAGTTCTGGGCCGGATGCTTTTGATCGGGTTCCGTTTTTTACACATCTCTTTGGATTCCGTTTCCTGCGTTTGTTACGTCACAAATTGCGCCCAAGTTAGTGACATATTGCTTCCATTATTATGACAACCTTTGGGTCCGAATTTCAATTCTCGAAACGAGTGACGTTTTACCCAGAGATATCCCATATTGTTTCAAAGTCGATAATATTCCACCCATTTATCAACAGATAATTTTCAATCTTCCATTGGTATATATGCCCACCTTGTGAGTGTTCTCGTCTATAATAGCAATTAAATGTTAAATAGACTGAGGAATTCGATTCACAATATATAAATTTTGTAGCCGAGTTATTATCTGAGGTGTTAAGGCTTAAATCTCCGAATGCATAATCATCATCATGTTCAGTACTTTCATTTTCAAATGCTTTGTATCCTTGAATGTGTATGGAATTTGATGAGTTTATTTCTAAAGCATAGCCATGTGTTGAATGAATTATATTTATTGTGCCCTTACCGGATATTATTTTTAATTCATCCATCAATCTTATTGATCTTGATATATTAGGATTATTTATTCGAGAAATTAAAGGCACAGGAAAATATCCCAAGAAAGGACTATTATTTAATGACTCCACTTGTAATTCATAATAAAATATTTCTTTTTCCCACCATTTTTCTTTCTCCCTTTTCGATGAATCAATACATCCAGAGGTCCAACATAAGAGAAGAACACAAAATATAATCATTATTATTTTATATTTCATCAGATTTCCTCCTTCAGGTGTTAAAATATTTCAAATCCAAATTTTCCCAGTCATTGAATTTTCCACCGGAGGAATATTTATAATACACTTCGGGTGCATTATAATTCATAACACTGTCATAATCATCAAGAGAATATTTTTTTGAATCCACTCCATCAAAAATGTTCGGATTCAAATTCAAATTGTGTCCAAGTTCATGCATAAAGGTTGATGCAATTTCATTTTGGCCATCATGTTCAGAATATGCAATATAAAAATCATCACTACCTGCCCAACCGCGATATCCACTCCAAAATGAGTTGACAATTGCACAATAATGAAACAGATGATATCTATCACCTTTCAATCGATCGTCTCCATGAATGAAATAATCCATATAGATTTTATATGATTCCAATTGATCATATGGTTGATTTGGATTGTCATCAGTTTCTGAATCATAATGGATTATTTCTCCTCCCCCACCCATGCATCCGTCATCTATGTGCAATTTCCCACTGGCCGCTCGCTTCGCTCCCTTGTCTCGCATCGACTCCACCTTCCGCTTTGCTCCAGGTGCCTTCGATGTCGCACTCGCACCCCTTTTCCCTTCGGGAAAATTCCGCAAGTGCGACCCTTCGGGCGGACGCCTGTAAGAAGCCCTTCCCGTTCCGCCCCTGCGGTGGCCAAAACCCAGACCCTTTTGTCCTTCCTCGGGGCGGTTTGCTTCCACTGTAATTCCTTCCATGTGATCCACCATTGCT
>JAWOCK010000009.1:0-8348 GCA_046483845.1 Thermoplasmatota archaeon | reverse complement strand
TTCTTTTCTTCGCTCCTGACCGGGTCATAGTTCCACCCTCACTATTCTTACCTTTTTTCCTATCCAGTGACGCGGCACCAGAACGCGGGCAGTTGTTCCTGAAGGTTTGGCTACCTTTTCGATCATCTCGTATCCTTTCATTTCCATTGATACCGGTTTTTGAATTACACCTTTAGATGTCATAGTGCACTAAAAGTGCACTGTTTTATATATACCGTACCGTGGGATATGTGATTGTTGAAATAATGACAATAAAAGATGAAAAGGTATCAAAAAATCGTTAAGCCAGTGTGCTTAACCGAAAGGGTTTGAAGACATTTCAGAACATTGACCATCAATGATATTCTTTATCATCAGATCTTTGATATCCTGATCCGATAGGATCACGTTCTTTCCTCTTGGCAGGTTTATGTTCTCTGTATAGATCTCGTTTACGATGGAGTATATCTGTTGGGTAAGATTCCTTTCATTCAGTTCCTTATTCTCCCATTTTTCAAGTATTCTGTAGAGTTTATCCAGTCTTTTCAATCCTTCTATGGCAACATCGTAAACGAAAGTGTTTGTAAGGATTGGTGATGTATTTTTCCTGCAATTCTTGCATGTGTAGTTATTGCAGATGAAAATATGGTCACGGTCGTACTTATCTGGATTTATGATGTGTTTTCTGACAACTCCGTTCCGTTTGACCAATTTGCTTCCACAGTGTATGCATTGTGGTTCTTTGAAGTCTACATTTCCATTATTGTCGAATATGAGTGGCAAATGATATGCTTGTGGCAGTATTGTACACCCAACGGCTTCTTGTTCAGTGTGTTTTCTGTTTTTGTTGAAGTATCTGAAGGTGGTTTGGTATATTGCCATCTAGATAATGAAAATGCTCCTCTGCTACAAAGAGTTTGCGCATACCATAAATAGTTGTAACATGCTGGTATTAAAAGGTTATTAGTTAAGTATAAGTATGTGTTCTTTCACATAATAAAACCTGTGTGAAATGGAGCGATACATTCGGAACTACTGAGATGGTTTCAGCATGTTTTATATATCAATACCAAATGGCCCCGCACATGATAGAAGGGACCGTTATTTTCACTTTCTGCGAGGTTTGTCAGGAGGAGACACCTCACCGGATCATACGGGGAAGGATGGGTACGGATCCGGACAGCGGATTCGATGGAACGGTCCGTTGCATAGAATGCCAGACCGTGCACAACGCCCAGCTGCCTGTGGAGAAGCCGATAAAGGTGAACTGTATCATATCCGATGGAAAGGATTCAAGAAGAACAGAGATAGATTTCGGACAACTGGAAGAGGTACGTACCGACGAGGAGATATTCTGGGAAGACCATAACCTCAAGGTGACCTCCATCGAATCCGGCAAGAAAAGGGTCAAGAGAGCCAAGGCAAAGGACATAGATACCATCTGGATGAAGCTTTTCGACAGCGTCCCCGTAAAGGTCTCCATCGTCAGGGGAGAGAACACCAAATCCGAAAGGATCTCTGCGGCACCCGAAGAGGAATTTGCGGTAGGCGACATACTGGAGTTCGGAAGGAACAAGGTGATGGTCGACAAGATAAAGACCATCAGGAGTATGGTCTACAGGGAAGGCTCACCCGTGGAGGCCCGGAACATCAAGAGGGTCTACACCAAATTGGTAAAGGAGAGGCGTTACTGATCCGATGGCTGCCTCGAGGGAGGAAGGGCAGGAAGCTCCGGAGAGCCCGTGGAGGGCAACCGCTGCTGAAGGGGCATCGGTGGCATCCGCTGGTACTGTATCAGCTGTTGTTTTCTGATCTGCTTTACCAGAAGGAACCCGAACGCTCCAATGACCAGGAAAGCGATCAACAGGATCACGATCGGTGCCATGGATATGGAAGAACTCTCCAGTTCGGAACCGGGATAGTCTGATCTATCGGCGGGATCCGTTCCTGCATAGAACTCCTCGATATTGGAATATCCATCACCATCGAGGTCCTCATCGGCATCGTCCTTGAACGGGTCCAGACCATGGATCTCCTCGTATGAATCGTTCATTTTGTCGGAATCGGAATCCCTGAAAGCGGGATCTAGTAGCCGCGCGGACTGGACCTTCAACGGTATGGACCGTTTTATGGTGTGGACCCCATCCCTAACCGTGAGTGTTATGATATGGTCGCCGGCAGATAGGGTCGTCTCCACCTCGGATTCGAAACCTATCGGACCGTCTAGATTGGACATCCATACCACTTCAATATCATCCTCGCCGTCTATGTCCACCACATCCACCTTGAACAGTATGGATCGATTGTCATAATGTCCTCCATACTCCTTCGGAGATATGACCTCCACCTCGGGGGTCACGTCTACCTTGATCCTGAAGACCGCCGTCATATTCCTTCCCACAAGGTCATAGGCATCCACCACCAGAAGGTTGTCGGAGCCTTCCGACCAGTCCTTCTGGATGGAGAACGTGTACTCGGAGAAACCCTTTGAGTTGTTGAACGGCTCACCGTTCAGTGGGATATCCGCCGAGAAGTCCTCCCCTCCGTTGAGGGATATCCTGTAGGAGATCCTGTTGGGATCAATACCGGCCCCCTTCCAATCGTGCATGCTTATCTTGATGGGTCTGTTCACATCCTTCAACCACTCCACCGTGGTCCTGTTCTCGTCAACGGCCGGTTCGACCATATATATCTCCGGTGGCCTATTATCCACCCATATCGGGAATTCCTCGGAGGTGGTCAATCCCGAACCGGCAAGGTCCTCTCCTCTCACCTTTACCATATTGTTCCTGCCCTCCGCAAGATCGGGACGGACCTCTATCTCCACGGACCTATCTTCCCTTCCATAATAGAGCATCGACGACCATTCCGAATAGGTTATGCCGCCGTTGGTCGAGACCTGGTAGAACAATGTCCTTCCGTCCACAGGAGTGAGATCATCCTCCACCAAAATGGTAATGGCGGGTTTCCTTGACATCTTCCATTCACCCGGTTCGGGGTCCAGGAGATCAAAGGTTGGCCCCGTGGTATCCACCACGAGGTTCTTTGAAACTGGCCCCCCTACGTTGCCAACCAGGTCAACCGCCCTTACGGACACCTGATACTCCCCCTCGGGAACCCTCTCGGAATAATCGGAACCGATATGAACGCTCATGTTGGAACCTTCCTCCGTGTTCTCCACGAACTTCCTGAGTTGGAGATCACCTCCATCCACCTCTACGATATAACCGCCTATTCCGGATTCTCCGTCGCTTATCTTATCCCATTTCACATAGAAGTTGTCATCGTTGTCGATATAGGTGTCCGTGGAATCGATGTAGGGCTCATTGGACCCGTCAAGCTCATCCTGGAATATCTGCATATTTTCCGACTCTATCTGCGATGGAGGGGTGGAATCTATTTTAAGTGTGAACGAGAAGGGATCCCCCAGAAGATACTGGTATGAGAGGCCCGAGACCTCGAAATCGAAGTTCATAACCGCGGTCTCGTCCACCACGGTCCATGTCGCTGAAAGGGATTCTCCCTGTGGAATGTAGGCCACCTTCTTCAGGCCGAAGTTATCGGTGATGTTCAGTGAGATGATGGTCGGAGGTGGTTGGATATCGGACCTCTCGTAGAATATCCTGAAACCGGAGAACATGATGCTCTCGGAGCCCGCAACGTAATCCCCGTCGCGGAGGTACTCCGTCTCTCCGGTGACCTTCTTCACCCTGAGGTCGGAGGGGTCCCATTCCAGATCGTTCTCCACTGAATAGAGCTCCCCGGCATCGATCTCCGACGGGATGGCCGACATTCCCGAAGCCCTCCCACTCACGTTCCTGTTATCTTCGCTGGGGTACTGGATCCTGAAGTCCACATGGAAGGTTACTGCGATATTGTTGCTGTTCAGGTTCCTTGAGCCGGACTCCTCCGATAGCAGATCGGCATGCTGAAAGCCGTTGATCTGTCTGAAGGTCCCGTTCTTATGATGGTAGATGAGCTTGATCCTCTCCTGGTCATAGAGCGACCCAAGGATCAGAACACAGTTCAGGATGGAATCACGGTTTGAACTGTGGAATATCTGCACCTCGAATATATATGGTTTCGAACCCGCATAGATCCGGTCACCCGGACCATCCCCGTTCTTGAGCGATATGCCCTTTGTCTCCACATTATCCTTGGTGAATGCCACAGCAAAGGGGGTGTTGAACTTCGGAGTGGATGTATATTGATAGTTGATGTAGGGAACGCCGGTGGTACTGTCCGGGCTCTCTATGCCAATGGTGCAGTACGAACCCAGAACATACGATGATTGACCGCTGAAATATTGGTACTTTATCATACCTCCCTGGTATAGCATTGCCTCGAACTTGGCTCCCCTTCCGGTATTCCACTCCACGATGAACACTTTTTCCCCGTCGATCTCGGTCCTCAATATGAAGAGCCTGTCCTTCTGATTGGATTGAGCACTGTCCCAGGTCCAGTAAACTGCCATCAAACCTTTCGGTCCTCCAGTTGACGGTATCCTGTAATTGTAGTAGTCCCTGAAGGTATTCTCATTATCCTCAACGAAGGACATGGCACCGTAGGTGGAGATGTATATGCTGCTGTAGGTGTTCCCGTAGTACTTGAAGCTGAAGCCAAGGTCCTTCTTGATAAGGGCATTGTACTGGCTTGTATCCAGACCCTCGGCCTCCGGGTCCATCTTTACGTCGATATAGTCGGCTTCGATGGTGGGTTCCGGTTCGTTCCCGTCCGTGTAGCGGTAACCTCCCCCATCTGTTGGGCCCTGCTCTGCCCTGGAATCCTCGGTGAAAGGCGTGGATACCATCAAAGGGGCCAACATCAGTATCAGTACGATGAACAGGGTTCGGGTTCTCATGCGTGTATCCTCCGGAGATTCTCTTATGCTGGATAATGAGTTAGGACAATTTGTAAGCTTTTCGGTAGGACCTGTTTACTATTATTTAAGTTGACCTATTCCTCCGAATCGCCTTCCCTGAAGAAACCTTCCTGGAGCCTCTGGTCCTGGAATCTCCTCCTCTGATAGATGGAATATCCAATTAGCGCCAGAATGATGAGGACCGAGATCCCGACCAGGATCAATATCAATAGAGAGCGATCGATATCATCAGATTCGTCCTCGACCGGAGTGGTCCCTGCCCTGAACTCCTCGAGGTTGGTCATACCGTCCCCGTCCGGGTCTTCATCGGCGTCCGTGGGGTCCAGGGGGTCCAATCCCCACTTTTCCTCCCAGCTGTCAGGCATTCCGTCCCCGTCAGCGTCGAGGTCCGCGTTATCACCTATGCCGTCCATGTCCGTATCCCTGCTCTCAGTGGGATCGTACCTGAACCAGTCCAGGTCATCCGGCACCCCATCACCGTCCGTGTCGGTATCGAGGTCTGGCTGTCCGGCACTGAAGGTCCATTGGAAAGGTGACATCACCGCATCTAAGCGGGACCTGATGCCCGAAAGGTTCAACTTGTATGTGTGATTGGCGGTCAACGGCCTCCTCAGGGAGATCTCGAGCTTGAAGAGGGATTCCCTGTATTCGATCCGGATGGGGACCTCCGTGGACGAGGAGATCTCCAGCAGGCTCACTGTTTCACTGGTAATGGAGTCGTTGTCCATGGGCCGATCGAACTCGACAGATATATCGGTCCACAGCGGAACGTCCTGACCCTGCGGGCTCCACTCCTTTATCTCGGGCTCCCCCGCCTCGGGTCTGGTAGTGAAGACCAGACTGAAGGGGGACGGCTCTCCGATCTTCTCCCCGTCCAGCTCGTTACCGTCCAGGTCCGTTACGGTGGGAAGTATCTGGATGCGGTGCTCCGTTCCGAACTCCAGATGGTTTTCGGGCCTCCAGTTCAATTTCTCCGGCGAGAAGATCGAGATGGTTCCCGGCACCCTGATATTACTGCTGTCCAGAATGTAGATGCTCTCTTCGTCAATGGTCGTCGGAGCAATGGGTTTATCGAAGGTGATCTCCAGGATCGGATCGACGAAAGCATTTTCCTTGCCACCGTCGACGGTTATGAACCTCACGGTGGGATGGTCCCTGACCGCCGTGGGATGACTGACGATCACGGCGTTGGAATATACGGTCACCGGAGGGTTAACCCCGTCATATATGGTCGCGTTGATGGTGTATCCGCCGGAAGGCAGGCCTGTTGTGTTCCATACAAGCTCCATCTCACCGAGATCTTCCATGGTGTTCCCCGCATAGAGAAAGACCTGGTCCGAGGGGTCCATGTCATTATCATAGTGCAGTGTGTAATTCGCTGCTTCCTCCTTGTCAAAGGCCCGCCATCTTATCGTGTATTCCTTATCCGCCCTATCATGGATCCCGTCGGGTTCAAGGAATTCGAAGTTGGGTGCCTGGTTCGATCCGGTCCTCAGGTCAAGGACCGGGGAGGAGGCCGCCTGGCCTATCCTATCCTTCACCACCATCCTGACCTGGTATCGCGTATCAGGTGTCAGGCCGGAGAACACCACCTCGTTCGCCAGCCTGTCAATTATCTTAGCATCGTTCAGGTTCTCATCCGGGACAGGGGCGACTCCCTCACCGTATGAGAGGTAATACCCTTTGAACCCGATATCCGGGGACACGGGCCATCTGACCTTTATGCTGTTCCAGTCCTTTTCCACCAGTTTAAGTCTCAGTTCCTGCGGCGAAAGCGGAACCTCATCGGTGGAAAACGGAATTGCCGTGTAGGGGTCCGCATCCTGGTTCCTGTCATCGGAGGGGTTCGGGTCCGTCCTGTAGTCCATCCAGAAAACATGTCCCCTCTCCCCCCTTCCCAGCACCGATACTGTCTCCTTGTACATCTCCGCATGATAGATGGGCTCTTTCTCGTACATCCCCATGTCTATGGTGTCGTCCACGATGTGGTCACCCGAGACCATTTCACCGTACCTTGAGATGTATCCCGCCCTTACAAGATAGAAGTTCCTGAGGTCGAGTTCCGTCCAGGCCATAAGGAAGGAGCCTTCCACGTAACCCACCCTGGGCAGGAACTGGTCCTTCCTCGAGAGATTGCTTGAAATGGCCACCTTCTGCGGGAGGAACTCACCGTTCCAGTCCTTTGATGCGGTCCATGCCATGGAATATTTTATCTGCCACCCGTCAAGACCCGTCTCCTGCCACACAACCATTAGGTCGCTATTTTCAGAGAAGGTGGCGTCCGGGTTCACCTGCTTTATTGACCCGGGGTCATCGTGTACAAGGAAGTTTTCCGAAAAAGCAATGCCATCCTTGGAGATCGAGGAGTATACATCGCTGTTTCTGCCTATGGTGGAATCACCGTTCCTGAAATCCTGCCAGATCACGGCTATCCAACCCTCCTTGGATAGGGTGATCCTCGGATTGGTCTGGTCCTCATCGGTATCATCATCGTTCAGGACAATGGGGGTTGAGAAGGATTCCCCTTTGTCAGTGGAATATGTGTACATAATATCCTTCTGGGGGGAGGAACCGTTATCCCGGACATATTCTTTCACATACACTATGCTCATTATCCCGGTCTCTGCCGAATATCTTATGAAAGGTTGTGACACGGAACCGGTTATCTCCGGCACCCTCCTACTCTGGTTCCAGGAACTGCCCAGGGATGTCGATGTGGTCATCCTCACATGCACCTCACCACCTCTGTCATCCAGCCAGATACAGTAGAGCTTGCGGTCCTCATCCACCGTAATGGAGGGATGGTCCACCCTCTCATCGGTATTCGGCCCATCGCTTACGACAATATCATTGTTGTTGAACTCCCCGTCCCCCCAGGATGTTCCGTTGAGGGATTTGGAGAACCTCACCTCAGGAACCTTGTCCCGGAAATCCGCCCACACGCTGTAAAGTCTACCTTCATCGTCCATCACCACGTCCAGGTCCCACTGCTCGTCCGCTGACGGCTCGTAGTCCTGTATCTCGTAGTTCCTGGGATAGTCACCGCTCCGTGCTCCATCGGTAGGCTCCGGTACCGACAGGGCTGATATGACAATGAAAGCGATCATCAAAAGGGGAGCCAGTCGGGGGATCTTCTTCATGATAACACCTTCGTTTCCAGACCGTTCATCCGGCCTGTTGGAATAAAACCTTATCCGTCATATGTGTAATAACCCTTCTTGATGAGAGCCACGATCACGGCGACGAACACCGAAAGGAGCAGGCTCAGCAGGTTCCTTGTTATTGCGAAACGTTTTCCCAGGATCCCCGCCTCCGCAAAAAGCTGCACCAACCCCACCGTTACCCGGGCTACAAGGAAAGCGGTGACCGCGAAGAGGCTGACACCTTGCTTCAGGACCTCCCCACTATTATGTAACCGGTTATCGGGTTCCCTGCTGATATGCTTCCGATAATGGTGTCGAAGACCGGATGACCGCTGAAGACAGAT
>JAWOCK010000037.1:0-9812 GCA_046483845.1 Thermoplasmatota archaeon | reverse complement strand
CCGCCCAGGCTGAGGAGGAACAGCGCGACCCAGAGGGTGATGCACGCGGCGCCCGCGCGGAGTACCTCCTCGGGCACGGCGCCCGATCCGACGCGGACCGGCAGGACGGCCCGGGGATGGAGCGCCTTGCGGACCTCGCGCGCGGTGTTCTTCGCGACGATCAGCAGGCGCACGACCTTGATCCCTCCAGCGGCGCTGCCTGCGCTGCCGCCCACGAACATCAGCAGCAAAGTTCCGAAAGAGGAGAAGAAACCTTCCGAGAAAGCAGAGAAGAAGGAAGCTCGGAAGGATGAGAAGAAACCTCCAAAGAAAGCGGAGAAGAAGGAAGCTCCGAAGGATGAGAAGAAACCTCCCAAGAAAGCGGAGAAGAAGGAAGCTCCTAAAGAGGAGAAGAAACCCTCTAAGAAAACAGAGAAGAAGGAAGCTCCGAAGGGTGAGAAGAAACCTTCCGAGAAAGCGGAGAAGAAGGAAGCTCCGAAGGGTGAGAAGAAACCCTCCGAGAAAGCGGAGAAGAAGGAAGCTCCGAAGGAGGAGAAGAGGGAACCCTTCAAGGAGGAACTGGTGTTCGGGAAGTTCAATTCCACGGATGTGATCGTGGAGGACCCTAGCCTAAAGGCCTTTATCAACCTCGAGCCTGCTCTGGTACCACATTCCAGTGCCAGGCACGCGAACAAACCATTTTACAAATCCAAGATATCCATAGTGGAGAGGCTAATCAACAGTCTGATGAGGACGGATGATTATACCGGCAAGAAGTCAAAGAGCTACAAAGCGGTCCTGGATGCGTTTGAGATAATCGAAGAGAGGACCAAGCAGAACCCGATCCAGGTTCTGGTATGGGCCATCGAGAACTCCGCTCCCAGGGAAGAGGTGACCAGATTGAAGTTCGGTGGAATATCGGTCCCCAAGTCGGTGGATACAGCTCCGTCCAGGAGACTGGACATAGCACTCAGGAACATCTCGGTGGGCACGGTCAAGGCAACCCACAAGAACCGCAGGTCCGTAGCAGAATGCTTGGCAAATGAACTCATAGCAGGTTCAAAGAAGGATCTTCAGTCCTTTGCGGTGTCCAAGAGGGACGAGGTGGAAAGGGTTGCGAAGTCGGCCCACTGATCCCGAGGTTCGGATGTATGTTATATTAAAAATAAAGGTCGTGTAAGCATGGGAAGAAGAGAAGACAACATTCGAGAAGCGCAGAAATTGATGGACAAGCCTGAATTCATTCGGAACATCGGTATCGCTGCGCATATAGATCATGGCAAGACCACGCTGTCGGACAATCTCATTGCGGGTGCCGGAATGATGTCAGAGGACCTTGCAGGAAAGCAGCTTTTACTTGATTTCGATGAGCAGGAACAGGCGAGGGGCATCACCATCAATGCGGCAAATGCCTCAATGGTCCATGAGTACAAGGGGAAGAGCCATCTGATCAATCTCATAGACACACCGGGCCACGTGGATTTCGGGGGAGATGTGACCAGGGCAATGAGAGCAGTGGACGGTTGTGTTATAGTCTGCTGTGCGGTGGAAGGTGTCATGCCCCAGACCGAGACGGTGGTGAGGCAGGCGCTCAAGGAAAAGGTCAAACCGGTCCTCTTCATCAACAAAGTGGACAGGCTCATAAATGAACTGAAGGTGAGCCCCGAGGAGATGCAAAAGAGGTTCGTAAAGATAATAAAGCAGGTCAATGAGCTCATTGCAAAGATGGTGCCAAAGGAGTTCAAGGAGGAATGGTTCGTGTCCCCCGAGAAAGGTACCGTGGCTTTCGGATCCGCCTATCACAACTGGGCCATCTCTGTCCCTTTCATGCAGAGTGAAGGTGTGACGTTCAATGACATATACGATCATCTGAACCAGGAAAAGCAAAAGGAACTTGCAAAGAAGGCCCCGATACATCAGGTCTTCCTGGATATGATCATATATCATCTTCCGGACCCTGTTACCGCACAGAAGTACAGGATCCCTCATATCTGGCACGGGGACCCGGAAAGCAAGGAAGGTAAGGCCATGGTGAAGTGCTCTCCGAAGTCCGAACCGGTGCTGATGGTCACCAAGATCATCATAGACCCGCATGCGGGAGAGATAGCCTCTGGAAGGCTTTTTGCTGGCACCATCGAGAGAGGACAGGAACTGTATGTGATGGGTATGCCGGGAACTGCAAGGGCCCAGCAGGTTTCCGTTGCGGTGGGACCGGACAGGATATCCGTTGACAAGGTCATAGCCGGGAATATTGTAAACGTTTCAGGTATAAAGACCGCCATCGCTGGTTCAACGGTATCGGGGGTGGAGGATTTCGACCCCTTCGAGAGGATAGTCCATGTTTCCGAACCGGTGGTGACCGTGGCGGTGGAGGCCAAGCACATGAAGGACCTCCCCAAGCTCGTCGAGGTTCTCAGGATGGTTGCAAAGGCGGATCCTTCGCTCCAGGTCGAGATCAACCAGGAAACGGGGGAGCATCTTCTGTCAGGCATGGGAGAGCTCCATCTCGAGATCACCGAGTACAGGATCGAGAAGGAACAGGGTATAGAGATAAAGACATCCCCGCCCATCGTGGTCTACCGCGAATCGATCATGGGTACATCGAAGAGGAGTTTCGAGGGAAAATCACCCAACAAGCACAACAGGTTCTACTTCACCGTGGAGCCACTCCCTGATCCTATCAGAGAGGCTATAAGGGTGGGAGACCTGCCCAGGGATCAGAGGATAAAGGACTCCAAGGCGCTCGCCAAGCAGCTCGAGGAGCTTGGAATGGACAAGAACGATGCCAAGAGCGTTTACTGGATCACCGGTCAGAACATGTTCCTGAACAGCACTAAGGGCATACAGTACCTTCATGAGACCAAGGAGCTGATCATCGATGCCTTCAAGGAGGCGATGACCAAGGGACCCAGGTCCTGGGAGCCTTGCGTAGGGGTACTGGTCAGGCTGACAGATGCCAAGCTCCACGAGGACGCCATCCATAGAGGACCCGGCCAGGTCATTCCGGCTGCAAGGTCCGGCATATACGGAGCCATGGTGGAGGTGGGGGTGACATTGATGGAGCCCAAACAGAAGCTCTTCGTAAATGTTCCCAGTGATATCATGGGAAGTGTCAGCCGGGAGTTGAACACCAGAAGGGCAACTATCGAAGACATGCCCATGGAGGGCGACCAGGTCACGGTGATCGCAAAGGCTCCGGTGGCTGAGCTCTTTGGCTTCGCTTCCGCCATAAGGGGTGCGACCCAGGGGAGAGCCCTCTGGACCACCGAGTTCCAGGGTTTTGATCCTCTACCAAGGGAGCTGTTGGAAAAGGTCACCAGGGAGATCAGGGAGAGGAAGGGCCTGAAGCCCGAACCCCCCACAGCGGATTATTACGCCTCATGATCTCCAGTACAATGAACATTATATCAAAGGTTTAAATACGATGAATAATTAAGGGAACATCCCCGAGTAGGAGGAATTATAAATGGCAAGTGAGAAACCCCACATGAACCTCGTGTTCATAGGTCACGTGGACCACGGAAAGTCCACCACTGTTGGACGTGTGCTGTTAGATACAGGACATATCGAGCAGCACATCATCGATAAGTACAGAAAGGAAGCCGAGTCGAAGGGGAAGGGAAGCTTCGAGTTCGCATGGGTCATGGATGGTCTGAAGGAAGAGAGGGAGCGCGGCGTAACCATAGATGTCGCCCACAAGAAGTTCACCTCTGACAAATATTACTTCACCATCATTGACGCTCCCGGGCACAGGGATTTCGTCAAGAACATGATCACCGGAACATCCCAGGCAGATGCCGCGGTTCTCGTCGTGGCTGCTCCTGAGGGTGTAATGGCGCAGACAAAGGAGCACGTCTTCCTGGCAAAGACCCTTGGCGTCAATCAGATCATAATAAACGTCAACAAGATGGATGCCACCAAGCCGGAATGGTCCGAGGAGAGGTTCAACCAGGTGAAAGCCGATGTGGACAAGCTCCTCAGGATGGTAGGCTACAAGGAAGATTCGGTGCAATATGCACCAACTTCAGCCTTCAAGGGCGACAATGTTGTTAACAAGTCCAACAACATGTCCTGGTGGAAGGGAGGGACCCTTCTGGAATGCCTGAACAATCTCAAGGTGCCCAAGAAGCCCACCGACCTACCGCTGAGACTTCCGATCCAGGATGTCTATACCATCACAGGTATAGGAACTGTCCCGGTCGGCAGGGTGGAGACCGGAGTTCTCAAGGTCGGTGCCAAGGTAACCTTCTCTCCCTCCGGATCGGGAGGAGAGATCAAGTCCATCGAGATGCATCACGAGAACATGCCAACGGCTGAACCCGGCGACAACGTAGGTTTCAACGTAAGGGGTGTCGGAAAGAGCGACATCAGAAGGGGCGACGTTTGCGGTGAATCAAGCAATCCACCATCTGTCGCAAAGACATTCACCGCGCAGATAGCGGTGCTCCAGCATCCTTCCGTGATAGCCCTGGGATACACACCTGTGTTCCATCTTCACACCGCCCAGGTGGCCTGTACCTTCGAGGAGCTCCAGAAGAAGCTGGACCCCAAGACCGGACAGGTGAAGGAAGAGAATCCTGACTTCCTCAAGACCGGAGATATCGCAATAGTGAAGATAAGGCCCACCAGGCCTCTCGTGATCGAGAAGGTCAAGGAGATCCCGCAGCTTGGAAGGTTCGCCATCAGAGATATGGGGACCACTGTGGCGGCAGGAATGTGCCTCGATATAGAGCAGAAGTGAGCCCTTGGATAAAACGGAGCAAGCGGAGGAATGGGATTGGTAGCCAAAGCAAGGATATCTCTGACGGGTACAGACGCAAAGTCATTGGATACGGTCTGCACTCAGATCAGGGGGATATCGGAAAGGACGGGGGTGAACCTCTCCGGTCCGATCCCGCTCCCCACGAAGAGGCTCGTAGTACCATGCAGAAAATCACCCGACGGAGAAGGGTCCGAGACCTGGGACCGATGGGAGATGAGGGTGCACAAGAGGCTTATCTACCTTGATGCGGACGACAGGGCACTCAGGTCCTTGATGAGGATCAAGGTCCCCGATGATGTTAACATCGAAATAGTACTCCGGAGCTGAGCTCTCCTACTCGGACATTGCTCAGCTCTTTTTCTTCTTTTATTTGTAGGGATTGACATCAGATCATCCTGAGATCTATTCGATCGGATCACCGAAGATATCCAGCACCATCATTCCATTATCGGTGAGATGATAATTTGAACTTCCTTCACTGCTCACCCATCCCTGCCCCAACCAGTGTTTCAGATATTTCCTACGGAATTTCATATTGGCTCCATGTGTGACCTTCCCTCTGTCATCGGTCGTGTCCTTCATCAACCCTTCCTCTTCAAGCCTCCGGATGACCCGTCTGGTCTGTCTTGTTCCGAAACTTTCCAGTACCTCCTTCCAGATGGATAGGGCTCTGACCTGTTCTCTATTTGGTTCCTTTATCCTGTACCTGGGCAGTATGAAGGGCTCTTTCACATCCTTTGCCAGTCCCACCGGTCTGTCGTTGTCATAGTAGACGGCAGGGTCCCGAACCTGGAAGACCTTCGTTCCAACATTGAAGGTTATTGCGTCCTTCATCATCGATGCTATAAGAGAAGCGGCGGAATAGATCGAAGTGCCTGCTTCCATGTTCACGAAGATATGGTTTCCCTTTTCCTTTTCCTTGTCCATTATGCCGATCAGTGTTCTCATGAGTGGTTCGAAATGGAAGAGGTCCACCTCCACCGTTTTGTATTCTATTCCTTTTTCTTTAAGCTGTTTCACTACCTCGTCCAGGAAATCGGTATAGGGTTGCTTCATATTATTGTGGTGCAGAAGATAGACAAGATCAGCCTGGAAGTGCATCACTGGCTTTACGATCTTGACGGTCTCGAAGGTTACACATGAGATCACGACCCTGAGATGTTTAGGATAATCCATTTCGATCACCTTGTACCTATCACATAAAGAACGTAGGTCACGTAAATAACGTGCAGACATTTAAATTGAATCCATTGATTTCAATCAGACCATGATCAGTTATTCGATATCTTTCATGATCGGCCCGGAGGAGTGCATGGAGAAAATAACAAATAGCGATTACAGTATTATCTTTCATTCCATCTTTGAGAGGGTGGATAATGGTCCTTTCCGAGGGGATTAGATATGAACTTCCGGGATCTATTCGAAACAGCAGTCGGCTCCGAGCCTTTTGATTATCAAAGTAGACTTGCACAAAGGGATGAACTTCCGCAGATTGTCGACATCCCGACGGGATGCGGCAAGACCGCGGCTGCGGTACTTTCCTGGGTATGGAGGAGGAGATATGCTTCCGATGAGATAAGGAAGAGGACACCCAAACGGTTGGTTTACTGTCTTCCCATTGGATCGATTGAAAACCAGACCCGGAATAGATGTTTCACGGTGGTGGCCTCTTGAAGGATGAACTTGTATTATACGGCCGATTCCTGGACGAGGTCAAATCCCGCATTCGACAGGCTCAGACGCAGGCCGTCCTCTCTGCAAATGCAGAAATGATAATGATGTACTGGGACATCGGAAGGATGGTGAATAGTAAACAAGAAAAGGAGGGTTGGGGCAAAGCGATTATACCACGACTTTCCAGAGACATCAGGAATGACCTGCCTGATGTCAAAGGATTTTCTGAGAGAAATATTGGCCGTATGGTCCGTTTTTACAGAGAATACCCTGGATTGAGTGAATTTTTGCCAGAACCTGTGGAAAAAAAAGGGGAATAGAAAATGAACTACGATGAGTTTTTCAAAAAAGCTACCAATAATCCAGATCCATACCCGTACCAGCGAAGGCTCGCGACCGGGGAGGACCTGCCACAGTTACTGGACGTGCCCACCGGTTGCGGGAAGACGGCAGCAGTGGTTTTGGCGTGGTTGTGGAGGAGACGGTCCGGAATCGGGATCATTGGTAAGGGCTGGAAAGAGATTCCGGCCGAGGATGTGAAAAAGAATGCTCCGAGGAGGTTGGTGTATTGTTCCCTGAACGGATAGATCTCACATTCGAGAATCTCGTGGATGCGATCAGACTAGTACACGATCGAATGACCTCGCAAGCAAAAAAAGCTGTAAACATCAGCCTGACGCTGCGCAATTGGGCCATTGGCTTCTATATACGCGAATACGAACAGAATGGTTCTGATCGAGCGGAGTATGGAATAGGGCTAATTGAAAAGCTAAGCAGACAGCTCAAGCATTCTGGCAAGGTCGATTACCATCCGCGTGAACTCAGACGTTGTCGTACTTTCTATTGCGTGTATCCGCAGATATGGGGGACACTGTCCCCCGAATTTGAAAAAATTCTTCCCCTGGACTTTCAGAAATACACTTCACTCAGGACGTCAGATGATAATTTGCCAGCCAAACGGGGGACTCCGTCCCCCGGATCAGGAATAGCACCTGACAAGTTGATAAAAAGTCTCTCCTACAGTCACTTCGCAGAGCTGATTGAGATAGAGGATCCCCTGAAAAGAGCGTTCTATGAAGTCGAGAGCATCCTCGGCAACTGGTCTGTACGAGAACTCAAGCGTCAGATCGATAGTTTATATTACGAGAGGTCCGGCCTTTCGAAGAACAAGAAAAAACTGGCAAAACTCGTACAAAAAGGTGTCGAAAAGAGTGCGCCGGAGCTCGCCATCCGTGACCCCTATATTTTCGAGTTCCTTGGATTGAGACCGGAGCAAGTGATCCCGGAATCAGACCTTGAGAACGAATTGATAATTAGACTGCAGGAGTTCCTCATGGAGCTTGGTACCGGTTTTTGCTTCGAAGCTCGCCAGAAGCGCATCCTCATTGGGGACACATATGGATTTATCGATCTGGTTTTCTATCACAGGGTCCTCAAATGCCACGTTCTTGTTGAACTGAAACGATCAAGGTTCACTCATGAGGACATCGGCCAGCTAAACACCTATGTGAGCTGGTATAAAAAGAACATTTCTTCAGACGATGACAATCCGCCGATAGGGATACTCCTTTGTACCAAAAAGGGCCATACCCTTGTTGAGTATGCTCTCGCGGGTATGAGCAATCAATTATTTGTGTCCAAGTACCAGCTCGAACTCCCGAGCCGAGAGGAGATCATTGAGTTTATAGAAGAGCAGGCACATGGCCTTTATAAGGGACCACGTGGAGTCTCATTCGAGCAAGGATCGGAAGAAAGCAAGCATTATAGAAATGGGAAGGTCATATCATGACATATAAAGATCTTTTTACAGAAGCAACCAAACACGAGCCATACCCTTATCAGATCCGATTGGCGACCACACCTGAACTTCCGCAGCTTCTTGATATTCCAACAGGATGCGGAAAGACGTCTGCGGTGGTTTTAGCGTGGCTTTGGAGAAGAAGGTTCGCTGAAGATGAGGTAAGAAAGAGTACCCCGAGGAGATTGGTATACTGTCTTCCGATGAGGGTCCTTGTTGAACAGACCAGGAATAATTGTGTTAAGTGGTTGGAGAACCTTGGGATGCTGGCGAACGCCCCGGGAGAAAACAAAGCACCGCAGGACGATTCCAAACCCATAGATGGCTGGGCGAAGGAACATGGCGATAAAGGAAACAGGATCGCAGTGACGGTCCTAATGGGCGGTGAGGATAAAGACGAATGGGATCTTTATCCAGAAAGAGATGCGATAATCATAGGTACTCAAGACATGCTCCTTTCCAGGGCCCTGAACAGGGGCTATGGAATGAGTAAATACAGATGGCCCATGCATTTCGGATTGCTGAACAATGATTGTTTGTGGGTTATGGATGAGGTCCAGTTGATGGGTGTGGGAGTGGAGACAACATCCCAGATGGATGCTTTCAGGAAGAAACTTGGTTGTCTTGGAAATTGCGAAAGTATCTGGATGAGTGCAACAACGGATCCAAAGCAAATGAACACAGTGGACCAGGATACTATTGAAAATAAATTCAAATTGTCTCAGAAAGACCATGTTTTCGGAGAGATCGAGAAGAGAAAAAATGCAGAGAAGAAGATAGGGGATCGTGATCTAATTCTTAACAAGGAGAACGAGAAATCCGGTGAGTATTATCAGCAGATTATCGATCTTATACTCGACGAGCATATCGCTGACACTCTAACCCTGGTTATCGTGAACACCGTTGACAGGGCCCAGAATATATTCAAGAGGATCAAAGAAGATGAAAGATGCCCGGAGAACATATCACTCCTTCATTCCAGGTTCAGAAAACCTGACAGGGATAGGAATCTGAAGATACTGGGTCAGGATGGTGATCGCCTGATAATATCCACACAGGTTGTGGAGGCTGGTGTTGATATTGATTCAACGACCATGATCACTGAAATCGCTCCATGGCCATCTCTGGTACAGAGGTTCGGAAGGTGTAACAGGAAGGGAAATTCCAGCAATGCCAGGGTTTTCATTGTGGATGCCGATGAGAGTATGGCTGCACCATATGAAGAAGAAGGGATAGAATCCTCAAGGAATAACCTGAAAGAGTTGAGTGGAGTTTCACTCAAGGAAATTGATGCAGTCAAGTATGAACCACCATTTGTTGTAAGACCGGTTATCAGAAGAAAGGACATAATGGAACTTTTTGATACAACACCTGACCTTTCCGGTAATGATCTGGATATCTCAAGGTATGTCAGGGAAGGGGATAACAAGGATGTCCAGGTGCTATGGAGGGAATTCGACGATGAACCCTCTGATGATATGGCAAAACCTGCAAGGGATGAGTTATGTTCTGTTCCAATCGGCAAGATCTCAAAATTCCTTTCCAAAAAAGGGAATGATGGCTATATCTGGGATGGTCTTGATTCGAGATGGAAGAAAC
>JAWOCK010000090.1:0-15840 GCA_046483845.1 Thermoplasmatota archaeon | reverse complement strand
GCTTTGGGATTCCGTCGGAGAAACGATCAATTACGCGGTCAACCATCAGAGGACCACCGATGTCTACACAGCTGCCATAACATTGACCGATGGTGATGATTACGGATGGGGGGGAAGGGAGGACGGGAGCACGGTATACTGCCCCGGCTCCGAGGTCGGCACCTCTTACAATACCTGTACCTGGGGAACCTTGAACGGTCTGAAATGGGGCGACACACCGTTCGAGTTCGTAAATCAAGGCCCTAACAACAAAGACGACGTGATGAGGGTTGGAGGAGATGGTGCATCAGATGATGGTTCATGGCTGGACCTGGGGGACGAGACCAGAACTGGCCTGATCCACGCGCCCATACCCGTCTACACCGTAGGTCTCGGCATCTCACCACACGAAGAGGATCCACTTAACCCAACGATTGGTTCCAACTACAAGTTCACAAGTGAGTATGATCTGAGAGAGATAGCTTCGACCACCAATGCCGATTATTACTACGCTCCCGATTCCTCGACCTTAGATAGTATATTCCAGGATATCTTCCAGCAGGTGGAGCAGGAAGCACAGGCATCCACAAGAAGCGGCCCCACAAGAGGTGTTGGTCCCTGGACCGACGGAGATGAGGTACCTCGAAACAAGTATATCCATACGAGCGTGGTTGACCTTCAGTATGCCGACGAGGCGGAGCTGTCCTTCAAACACAAGTACAACCTGAAGGTCGGGTCCAACGGCGGTGTAGTGATGATAGGTACCGACAGTGACGGGGACGGCAGCTGGGATTTCAAATATATCCAGCCGGACCAGCCATATACGGGCAATTTCCTCACATCCGCCTGGGACACCATGCTGGACAGCTACGGGAACAAGATGAGGTGGTGCTGGAACGGGCTTTCGGGGGGCGGAAGCCTCGATTGGGACCATGTGACCGTGGACCTCAGCGATTTCCTGGGAGAGGAGGTGATAGTGGCATTCGTATATTTCCACCTTACCGGGGGAACTGGTTACGGCTGGGTCCTGGATGACGTGAACATAAGGATATCCACGGAGGATTCCAACCCCAACAAGGATCTTTCCGTGGACAGCTGGACCCTGAAGGCCGGGACACCGGGGATCGGTTCCTACAGCGGGAGCCATGCCTGGTACATCGGTGATCCCAATAACGGCGGCGACCTCAAGCCCGGGGTCGATAACTCTCTGTACACCCGGCAGATAGACCTTACAAACGCCAGGGGCGCGATCCTCGAGGCAATGTTCCGTTTCAACATAGACACGGACCCGGGAAGACCACCCGACGGTTTCAGGGTGGAGATATCCTCCGATAACAAGAAGACCTGGGTGCCGTTGAACCTTGGTGTAAGGGCTGCCTGGGGGCTCTCCGGGTCCGAATTGGATGAGGAGGATGGCATACCGGACGATGATAAGTCCTACACCGGACTGGACCTTGAAGGAAATGGAAACAACTGGGTTCCCGCCGGGACCCTTACCCGGCTGAACTGCGACCTTGCCGCGTTCACGGGGAACGTGGTCAACATACGTTTTCGTGTCACCACCAACACGGATGAGAACCATTATGCGGATCCGGAATCAGATCTTGGGATATACATAGATGATGTGTTCGTTTACGGAACATCCCTTGCATCAAGTAGGAACGGCGGTGATGTCCGGTCAACCATCGAGAAGAAACAGGAGCAGGGCCTGTCATCCGAGAAAGAGGACCTGTATGCGGAGGAGCCCGAAGCTGATGATGATCTCCGGGTGACCGGGAAGGATATACCGGAGAGGCCGCTGTCCGAGGAGAAAGCGTTCTCTTTTGGAACCGGGTCGGTCCTGCTCCTTGCCGGAATATTTATTGCGGCTGCTCCGGCAGCGTTCCTCCTTCTGCACAGACGAAGGAGGAACCTATAGGGGGTTTTCATTTGAAAAGCATCGTCCATGGAAAGAAGACGGGGGAAAGGAGAACACTGCTGGGAGTCTCGGAGGCAGTAGGCACCGTTCTTCTTCTGGGCATCTCGATGGTGATGGTTGGCGGGGTTGCATTGTGGACCTCGCAGATCGGCGACATGGAGGAAGGACTCTACGTCGATCTCTATGCCAGCCTGGAGGGGGAGACACTGACAATAACCCACAGGGGCGGAGACCCTCTCAACGGCGCCGATACGGAGATCGCGGTCCGTGATTCGGACGATTCCACCTTTGCCCTCCTCACCTATTACGATCCGGACCAGGGAAGAGCGGACGAAACCTGGGGCAACGGCGAATCAATAGAGATATCCTTGCAGGGTTCCACCAAGGAGCTCACCCTTGTGGTGACCACCGTGAAAAAGGATGGAGTAAGGACCGTGGTCCTGAACAACGAGCTGACCAAATCGGCCATGCCCGAAGGGACACCGGACCTTGCGGTAACAATGCTTTCCATCCAGCAGTCAGGGGGAGAGGCGGGCGGATACATCCTCGACCACGGTCCGTACCTTATCATACTGGAGGTGACCAATCTCGGAGGCCCCATGACGGAGAAGTGGGTATACCCCGATAGTGAAACAACGGTGTCGAACCTTCAGGTCCACGACGACCTGGATGAGCTCACCATAACCAAACTCGGATTCACACACCAGAACGACCAGGGAGAGGAGATCAAAGCTGAAGATGCTGAGTATGCCATACTTGGCACGGGACACACGCTGAGGATCGTTCTCACATGGGATGTGGATAAGGAGGGGACGACTAGGACACTGGGGGACCATGTGATGAGCGCCAAGGTCCTTCCCTTCACGGGCGGCGAGTCGGATCACAGGAACAACTTTGTGACCAGGGAATACAAGGTGGATAAGGATACCACCCCCGAGCCGATACCAGGACCCGATCCCGGCATCTATGATATCTATTTCTCCGATGATATTCCCAACAGCGGGGACCAGGTGACCGTAACGGTGGTGGTCCAGAATTCGGGGTCTGAGGCGATCGGAAAGGGGGACCATGTCCATCTGGTGGTCACCCTTTGGGCCCCGGCGCAGAGGAATATCGCGGTGGACGGGTATGAAGATGGTGTCACGGTATATGATTGGATGATGGACGAACTGGACCCTGAACAGTGGAGGCAGGGGAACGAGAGCACACAGATACAGGAGGATCTGCTCTTTCCGACCTGTACGATAACGAACATCGAGATACTTCCTGGTGCCTACAGGTTCTTCTATTTCGATCTGGAGGCAAGTGTGGACGTCCCGGGAGGTCAGCAGGAGGTATATGCCGTCGTCAACGCCTATGACGGATACGACGAGCCGGTGGGGATACTTCCGCTGGAAGGGGACAATCACAAGGACAATACCGGTCTGGGTGTCATGCAGGTGTTCCCCAGGATATTGCTGGTCGACGATGATGGTGCCACCACTGGCTCCGAGGATGATATGACGAGCAGTGTCGTTGAATCCCTCACCGGAGCCGGAATAACGGCGGATTCCACTGTCATCTCTCAGGAGGTCGAGGACGAGAACGGAATGAGGGACGCCCCTGCATATTCCTACGATTGGGGAAGTATTCCTCTCCCCGCCATGGAGGATTTCGATATCGTCATATGGGTCACGGGGAACAGGTCCGACGCATTATCCAATATGCCAGAACCTACCTCTTCCTACGTAGGCAATATTCAGGAGATCATGAAGTTCCTGGATGCTAACGGATACTTCCTTCTGGTGGGTTCTCATCCTGTTGACGGTCTTATGCAGTTCTTCAACAACAATAACATGAAGGAGAAAAAGAGCGATTCATCGGTCACTACTGAAGAATATGATGATGCATTTTCCTTCATCCACAATTATCTAGGCATACAGAGGGTAAGTTCCGAGGAGGACCTATCCACGGGTGAGGAGGACAGAATGGTAGGTGTGGATGGAGGAGAGGGCGGCATAACGGAGGTGGAAGAGGGCATCTACAACATTGATATCAAGGAACTTCAGGCGGGCAATGGTCTTTCAACCCTTTTCCTGCCCAGGGATACAGTGGAGGATAAGGATTCATCTCCGTATTTCGACCTTCCGCAGGGGGTCCTCACATACCAGGATGAACTGGATACGGGCACCGATCATGTGAACACCATCCGCTCCTGGTCTGTTCCCGAAGGAACGACAGGCGCCGGGTACAAGGCGGTGGTCATGGGATGGGATGTCAGGGAGATAAAGTACCTGAACCAGAAGATAGACATCTTCGCCAGGGTCCTCAAATGGCTGGACTGGGAGATAAAGGTGGGAAGGGACCTGGCGGTGACCAGGATGGAGCTCTACCTTCTCTCCCAGGACGGATCGGGGAACTGGCAGAGGGACCCGATAGGCGAAGAGGGTGTGGTACCGAAATACCTGGACACCATCGAGATCGAGGTAACGGTGAGGAACAACGGCTACCAGGAGGAATCCTCCACCCTGATGTTCTATGTTACGGGACCGAATGGAATAGAAGTACCCGTGACCCCGAACATACCTGACCCAAGGCCCGAGGATGAGAGACCTACGGGAAAGAAGGGGGATGGCAATCCCCTGGACATCTCCTATATCGCTTCATCCGGTGGCGAGGTCACCAGGTACAAACTGTGGCTTGCCCTGGGGGCGGGCCTGTATAACTTCAGGGTGATGGTTGACCCTTACCATCTCATAGAAGAGATAAACGAGGATAACAATGATATCTCATACTCCACCACCACCCTGGCATCCCTGGTGGCCGAGAACAACATACTTGTTGTGGACGATGACGGATCATATGACAACTTTGTCGAAAGAGACAGGGAAGAGGCAAATTCATCGGGTGTGGTCGTACAATATCCCTCCGGTGAACCATCACAGGCGGTGATAGATTCGCTGGTGGAAATGGGATTTGATCATGAGGTCCAAACAACCCAGAATTCTCATGACTCCGACCAGTGGGTCATGGGCTCCGGACCCGCCGTGGAGAAACTGAAGAGGTTCAATTCGGTGATATGGGTAACAGGGGACTCCGGAGGCATGGAAACACTCGAAAGGGAAACCCTGACCGACCAGGATATACTCGGTCTGACCCAATATCTGGATGGAATGTACGATGAGGCGGAGTTCCTTGGCGATGAGCATAACGAGAACCTGATGCTTACCGGCAGGTACCTTCTGGAGGACATCTCCGGTTCCGGAGACCACCCGATATCGGAAGGTGGTGTTGAGACATCCACCCATGGGTTCCTGAGAGACTACCTCGGGGTGGAACCGGAGACAGCCTCTCCATTGCAGGAGACCGGCAGTATACTGCAGGGAGCAAGGAGCGGCTCCTTCGGATCGGAGGCCTATTTCGGTATGGAACTGACAGGGGAGGACCTGGCCTCCGACGGTGAGGTGGACTTTCAGCCGCTCACGATATATGAGGGGAGCCATTCCACAGTGAAGAGTGCCCTCGTTTCATACAATGAAGAGGATCTGAGCAGGACCGTTTCCACCCAGCACTGGCACCGGGACGAAGCAAATCACTTCAGGACCATGCTCCACTCCTGGAACCTGGATGAGCTGTTGATGTCGGGGAGCGGGACGGCGGAACATCCTTTTCAGGAAGTGGTGTTCCTCTCACTCCACTGGTTCGAAACACCCCATCCGGCACCGGAACTTGTCTCCAGGGACATGCTCCTGGAGATCAGTGACGAACATCCTTCCATCGGAGGTTCCTACCTGGTGACCCTGAAACTGGCGAACCTTGGTGGCTCATCGGGCGCCGGGGCCGTGAGGTTCCTGGACGGCGATACACTGTTCAGTTCACGCTACGTCTTCCTCGACCCCGGGGACGAGATCACCATGGAGGCGATCTGGGAACCGCTGTATGCCGGCGACCGTGAGATCAGGATATGGCTTGACAGGTTCGACGACAGTGACGAGATCTTCGACGAGCTGAACAACATACCATCGAAGACCCTGGAGGTCTATTACTTCTGGGACGATATGGAAAATGATAAAAGCGACAATCTCGAACACGATTCCCTGGTGGCGATGATAAACGGAGAGAACCCTCTTGACTACTACGATCCGATGGATCCCGATCCCCAGACCAACGTTATCAGTTCATGGGATACGGACATGAGCCATGCCTTGATGGTGGACGACGAAACAGCGAAGAGCGCACCGTACTCCTTCAACCTCCGGGAATCCTCGGGGGGAGTGGAGGGTAACGCGGATGTTCTGATCAGTTTCGTCATCGATGATTCCGCCTCCATGTCAGGAAGGACATCCACGGCCGGAAATACCTGGCTCCAGGAGGCCAAGGACGCCGCACTGGTCCTTCTTGAAGAACTATCCGATGCATCCGTATGCGTCAGCATTTGGGACTTCAAGGGGAACAACGAGAGAAGATGGTCCGGACCCACGGACAGGGGAACCTCCGAAGGAGGTATTTCCACCAAGAACAGAAGGGACCCTGTAAGATTGGGGGAGGATTTTGGCGGAGTATCCGGTAGACAGATCATAAGGAACGAGATAGATTCCATGGACAACCCGTCGGGGACCACCATCCTGTGGGACGCTATCGGTGAGGCCTACAAGGATATCGATTACTGGTCCGTCTACTACTCTGACCTGACCCCGGTGGTGGTGGTGCTCTCCGACGGTATGGACATACAGGCCTCGGACGGTTCGGCACTGTCCTTGAACACCGTTGACAACAAGGTGGAGGGGGGAAGCACTTATTGGGCCCCATGGGGCGATATGGCGGATGGGGAGCAATACTATGAGGTTCACAAGGGCAAGTACACCATCGATCTCGAAAACCCCGAGTCCTCAACCTACTGGATAAACGCCATGTACCAGGGTTCCATGGACCATTACAGGTACGGTCTTCTGTACTCCGACATTCCGATATACACCATAGGGCTCGGTCTGGAACACCACGAACCCCCCTACGAGCCGGAGCTTGACGAATGGCCCGTTCCCGGCATGGGGGACTATGTTCTGGACTACACCCACGCATTCTGCAGCGACCCGGTATGTGTTGAATCCGGCACCCTGGAGTACAATCTCTGGAGGATCGCGGACACATCGGATGCCCAGTACTTCTACGCTCCCTCGGCAGATGAGTTGGAAGATATATTCAGGCAGTTAGGAGAGCTGCTCGCCAAACCCCAGGACCAGACAAGGGGCTCAACACCATCGAGACAGGACGCCCCCAATGAGAACAAGTGGGCGGTGACCCCGGAGTTCGATATATCCGATGCGGGATCGACCACACTCTCCTTCTGGCACAAGTACAACATAGTTGACGGTGCCAACGGGGGATATGTCATGGTGGGTTACAGGGACCCGCTGGTCGATACCAACGCGGACGACGACCCCGCAAATGACTGGGATTGGAAGTATGTCACCCCCATGAAAGGTTTCTATTCGGGAAGCCTCTATCCCGGATTGGAAAGGAGGGATTCCTTCAATAATTCCATAAACTGGGGATACAACGGCCGCAGCGGGGGAGGCAGTTTTTCATGGGAATATGTGCAGTTCGATATACTATCATCCGTCCCGGAAGATCTCAGGGACCGTGTAAAGGTGCGGTTCTATTACATACAGTACGGAGGAGGAACAGGGGACGGATGGTGGATCGACGATGTGGAGATCGTCATGTCCAGATCGGATTCCGCTCCGGTCGGGGCATCATCCCTTGATACATGGAGGAGGATCGAAGGCTCCGTCGAGTCCGGCACCACCCACAGCGGCACCCATGCCTGGTATGCCGGCGGTCCGTCATTGAACGATGACCTCCCTGACGGCATCGACAATTCCCTCTACACAAGACCCATCGATCTGACCAATGCGAGATATGCATATCTGGAGTTTTACACCCGTTTCAACTTCCAGTTCGAGGCGGGAAGGCCCCCCGACGGCTTCAGGGTGGAGATATCCGATGATAACGGAGTGTCCTGGTCGCCGCTGAACTTCGGTGTAAGATCGGCTTGGAGATTGAGCGGGACCGAATCCGATGAAAGTGACGGGGTAGTGGACGGGAAGTCCTTCACGGGAATATGCGAGACAGGGGAGAACAACAACTGGGTCCCCGCATCGTCCATAACCAGGTTGACCATGAACCTGAACGGCTACACCGGGAGCGTGGTGGTGCTTCGTTTCAGGGTGGTGACCAACACGGACGGCATACATTACGAGGAAGTTAACTCGTTCAAGGGCATGTACATCGACGATGTTGTCGTGTATGGTGAGTCCCTGCAGTCGACAAGATCGGGAGCCGGGACCCGGGTGGCCCCGGAAACGGAGGAGGTGTTGAGAACCAAAAGCGAGGATCGGGAAGATGTGGGAGATCCCGAAAATGAGGATGCGGTCTCCGTTTCAGCAGAAGGCACATCTTACGACAAACTATTTGTTCCAATGTCACTCTTATTGCTCCTGTTCATATCAGCGTTGCTGATATGGCGGAGAAAGGGGAGGACCGTTACATGAAAAGATATGGTGACATGAACGAACGCGGGGACGCCATTATGGTCACGTCCGTCATACTCCTTTCGATCTTTCTCTCGGTGGGTTCGAACTACCTGCTGGAGTACGGTGAGATAGTGGGGAAGGAAACAGACATGGAGCATGTCACGGACCTGGAGGAATCCTTCCTCAGGATGAGGATGTCGATGAACTCGCTGATATCCTCCAGGGACACCGATACCATGATAATCAACAGGGTGACACTGGGGACACCCGGCAATCCTTACCTCACCGTGGCGAGGTCGTCGGGTGTGCTGACAAACACCCCTGACCCCGGCTCCTTCCATCTGGAGATGGTGGTGAAGAGCGCCACCGGTTCCGAGGAGATACTGAACTCCTTGAGCGGGGCAATATACTGCGAATCAAACAATTATTATTTCCACGATCAGACCTACTATTTCACCGCCGGGGGGATCGTCCTGGACCAGTACGGCTCGGAGGTCATGTCCTCCCATCCTGACATCACCCTGTCAACCACCGACAGGGGCTATTCACTGCAGTGCTACCTCTACGGGGTGGTTGGGAAGTACTGGAAGATATCGGGTATCGAATCCCTTCCGCTGAAGGTCAGCATGGCGGGTTATTCGGATATCGAAAGGGACATTGACCCCGACGATACGCTGACCCTCAGGATCAACGGGATCGGCGAAGAGGCCTGGCACGATCATCTTCTGAACCATCTCACGGAGAGGGGGTTGTCGGAAGGTTCCGATTTCGTTCTGCATCCCCCCGCCGATTGGGACGATCCGACACAAAAGCTGGAGATCGATCTTCTGGGTATTGATACACTGTTTGCCAGGATCGGAGAGATGGAGGTGGAGCAATGAGGTTTACGGGAAAGGAAAAAAAGAGCGGGGTCACCAACGTGGTCTCACTGATAATGATAACGGCCATAATAATATCCTTCATGGGCATGGTCTTCTCCACATACCTGCCCGCATGGGGCAAGGATATAGAGGTGCAGACCCTGAACGATGTGATGGATTCATTCATGGACCTCAAATCGGGACTGGACACCCTCTCGGCCGGAGGGGACCCCGGCACCTCCATTACCACCAAGATGACCCTTGGCTCGAACGGAGGTCCCGTGTTCGGGTTCGGAAGGATGACCGGCTCCTTGTCCATAGAGGAGGAGAGCGGACAGGTGACCGTGGGAGGCGGTGGCTATACCTACGGTCAGAGCAGGGGAACCGTTCTCTACAGGTCCAACAACCTCTATGTGGAGGACCAGGACATACTGCTGGAAGGAGGTGCGATCATCAGGGACCAGGCAGCATCATCCGTTCTGAAGGGTCCCCCCAACCTGCTCGTCGACAAGGACCAGGGAACGGGGAAGCTCAGGGTATATGTGCTCCTTCAGAACCTGAAGGGGGCTGATGTTGGTTTCACCGGGACCGGAAGCTACATGCTGTCGACGTCACTCCTGACGGAGGAATCCTCCGATTATGATCTGGGGGAGGAGAACGGTCAGACGATAACCATCGAGGTCCGGACAGAGCATCACCAGGTCTGGAGCGATACCATCGAAGATATCATGACCGAGGAATCACTGACCTCCACCAACGGGGATTACGCGACCTCGTACGATGAGAACTCGGAGACCTTCACACTTACCATCTATGAAGTGAACATCCTAAACGTGAGGACGGCTTTCTTCAAGATGACCATGACCTAGACCAGGAACAGCTCGTCATCGATCAGGGCCCCCTCAACGGTCTTTCCCACGTCGGAAAAAGGTCTCTTCACCAGGTCCACCGGGCGCATGGTGGAGGGGTGGAGCACCTGCACCTCGTTCTCCGTCTCCATTATGACCACCAGGTCCTTTTCCACATCCTCTGCCCTGAGCGCCCTCATGGACATTGCGGTCTGCAGGTCGATGGAGGACTCCCTGCCGCTTTTCAGGTCCAGTATCCGGACCTTCTTCTTTACCTTCAGTACCTTGTAGAATTCTTCGGTACCTGCCAGATAATCGCCCTTCAGGAACCCCGGGAGCCTTACCAGATAGGTATGACGGTAGAGGTCCCTGCCGTCCTTCCTTCCGAAGAGAGAGCTGGTTGCCTTGTGCTCACCGCCGTACATGTCGCGGAGCTTCAGGGAGAGCTGTTTGGCGAACGAGCTGTCGCCCATGTATATATCGTAACCTCCCCTGACCTTCTCCTCCTTGGAGATGAATATCCCGGGGTCCTTCATGTGTGCCAGGTAGGTCTCGTTCTGCACAAGACCGATGAGCTCCTCCACCTGCTCGTCGGAAAGCCCTTTGAGCCCCCTGAGCTGTATGATCGCCTCGTAGTAGTTCCCCTGCATCTTTGAGCACCAGGGACATGTCTGGGGATGGAGCCTGACCTCGCAGGAGAGCTTCTGTTCGATGATCACTCCGTGGTAGACCGATGAGGCTCTGCCCGAGAGCTGGAATGAAAGATAGTCCCCGTGGTCCACCGAGAGCTCCACCCTGTGGGTGGATATCTCCCGTGACACCTCCACGGAATCCTCCGCAAGGCGGACCGCAGCCTCCTCGGGGGTGTCGAACGGCTCCGACCATGACCTCCCCTTCCGGATCCTTCCGCATGTCCTGCAGATATCGCCCTGAACCACGGGCGGTATCGTCACAGGCCTCACTGTTTCCAGTATGCACTCCTCGCAGAGGTGGTTGGCGAACTGTTCCCTGTTTCCGCATCTCAGGCAGAGCATCAGGCCCTAGACGGGTCTTACATTTAAAATTATACTTTCTAGGTGCCTTCCTGCCAGCTGGAGAGATATTCGGCCTGCTCCCGGGTCAGTGTCGAAAGGGACCTCCCGTCGAGCTCCAGCTTCAGTCTCGCTATCTTCTCATCGAGCTCCCTGGGAAAATCAATGACCGACCGGGGCAGCTCTGCTCCCTCGGAGGCGATCATCTCCGCACCCGCAGCCTGTATGGCAAATGACATGTCCATTATCTCCACCGGGTGCCCCTGGCCCGAGGCAAGGTTGACGAGCCTCCCCTCGGACAGTAGATAGATGGTGTTTCCGTTCAGCTCATGGGCGGTGACATGCTCCCTTGCCGTATAATTCGGGAGACCATTCAGGTACTCCGTATCTATCTCGTTGTCGAAGTGTCCCGAATTGGCAAGTATGCATCCGTCCTTGAGCTCGTCTAAGATCTCGCGGCTTACCACATCCTTGCATCCGGTGGAGGTTATCACCATGTCGGCCTTCGATGCATGGTCCTTGAGAGAGCAGACCTTCATACCGTCCATGGAGGCTTCCACCGCCTTCACCGGATCTATCTCCGATACGGTGACGCAGGCACCCATTCCCTTCATCCTCATGGCAATGCCCTTTCCGCACCAGCCGTAACCGCAGACCACCACATCCTTTCCGGCAATGGTGAGATTGGTGGCGTTGAGAACACCATCCATCGTGCTCTGGCCGGTGCCGTACCTGTTATCGAAGAGATGTTTCATGTCACAGTCATTGACGTTCATCACAGGAAATTTCAGTTTTCCTTCCCTCTCCAGTGCTTTGAGCCTTATTATGCCGGTGGTGGTCTCCTCGCATCCTCCGAGCACCCCGGGAAGCATCTCACTTCTCTCGGTGTGTAGAAGCCTGACCAGGTCCCCTCCGTCGTCGATCACTATGTGGGGTTTCAGGTCCAGTGCCCAGTTCAGACCCTGATAGTACATCTCCCTGCTCTCCCCCTTCCGTGCCCGGACCTTCAGGGAACCCACGCCCTCGATCTCCTGGCGCCCCAGTGCGAATGAAACGCTGTCGTCGGTGGAAAGGGGGTTGCAGGAAGCGAGCCTCACCTCTGCCCCGCATCCGGCGAGTGTCTGCGCCAGTATGCCGGTCTTAGCCTCCGTATGGAGCGCCATGGCGATCCTCTTCCCCCGGAGAACGCCCCTTTTTTCTATCTCCTTGCCCAATGTCCTGAGCACCGGCATGTGGGACCTTGCCCACTGCAGTCTGGCATCTCCTTTTTTCCCTGTTTTCTCACTATCCTCCAGGTCACTGAATTCCCAGTCCAATGTATCACGTTCCCCTGATCAGTTCATCGACCATATTGCATCTCTCCCAGGTGAACTCCCGGGCCTCCCTGCCGAAATGACCGTATGCCGCCGTCTTCCTGTAGATGGGCCTGAGCAGGTCCAGGTGATCGATCATGCCGCCCGGTGTCATATCGAAGGTGTCCTTCACCAGCTCCTCTATTTTCTCCTCGGGCATCGTGGCGGTCCCGAAGGTATCCACCATGACGGAAACGGGTTCCGGCACCCCTATGGCGTAGGCCATCTGCACCTCTGCCTTTGAGGCAAGTTCGGCCTTGATAAGGTTCTTGGCGATGTACCTGGCCATGTACGAACCGGACCTATCCACCTTGGACGGGTCCTTACCCGAGAAGGCGCCGCCCCCGTGGGAGCCGACCCCCCCGTAGGTGTCGACAATGATCTTTCGCCCGGTGAGCCCCGTGTCGGCGGCAGGGCCGCCCTGCACGAAAGCACCGGTCTCGTTGATATGGAGCATCAGGTCATCGTGCAGCATCTCCTCGGGTATGACCCGGCGGATGACCTTCTCGATGATGTCCTCCCTTATCCGGGAATGTTCGACCCCCTCTTCATGCTGGCATGCGACCACCACGGCAGACACCGAGTTCGGTCTTCCACCCAGATAGTCCACGGTCACCTGGGATTTGCCGTCGGGACCGATATAGTCCAGTATGCCCTTCTTCCTGACCTCCGCAAGCTTAATCGTTATCTTGTGGGCCAGGCTGATGGGCATCGGCATGAGCTCGGGAGTCTCGTTGGTGGCATAGCCGAACATCAGACCCTGGTCGCCGGCTCCCTGCGCTTTGTGCAGTCCCCTGTCCCGGTCCACCCCCTGGGCTATGTCGGCTGCCTGCTCATGGATGGCCGTGAGAACGGCGATGGACTTGGGGTCGTAACCGAGTTCAGGGTGGTCGTATCCGATACCCTTTATGGTATTCTTTATCACATCAGGAACATCGACATAGGTGTCGGTGGTCACCTCGCCGGACACGAATGCCAGGCCTGTGGTGACCAGGGTCTCCAGCGCCACTCTCGAGAGCCTGTCCCCCTTTATCATCTCATCAAGGATGGCATCCGATATCTGGTCCGCCATCTTGTCGGGGTGCCCCTCCGTTACCGATTCGGATGTGAACCGGTATGGTCTTTTCCTTGGCATGATGGTGAAAGGCGTTCACTATTTTTTATTTTCTTCCCGGACGAAGGTCTCCTTTTTCCATGCTTTATCTGACATCTCATCAGACCGTCATTGCCTGGTGAGATGGATAGGATCGATCTCTCCCAAGGGTAAATATTTAACCTCTTACAAAAATCGGGGGTATCGTGCAAAGGGTGGAACTGCTCATCATCGCCCATGACCGGGAAATGACCATCGCCTCAAAGATACTTCTGATCAAATATCTTGTAAGGGATATCTGCAACCCGGAGATAACCGTTGTTGATAACGGCTCCGGCGACAGGACCGCCAAGCTGGCCAGGAAATGCGGCAGCAGGGTGCTGAGGTTCTCGAAACGGATGGACAGAAGCGAGATCATCGAGAGGTCCGTGGAGATAGGGAGGAAGAGGGACCCCGATATTCTGGTGACTCTCGATGTCAAGGGGGAGAACCCGGCGGAGGACGCGGCCAGCCTTATAAGGCAGAGCCTCAAGCAGGGGGATCGGTTCGCGTCGGCCTACGTGCTGCCTGTCAGGGGGGATGACAGTATAGGATGCTGGGCCATGAGCAGGGAGATGCTGGAGAAGATGACCGGCCGGAGCGGGGAGATCGCCAGCCGTCTGCTGGAGGTCGCCCGGTCCGAGAGTCTGGAGCTTGAGACCATTAACGAACATGTGGAGGTCCTGACCAAGAAGAGAAAAAGAAAGAGGTTCCATATCTCGAGGAGGGGTCCTCTGAAGAGGTTCACCATCGCAAGGAGGAACCATCCGCTGATGTTCTACGGATTCTTTGGAATGATAACACTTCTCCTTTCCATGGGAACGGGTGCCTACGTTGTGGTTTTTTTCTACAACGAACACAATCTGCACTACCTTGGGGCCTTGACCACCATCGTGCTGGTCATGATAAGCGGTTTTCTTCTTGTGGCAGGATTGATGCTGAATGCAATGAACCAACTTGCCGAGAAACTGGAGGCGATGAAGAAATGGGTGTGAAGGAGAAAAGACCATGGGGAAGCTTCGAGGTGCTCAGCGAGAGCAGCAGGTTCAAGGTCAAGGTGCTGGAGGTAATGCCCGGCAAGAGGCTCAGTTACCAGAGGCACGGAAGAAGGGATGAGAGATGGACCGTGGTGGAGGGGATTGCCACAGTTGTACTGGATGATGAGGAATCCGAGTACACGGAAGGTGATGTGGTAATGATCGAGAGGATGCGAAAGCACAGGGTGGAGAACAGGGGAAAAGAGGTACTGAGGATAGTGGAGGTCCAGATCGGTGATTATTTCGGCGAGGACGATATAGAGAGGTTCCAGGACGATTACGGAAGGTCTTAGAAGATGAAAAGAGCAGTGGCAATTGCGGCAAGGAACGAGCAGAGGACCATCGCATCGGTGGTCATGCTGTCCAGGGAACATGCGGACCGTGTTCTGGTGGTGGATGACGGCTCCACGGACAGAACCGCATTACTGGCCAGACTTGCGGGGGCCGAGGTCATATCGCACGGGATGAACAAGGGCAAGGGAGGAGCTATCGCGACAGCCCTGAGATGGGCCAAGAGGGAGGATGTGGATGTCATCGTCTTCGTGGACGGTGACGGCCAGCATGACCCCGGTCACATCCCTGAGCTGCTGGGTCCCATCGAGAGGGGGGAGGTAGATATCACGATCGGTTCCCGCTGGCACCATGATCAAGGCCTCAAGGAGATGCCGGTCCACAGGATACTAGGCAACTGGGTCCTCTCCCAGGCCACTTCTCTTTCTTTGTCAAAGCTCATCAGGGATTCCCAGTCCGGTTTCAGGGCCTTCCACATAAGGACCCTGGATTCCTTTCTGCATTCAATGGAGACCGGTTTCGCCGTGGAATCCGAGATGATCACCCTTGCGGATGCAAAGGGATACACCTGGAAGGAGGTGGGCATTACCGCGCAGTATGACAGCCTCGATGCCAACACTCAGGGAAGCTGGACACACGGATTCAGCGTTCTGGGGAGGGTAATGAGGGTACTGAGGGTGCACCGGCCGGTGAGGTTCTTCGGCCTTCTGTCGATAATGATGCTCCTTCTTTCGACAGGTGTCACCGTCTTCTCCAGGATAATGTATCCCGGTTGGAACCTTCTGCCTCCCGGGGCGCTGTTCATAGTCGTGGCCCTTTACATACTTGCGGGTTTCTTCTTCTTCTCGGGGATAATGCTCTCCGGTGTGAACAAATTATC
>JAWOCK010000047.1:0-32318 GCA_046483845.1 Thermoplasmatota archaeon | reverse complement strand
GAGGAAGAATTGTTTGAATCCCTCAAGAGATCGATATTATATCAGGTCACACTTCCTTCATCTACAGGCATAGATATCAGCAATGTATATGGGATATCCATATTATCCCCGGAGGTCGGATCAAAAGAGCAAAATAACCCGTTCCTGTATCAATTCGATTAGATGCCCCTCGCATATCACCCGCAAAAAAGGATCACTTCGGCTCAGAGTATATCATATCGAATGGACTCTATGGAGTTCGCCCCCACGCTACCGGGCCGACAGGACTTTGACCTGCATGTTGGCAGAATAACATTCTGCCAATGTACGAGGAACTGAAGTTCCTCAGATAGGTTCATCGTACTATCAAGGCGCACTCAAATCTAATGGAATATTTGGAGTTGGATTTTGATGCCCTAAAAATGATGAATATAACGCATAGCCAGGCATTGGAAGCGCATGTAAATCGTAAACGTTTCAGGGAGGGATGGTCTTAACCGATGACCAATGTATTTATATTATAAGATAACGATGAATCGGAAGGCACTGGTCCATCACGGAGGCATAATTAAATGGGATCATTCCCCTCACCATCGATCAGATCCCGCCGTATCCTTTCTGCTGCAATTCTCATATCATTACTGGTGGGCGTCATCCGATTATCCCCGGCGGAGGACCTCATGACGATCGATGCGGAGGGGGCCCTCGAGAGCATCAGCCCCATAGCTATAGACTATAATTCGGGGCTTGCCTCACATTCATCCGTGAGGTCCGGGAACGGGACCTCCGGGAACCCTTATCTGATATCGGATTACCATATCGACTGCACCTCGTCAGGAAGTACCGCCATATCGATACGTTATACCACCGATTTTCTGAGGATAAGGAACATAACGATCGATGCCCACAGCAGCAATCCGGCAATTTATCTGCGGTCCTCCGGATGGAACGCCCAGAACATGATCTTGGACAATATTACCATCAACGGCGGTGCAAAACACCTCCATATGTATGTACCCGTGAGCATCACCATCACCAGATGCACTTTCAATAACCCTTCAGGAACCGGCGACATCATCTATGCCTATTACGGAACGGAGATATACCTCACCAACAACACGTTCAATTGTCCCGACATGGATATTGATGTGGACTATTCCAGCAGTTTCGATGTTCTTCGGAACAAGGGTATTGTCCAGAATTTGGATCATCTGAGATGGAGATACTGTAATTTCGCCAACAACAGCCTGCAGACCGATTCCATCATACTTTACTCCGGTTATTTCTCCGATCTCCAGGGCAACGATATCACCGGTACAGATCCCGATGAGGACCTGGTCAGGATCGTGGACACGACCCCTCCCGAGGTCGATTTTGTGGACGGACCCGACGGACACATCGATGGATGGAGGGGTGTGATACAGTGGGAGATCCAGGAAGATGTAGGCATCGCATATGTGAACCTCACCATAGATGGAGATCTTTACGAGATATCAACGGGCACCACCATCTTCAATGTGGACCTCGAAGAGGGTTATCATGAGATCTTGTTGGAGGTGGAGGACATCGCAGGGTACCTCTCCACAGCAGAGATGTCGTTCGTACTGGACATGACCTCCCCTCAACTTGAAAAGAGCACCAGGGATCATGAAGTGGACGGCACAAAGGCCACCATTTTCTGGGACCTGGAGGAGCAGGCGGACGATCTTACCTGGAACATGTTCATGGATGGCAAGGAGATCAAGGTGGATGTTGACCTGTCAAGCGGGGAGTTCTCCATCACGGAACTTCTCCCCGGCAACCACACCATACAGCTTATGGTCAGGGATCGTGCCGGTAACGAGAGGACATTGTCATGGGATGTCCGGGTTGAAATAGAGGACCGGACCGAATCCGATATCGAGAGCGGGAATTCTCTCATCTGGATCATCATTCTGGTCCTCCTGCTGTTGGCAGCTATCGCAGTGGTACTTTTCATCTTCAGAAGACCGAAGGAAGAAGACAAGAAGGATATCCCCTCCCCCCACAGTAAACCCGATAGGATCGAACTGGGCAACGTACCGGCTCCCTCCATGATAAAGGAAAATAAAATTGCGGGGAGCCCGCCGCCTGTCAGACCCGGGCCTGCGGTAGAGAAGAAGGTAAGCCATGAGAAGAAGGACGGCTCCTACATCAGACCCGCACCCAAGAAAATTCCGCAAAAGAAAAAGCAGGTGATCGAGGCTCCTGCCTCGGTCAAGGATCCTCCGTCCGGTGCCACGGGAACATCCGGCAAGGGCCGTCCAGGGATTGTACCCGATTTCCAACCCCCCCAACCAGAGTTCCAGGCTCCGGAGGTCCATGAGAAGGAAAAGGGCCTGGAGGAGTGGGGAGAGGTAGAAGAATGGGATGGAGAGGAGGTGGAGGAATGGTCCCAGATGGAAGAGATCTGATGAAGCTCTCTCCCGAGCAGTTCAGGAAATGGTCGAGGTACGGCATTGAGCCCTACAGCTGGATAGAGGAGGACAGACTGCTGGCTTCCGTGTATCCGATGGACCTTGAATACCTTCTGCATCTGAAGGAGATGGGCGGCATCTCCCTGGCCATAAACCTTACCGGGACCCCGTGGCCCCGGGATTGGATCACTGTATCGGGTATAAGGCACGAGCATTTTCCCGTGGTGGACATGTCGGTCCCCAGTGAGGAGGATGTGCTCAGGATACTGGGATCGATAGATGAGGAGCAGGGAGCGATCATGGTCCACTGTGCCGCTGGCATGGGAAGGACTGGAACGATAATGGCCCTTTATCTGGTTGAGAAAGGAATGGAGCCGTCCCGGGCGATCTCCTTCGTAAGACAGAAAAGGTACGGTTCCATACAGACCACAGCACAGGAAAACATAATATACCACTGGGGAAGAAGGAAGATGTGATGCAAATGAAGATGGATACGATAGTACTAGCGGGCGGGTTCGCCAAGAGGATGTGGCCACTGACAAAGGAGAGGCCCAAGCATCTGCTCCCGGTGGCGGGAAAGGCAATGCTGAGCTATACACTGGACAAGCTCATGGAGATGGATGGGATAGGCAGTATATACGTATCCACCAACGAGGCCTTCAATGAGCAGTTCAAGGATTTCCTAAAGGGATATCCTGAAGATAGGGTCCAACTGGTTATAGAGCCCTCCCCTACCGAGGATAAGAAGCTCGGGTCCATCGGAGGTCTCGGATATCTGATAGACACCAGGGGCCTTGAGAAGGACACCATCATAATCGGCGGGGACAACCTGTTCGAGTTCCATCCCTCCGAAGCCGTGGAGGCCTTCCGGCGGCAGGACAAGGACCTGGTGGCGGTCTACGATGTGGGTTCAACGAAGAAGGCAAAGCTCTACGGTATCGTCGACACGGACGAGAAGGGGACCATCACCAGATTTCTGGAGAAACCGCAGGACCCGCCCTCAACCCTTGCCGCCACCGCGTTCTACATATTCAAGGCGAACACAATGGCACTGATACCCAGGTATCTGGAAGAAGGGGGGAAACCCGACGCCCTTGGTCATTTCATTACCTACCTGGTGGAAAGGAAAGAGGTCTATGCATGGGAGTTCAAGGGAAAGTGGTTCGACATAGGATCGCTTGAAGTATACCATGAGGCCGATGAATACTTCAGCGGGAACTAGAGGTATGCCGGACATTCAACGGCATCATATCTCGATATCGAACTCCTTCAGTGCTTTTCTTCCTTCCTTTGTGACGTAGTACTTGGCCAGTCTACCCTCCCCTGTCTTTTTGAGCCATCCTTTCCTTACACAGTATTTCAGGAATGACCTGCTGATGACGTAAGGGTCGATGGGTCTCAAGGCCTTGAGCTCCTGTTCGTCCATTTTGAACCCTGTACTACTCCAGTCTCGGTAATAGATAATATTAATGGTTATGTTCCACAAGGGAAGTGATATCGTCGGGATCGATAGAGATAAAGGTTCCAATATATCACTGGGAGGGAAGCCCCTAATATCAAATGATCTTGACCAGGGTCGCATTAGATGAAGAATTTGGAATGTTTTTGACCATGCATCCACGAGATCCATTCCCTGGAGCAGATGCTCCGGTACGTTGTCCTGCATGGGGGAGGGGACTTCATCCTGAATTCCTTTCGGTTATGATGCCTATGATCCTGTCATAGGTCCTGCCAATGGTTTTCTGGGCTGTTGTGAAGTTCCCGTAACCGTTGCCGAACTCGTCCGCCTCGCCAGAATGCGGTGGATCGAACTTGGAATAGTCCTCTATGAAGAGCATCTTCCTATCTGTCACACAGTCGGGGTCAGGATCGGTCTCACAGGGCCATTCGAGATCCACGAAAAAGGACCCCTCCGGAAGCCTGTCCTCCTTGATGTCCAATCCCCGAATGTCGAAACCGAGCTCGCCGCAGTCGGGACAGGTAAAGATGAGGCGGTCCTTCCATACCCATGTAGTGAAGGGGTTGTGACATCTAGGGCATTTTACATCGGGACAGTATATGGCGTCGTCAAGACAGCTGTTGGAGGTCATTTCATCACCTATGATCTGACCAATGGACAGGACTGGAATATACCATCTGTTCCTGAATTGTTAGGTAGGCCATTTATTTCTAACATGTAAGGCCCCGAGCTTTTTTCGGAACACCCATTCAACTTATGTCAACATTCGCACTACTCCCATAGGTATCATTTTTATAGGGAATACACAGGTGAGGTATACCGTGAGCGATAAAGAGAATAATTATTTCGATCATCCCAGGATAAAGTGCGACTCCATTCTTAGGAGGGAATACCAGGTAAAGATCGCCTCCAAAGCCCTGAGTTCCCCTACCCTGGTGGTGCTTCCCACCGGCCTCGGAAAGACCATAGTGGCCCTCATGGTCATTGCCGAGAAGCTAAATGGGGATGGCGGTCCGATACTCATGCTTGCTCCCACCAAACCCCTTGTCGAGCAGCACAGGGACTTCATGGAAGCACATCTCACGAATGTTGACGTGGGCCTGCTCACCGGTGAGGTCGGGCCCGGAAAAAGGAAGGAGGAATACCTCGCTTGTGATATAATGGTGGCCACCCCCCAGGTGGTGAAGAACGATATCATCTCCGGGGACCTGGACATCGGCATGTACAGGATGGTGGTCTTCGATGAGGCACACAGGGCGATCGGTGACTATCCCTACGTATTCACGGCCGAGATGTTCTACAAGCGGAGACCTGAGGGGGCAGCACTGGGTCTCACGGCCTCTCCGGGACACGATGTTTCCAGGATATATGAGGTGTGTGGCAACCTTGGAATAGAGAACATAGAGGTCAGGGTAGATTCCGACCCCGATGTCAAGCCCTATATCCAGGACATGGATGTCCAGAGGATAAAGGTCGAGGTGTCCAAGGGAATGAGGGAGGTCATCTCCCTCCTGGACAGGATGTTCATGGAGAGGGGTAACCGCCTTCAGAGGATGGGTGTCCTGAGAAAGGGAGGCATTCCAAGTATCAAACAACTGCTGGCGGCAGGTAACCGGATAAGGGAGATGATCACAAAGGCGGGGCGAGACGGAGGATCCCTGTACCAGGCCATATCCATCCAGGCGCAGGCAATGAAGGTCGCACATGCAATGGAGCTTGCGGAAACACAGGGTCCCGAGGCTCTCTACCAATACATGGACAGGCTGCTTCAGGAAACGGGGTCCCCGGACTGCTCCAAGGCCACCAAAGCGGTGGTATCCGATCCGCTTTTCAATAATATTATGAACAGAGCATCGGCGTTAAGGAGCGAGCCGCCTCCCAAGGTCGATGCCGTTGAGCGGTTCGTGAAGCAGAGGCTCAGAGAGGCCCCTTCGTCAAGGATCATTGTATTCACCCACTTCAGGGATACCTCCTCGCTTGTCCTCGAAAGATTGTCGAAATATGAAGATATGGGCATCAAAGCCATAAGGTTCGTGGGTCATTCCAGCAGAGGTTCGGACAAGGGCCTGACCCAGAAGAGGCAAAAGGAGGTGCTGGAGAATTTCAGGGAAGGCGTATATAATGTTCTCATTGCCACTTCCGTTGCAGAGGAAGGACTTGACATCCCCGGTGCGGATCTCGTGATATTCTATGAACCTATCCCATCGGAGATAAGGACCATCCAAAGGAGGGGCAGAACGGGACGCCATTCTGCTGGCAGGGTGGTGGTATTGATGTCCAAGGAGACCCGTGATATTGCCTATTCCTTCTCGGCCAGGGACAAGGAGATGAAAATGGAAAGACAGCTTCTTGCACTGAGAAGGATGATAAAGAAGAGGCCGCTTCCGAGGAACAGGGAAGCAATGGTGATAAGAAAGGAAAAGGGGGAAGACAGCACCACTCTCGAGTCCTTCGATGAGGAGAGGGCACGGGGTTCCGACGAGCTCTCGATCATGGTGGACCAGAGGGAGATGCCTTCATCCGTCGTGGAGGAGCTCATAAGGGAGGGAGTAAAGGTAAGAGCTGGTCCTTTGGATAATGGTGATTATATACTCTCGGAAAGGGTTGCGGTGGAGAGGAAGACAGCTCAGGACCTCTCAGATTCACTTGTTGACGGAAGACTCTTCAAACAGGTCAAGGAGCTGAGGGAAAGATACGAAAGGCCTGTGGTTCTGGTGGAAGGGGACAATATCTTCGAGAAAAGAAGGATCTCAAGGAACTCCTTGCTGGGGGCACTCTCATCCATAAATATCGATTTCAATGTCCCCATCATGTTCACCAAGGACCCCAAAGAAACAGCAGAGTACCTGATCATCACTGCAAGGAAAGAGAAAGACAAAGGCAGGAGTGCCAGGTCGGTCGTTTCGTTGAAGGGGGACGACCTCAGGTCCATCCAGCTGAGAACACTTTCGGGGTTGCCGGGCGTATCACTCTCCACCGCCGAAAGGCTGATCGATCATTTCGGCAATCTGGAGAAGGTCTTCACCTCCAAGGAGGAGGGTTTGATGGAAGTAGAGGGGATAGGAAAGAAAAAGGCCAAGTTGATAAGGGGGGCTGTTCTCGGTGGGTCCGCACCTTAAAAAAGCATCCTACGTGGGGGAAATAATCATCACTAGAACTACATGAACCAGATAAAATTCAACTTATCGTGGTCTCTCATAATCAGCTATTTGTTCTCTTCTTCTTCCTTGTGGTCCACGACCTCAGGGTCAGGATTGTGGATGTCCTTGACCTCTTTCTTATCCCATATCGGCGTTCCGGAGCTTTCCCAGCGGGGTTTGGTATTATCGGTGTAGAGCTTCTCATGTCTCTTCTTTGCTTCCTCCGGAGAGAGCATGAAGGACACGGCCTCATCCGAACCGAAGTTCTCGGTGGGTTTGTCTTCCTTATGTGCGGGTCGTGGCTTCGTAAGGAAGGGATTTTCTTCTTCTTCTTCCGGCATATATATTTCCCCTTAACATACATTGTACTGTCAACTATATAATCCCCACTGTATATTATGGAAGAAATGGACGTACGGATGGTCCAAGACCTGCCAAAAGGACATTTCAGAGGGCTCAAGGGTGCAGAATGACCGTTCCTATCATCCGGACCCCTGATCTTTCCTGAAATCAAGGGAGAGAGAGTTGACGCAGTACCTGAGACCGGTCGGTTCAGGGCCGTCATCGAAGACATGACCCAGGTGGCCCCCGCATCGGGAGCATGTTATCTCTGTTCTCACCATCCCGTGGCTCCTGTCCGCCTCTTTCCTTATCCTGTCCTCCGATATGGCATCGAAGAAGCTTGGCCAGCCGGAACCGGAATTGAACCTGGAATCGGAGCTGAACAGTTCCTGTCCGCATCCACCACAGACGTACAAGCCATCCTCCTCTTTTTCAAGCAGTTCGCCTGAAAAGGGAGGTTCGGTCCCTTTCTTCCTAAGTACCCGGAACCTGTCCGGGGGCAGCTTCCGTTCCCAGTCCTCTTCGTCCAACCGATCATAGGGCTCCATACTATCATTTGAGAACAGGCAACAGACAAACTTAACCGTTTTCCCTATCCGCAGGGGAACAATACAATCAAATATGGACCGGTCATATCATCCTAGAAAGCAGAGGGCAAAAACGATGGATATGATCTATACCATAGCTTTCCTCGTAGTGTTCGTGGTGGTCCTCATATTCCTGTCGGGATGGTTCTCGGGGACCGAGACGGCTTTGACCAATCTATCCACCGCACAGATAGCTCAGATGAAGAGGACGGACCAAAAGAACGTTCAGTATATCATCAAGCTCAAGAGGAGGATGGACAAGACCCTGATCACCATACTCATAGGGAATAATATCGTCAACATAGTACTCTCTTCTGTGGTGGCCCTGATAGCCAACCAGCTCTTTGCCGAGGTCGGTGTGTCGGTCATGATAGGTCTCATCACCTTTCTGGTCATACTCTTCGGGGAGATAACCCCCAAGAACAGCGCCATATTCGATTCGAGGAAGAAAGCGGCCAGGAACGCAAGGACCGTCTACTACCTCACGGTTTTATTGACCCCTGTTGTACACATGTTCATCTTCATCTCCGGTATGCTGATCAGGCTCACCGGCGGTTCCACGAAGGAAAGGGGCCTCTTCGCCTCGGATGATACCATAATGGACCTGGCCAGCCTGTCGGAGGAGCAAGGTGTGATCAAGCCCATAGAGAGGGAGATAATACACAAGGTTTTCGAGTTCGGTGACAGGAGGATATCGGACATAATGGTCAACATGGACAAGGTCTTCACCCTTAAAAAGGACCATTCCACTTACGAGGCCAGGGCGTTGTTGTCAGATTCGGGGTTCACCCGGGTCCCGGTCATCGATAAGAAGGGAAAGGTAAAAGGCATCCTCTACAGCAAGGACCTGCTCCTAGCAAAGAAGGGGAGCATAAAAAGTCTGTTGAGGAAGCCATATCTTGTCTCTGCCAAGGATGAGATCACCTACGTGTTCGATGTAATGAAGAAGAACAGAATACATATGGCCATAGTGGTGGACCGGTCCGGGGAGCATGTCGGCATAGTGACCCTGGAGGACATACTCGAGGAGCTGGTCGGTGAGATCTACGATGAATATTTTGAGGAGAAGTACAAGGGCAAAATATCGTCGAAAACGTAATGTGTTCCACTCTTTGTTCATAAATGACAGTGGACCGGGAGAATTCTGTAATATCCAACAGAATATATGTCACATTCCTTCATTCGCAGTTCCGGTCTTAATAAGGTACTGTTTAAATATAAAAACCCGATATCATGAACCGTCCGGGGAGCCGCCGTGACCGAAATATCAGCGTTAGTTGGGCCCCGGGAAGACCAAATATCCCTTAGACCTTGAGGGTATCCAAGGAGGCAATTCAAATGGACGTCGAAGAATTCATGAACAATGTCATCGCCAGGAACCCTGGCGAGAAGGAGTTCCACCAGGCTGTAAAGGAAGTTGCAGAATCCGTCCAGCCGGTCATTGCAAAGCATCCCGAGTACGAAAAGGCCAAGATCCTCGAGAGGATGGTCGAGCCCGAAAGGCAGATCATGTTCCGTGTCCCCTGGATGGACGATGGTGGCAACATCCACGTCAACAGGGGTTTCAGGGTCGAGTTCAACTCTGCTATCGGCCCCTACAAGGGCGGTCTCAGGTTCCACCCCTCCGTTTATGTGGGGATAATCAAGTTCCTTGGTTTCGAACAGATCTTCAAGAACTCTCTCACCGGACTGCCGATAGGGGGGGGCAAGGGAGGATCTGACTTCAACCCCAAGGGGAGATCCGATAATGAGGTCATGAGGTTCTGCCAGAGCTTCATGTCAGAGCTGTTCAGGCACATCGGCCCCAACACCGATGTCCCGGCTGGCGACATAGGTGTTGGTGGTAGGGAGATCGGTTATCTGTACGGACAGTACAAGAAGCTCTCCAACAAGTTCGAGTCGGTCCTAACCGGCAAGGGCATCAACTGGGGTGGCTCTCTGGTAAGGCCTGAAGCCACCGGATACGGAGCCGTCTATTTCGCAGAGGAGATGCTCAAGACCAGGGGAGAAGCCATGGAAGGGAAGACCGTGTCGATCTCCGGTTCAGGTAACGTGGCGCAATTTGCCACCCAGAAGGTGAACCAGCTTGGCGGAAAGGTCGTCACCCTGTCAGACTCCAGCGGGTACATTTACGATCCCGAGGGCATCAGCGGTGATAAATGGGATTTCGTAATGGACCTCAAGAACGTTAAAAGAGGCAGGATCAGTGAGTATGCGGAGAATTACGGGGTGGAATATTTCGATGGACAGAGACCTTGGGGCGTCGCCTGCGACGTTGCTCTCCCGTGTGCGACCCAGAACGAGATCTCTCTGGAAGAGGCGAAGATGCTCGTCAGCAACGGGTGCATGGCCGTGTCCGAGGGAGCAAATATGCCCACCGTTCCGGAAGGAGTGGACTATTTCGTGGAAAACGAAATACTCTTCGGACCGGCCAAAGCCGCCAATGCCGGTGGAGTGGCCACCTCCGCACTGGAGATGGCACAGAACCACGTTGGGATCCCGTGGCCATTCGAGAAGGTGGACGAAGAGCTCCACCAGATCATGATAAATATCCACAAGAACTCCTGGAACGCAGCGGAGAAGTACGGGCACAAGGGCAACCTTGTAGTCGGTGCCAACATCGCAGGGTTCCTGAAGGTAGCGGATTCAATGATCGATCATGGTCTGGTCTGATACGTGGGATTTTGCCCCGGACCTTTTCCGGGGCCCATATCCTTTGATCTTTGAAAGTAACTGAAATAAATATATTGCCATTAAATTGCACGCTATATAACGATATGTTATAATTTATGTTGATAATTGATGTGCATAGGCAAAATTTATGCCATTTCATGTAACATGCGGTTCCTTTCAAGGGAAAGATTAAATATACCTATACATTGAAGTGGTTAACCCCCCCACGACAGGGGCGAAAAAATGAGGCGATGATATGGCTAAGGAGGCTTTCAACGCGTTCAAGATGGCACAGGAGCAATTCGACAGTGTGGCCGATGCTCTGGAACTGGATGGTGCGACCAGGGATCTTCTCAGAGAACCAATGAGGGAATACCATTTCCTGATCCCTGTAAGATTGGATGACGGATCATACAAGGTGTTCAGGGGTTTCAGGGTCCAGCACAACGATGCCAGGGGACCCTGCAAAGGTGGCATCAGGTTCCATCCGCAGGAAACCGCGGATACGGTAAAGGCACTTGCCATGTGGATGACATGGAAGTGCGCCGTGGCAGATATCCCGTTGGGGGGAGGAAAAGGGGGTGTGATCTGCGACCCGCATGACCTTTCCATGAGAGAACAGGAAGGGATCTGCAGAGGATGGGTCAGACAGTTATCCGGCAATATAGGACCCGTCCGGGACATTCCCGCACCTGATGTGATGACAAATGCTCAGCATATGCTCTGGATGCTTGATGAATATGAGAGCATTTCCGGAGGGAAACACCCGGGATTCATAACCGGAAAACCGGTCGGAAGCGGTGGGTCTCTGGGAAGAACCGAAGCAACAGGATACGGTGTGGTATATACTCTTAGAGAAGCCATGAAAGACCTTGAGCTGGAACCTGCCAAAACAGTAGCGGCTGTTCAGGGATTCGGAAACGTTGCACAATATGCCATCGAGCTATATACCCAGCTTGGAGGGACCGTTTTATGTGTCTCATGTTGGGACCAGAAAGATAAGACATCCTATACCTATTTCAGAGAAGGAGGGATCGATCTCGCGAAGTTGAGAAAGATCTCCGATAGGTTCGGCACCGTCGATCCGGTAAAAGCGGAAGAACTTGGATACAAGCAGTTGCCCGGCAACGATTGGATAAAGCAGAACGTTGACATATTGATCCCTGCCGCCCTTGAGAACCAGATCAACAAAGAGACAGTGAGATACATCTCCGACAGGGTCAAGATCATCGTGGAAGGTGCGAATGGACCCACCACCCCGGAGGCGGACCTTGTACTCAGAGATAAGGGAATAATGACCATACCGGACTTCCTTGCCAATGCAGGAGGTGTTACATGCTCCTACTTCGAACAGGTGCAGTCCAACATGAACTACTTCTGGTCAAAGGATGAGGTCCTGGGAAAGCTAGATGACAAGATGACAAGAGCCTTCCATGCGGTGCTGGACCTGGCAAAGAACAAGGATGTCCCTCTCAGGGTGGCTGCATACATGATCGCCATCTCAAGGGTGGCCGATGCATCCAGGATAAGAGGTTGGATATGACCATATCCTTCCTCAGAGGTTGAAACAATATGCTTGAAGAACATGGGGACCAAAAAGGACCGGATCCGGTAAAAGAGCCATTTGATCCTTATCAACATCTCGATGTCCAGGATCTTGGCAGAAGACCTGATCAGGAGAGGGTTCGCTCCATCCTGCTAGTTTCCACGCCCTACGACCAATTTCTCCTGGAAGAGGAGGGCAGATTGATCGATCATTTCAGAGAGAGCTATATCGGTCATGGCTGCTCGTTCATACCATATATCGACCATGCCGCCTCCGGTGAAGAAGCGCTCTCCATCATTGGTTCAAGAACATATGATCTGATAATCGCTTTCAACCCCCCGCCGGATATGGATATCGTGGAATTCGGGAAAAGGACGCGGGAGATCTCCCCCGAAGGTCATCTTGGTTTTCTCGCAAGCGACACACCCGAGATAAGGCGAATATACCATAACAACACACTGTTTGATGTTATCCTGACCTGGAGCGGGGATGGTACCATCCTGGAAACAATGGTGCGGATGGTCGAGGACCTTGACATGGATCATTCGGAGAGCTATCATCTCAACAGAGGCGAGGTACTCATAGCCGGTGAGGATGTCGGTGACACCTCAAGGGCGCTTGAGATATTCTCTAACGTGAACCGGGACCTTTATGATTATCTGATCGGAGACGATGCTTCGATACGAAAAAGACAGAGACTCTCCTCGAGGTTGCCGCGCCCGGTCATCACAGGATCTTTTTCGGATGCGGTGAACATTACCAAAGATAGAAGAAGGAGGGTCCTAGGCATCATTGTCTTCGGTCCCCTTGATGATAAAGGACCGTTCTCCATTCCTATTATACAGATCATAAAAGGGCCGGCCCCCGAAAAGAAGGAGAACATACGCACGGTCAGGTACCGGGAGGACAATGTTGACCGTCAGATTGATTCCTTCCTGAGAGAGATAATGATCCCCGGGGACCTTGCATGCACCCCCGGATGCTCCCTAAAAGGTGAGATAAGAAGTCTGCGGTCCCTCGATCGGTCCCTGAGATCATCTGATAACCCATCGGTCTGCGAGGTGATCGATAGAGGGTCCCTTATAGATTGGCTGTTGTCCCAGCTGGAGTTCGAGATAGCAGAATGGGTATCACGGACATATCAAAGTGATGGAGAGATAACCACCGACCTACTGAGGACCATCATATATTCATACCGTAATATCGATAAAAAGGGAGCCGTCCTGAGTTATTCGCGGAACTGGCCATCGGAGAGTGTTCGGGTCATGAGGATAGGAAAGGGGCCCATGGGGGGGAAGGCCAGAGGACTTGCCTTCATGGATAGAATGATCAACAGAACCGAGAAGGAGAGGTTCAAAGGTTCGGATGTGGGGATCCCGAGGATGGTCATCATCTGCACCGATATGTTCTCCGAGTTCATGGAACAGAACCATCTACTGGACAGGTCCCTTCTGGAGCTGAAGGACGAACGGATATCGGAACGTTTCCTTGCTGCAGACCTTCCCTCGACCCTCACGGGGGATCTCATGAGTATCGTGAGGAGTTTCAAAGGTCCTCTTTCCGTCAGGTCCTCCTCGCTTCTGGAAGATGCAATATTCCAGCCATTTGCAGGGGTCTATTCCTCCGCAATGGTCCCGAACAATGATCCATCGGAGGATAAAAGGTTCCAGGACCTCGCAAGGGCAGTGAAGTTCGTCTACTCTTCCACATACTTCAAGGGTGCAAGAGATTATATCCGGACCACGAACAATCGTTTGGAAGAGGAAAGGATGGGTGTGATCATCCAGGAGATATCGGGACAGAGACACGGGGAACTTTTTTATCCCAACATCTCCGGCGTTGCAAGGTCATATGACTTCTGGCCATTACCCGGTTGTGATCGAAAGGACGGGACCGTGAGCCTGGCGATCGGTCTCGGGAAGACCATCGTGGATGGAATGGGTGCATGGAAATTCTCCCCTGCGAGACCCGAGATATCACTCTTCAACGATACAAAGGAATTGATGGATTCAACCCAGAGGAAGTTCTATGCCGTGGACCTGGGGGCGGGTATCCCGAGGACCCATCCGGAGGAGGGATCGACATTATCGGTGCTCGATCTTGAGGTAGCTTTGAGCCAGGGAACCGCAGACCTCCTTGTTTCAACCCTTGACCCAGGATCCGATAGATTCTATCCGGGGCCCTTCAGAGACGGACCAAAGGTTGTTGACTACTCACCCATTCTGAAAGAGGGGATGTTGCCGCTTCCCGAGGTCATAAGAGAAGTGATGGATATCGGACAAGAGGCGCTCGGAGGTCCGGTGGAGATAGAGTTCACCGTCAACATCGACAATAATGAGAGGCGTATTTCGCTGGATATACTTCAGATAAGGTCCATGGTAGCGAGATGGGGGTCCACCGAACATGATATCGAACCGGATGATGACGAGGTCCTGCTGCTTCGGTCAAAGCGGGTACTTGGGAATGGCATGGACAGGTCCTGTAGGGATATCGTTTTCGTAACAGATCCACAATTGGACCTTTCCATCTCAAGAGAGGTATCAAAAGAGATCTCATCGATCAATCGGGAACTGCTTGATGAGGAAAGACCCTACATACTGATCGGACCCGGGAGGTGGGGTTCGTCCGATCCCTGGCTTGGCATACCATTGAACTGGTCGGATGTATCAGGGGCGAAAGCGATAGTTGAAACACCTGTGAGCGGAAGGATGATAGATCCTTCCCAGGGATCCCATTTCTTCCAGAACATGAGCTCCCTTAAAAGGTGCTATTTCACGGTACCTCCCAGTGAGGCAGATAGGATACCATGGGATACACTCGCCGGACTTGGAAAGGTGGATCGGAGAGGCCATCTTACACATATTGGGATGGACCAACCCCTCACCATCAGGATCGATGGGAAAAGCGGGGAAGGAACCATCTCAGCCCGAAAACCTGGCAAAAGCTCATAGAAGCCTAGTTCCATACAGGATGTGTGACAAGGATGACCGATGATGAAAACAACAGGGAGAAGGAAGACCTCAAGGAGAGGAAGAAGGAGCTCGAATGCTTATACAATATCTCCGATATCCTTGCTCCCAGCAACGCACCGATCGATTCGATCTTCCAGGATATTGTAGACACAATCCCCAAAGGCTTCCGGTATCCGGATATCGTATGTTCCCGGATAACATACGGGAACAGATCGTTCAGGACGGAGAAGTTCATATCCTCACCGTGGTGCCTTTCGACTGACATCGTCGTCGATGGAAAGAGAATGGGCAACATAGAGGTATATTACATAAGAGAACGAAAGACCATGGATGAAGGACCATTCCTCAAAGAAGAGAGGAAGATGCTGAATACCATTTCCCAGAGATTGGGAAGATTCCTGGAGAAAACCCAAGCGGACAGACAATTACGCAGATACAGGGATATGCTCAAGGAGATATCCTCAAGAAAAGATGAGGAAAAAGGGGAAGCAAAGGGATTGGAGGACGAATGGGTTTTGACCCTCAATGTCCTCTTGAAGACCGAACCATCAACCCTCTTCATGATAACGAGGAAGATGATCTATTTCCTTTCACATTACAAGGATATCTCCTTTGATAATATCATGAATGGTCTGTGTCCTGTGGATTCCAAGGATTCCGCGTGGTGCGGCATCAACATCCCCAATCCCAGAAGCGATATAAACGCACTGAAAAGGGTCCAGAAGGCTGTTTTCGAGATAGCAAAAGAGATCCTGGAACCCAGGGAGATACTCGACCTGATAGAACTCTGGTTAAAGCAATCAAAAACAAGACCGCTTCTCTTTGCATCTGAGCAGCCAAATATCTCAAGGTCCGAAATAACCAATATCCTCCATCAGTATCTCAGTGTACCTCCCCAGGAAAGGTTCCTGTCCCTCGAGGATGGAATGACGATCAGGACCAATCTCATAAGAAGGTTCCTCACCTCGAAACTGGAGTACATAAACATTGCCAAGAACTACTTCCGTGTCGAGGATTTTGCCCTTATGATGGATAATATTATCGGTCCCTCGAAAGGTGTCGGAACTCTGGGCGGAAAAGCCTCGGGGATAGCACTTGCCGAGAAGATAATAAGACACGAAAGTGAAAAGAATGATGAATTGAAGGATGTTTCCTTTGCAAGGTCTTGGTACATCAGCTCCGATACAATGAGGGAGTTCATCAACTACAATGACCTTGAAGAGGTCGCACATATCAAATATCTGGAACCGGCGGAGATCCGGAACGAACAACCATTTCTCGAACAGATGTTCAAGAACGGTGTGTTCCCCCTGGAAATTTCAAATGGTCTGAAGGAGATATTGCGAGAAGCCGGGGATGTACCTCTTATCGTCAGATCGTCCAGCCATCTGGAGGATTCCTTCGGTGCTGCCTTTTCCGGAAAATACAAAAGCCTTTTCATCACGAACCTGGGCACACCGGAGGAAAGGCTCGGCAAACTGGAAGATGCGGTTGCAGAGGTCTGGGCATCCACATTCAACCCTAATGCGATACAGTACAGACGGGAAAGGGGTATGCTGGACCTTCTTGAATACATGGGAGTGATAATCCAGGAGGTGGTGGGAACAAGGGTCGGACCATATTTCATCCCTGCCTATGCCGGTGTGGCACTGACAAATAACGAGTTCAGATGGTCTCCACGGATAAGAAGAGAGGACGGGATCCTCAGAATGGTCGTTGGACTTGGAACGAGAGCTGTGGACAGGGTGGCAGATGATTATCCCACACTGATCTCCCCGCGGAGACCTCAGCTCAGGGTGAATTCCCTGGTGGATGAGTCCGTTCAGTACTCACAGAGGTACATGGATGTGATAAATCTCCAGGACAACAGGCTCGAAACGATACTTGTGGAGGATATGATCAGGGAATACGGCAGGGAATATCCCATGTTGAGGACGATATTTTCCATATACCGGGAAGGGAGCTTGATAACCCCTGCAACATCTCTCGTTGACACATCCAATGAGGACATGGTGGTGACATTCAATGGATTCGATGGAGAACATCCTCATTTGAAGAGCCTCGTGAAGGTCATGGACCTTCTGAATAAAAAGCTCGGTTTTCCCGTGGACGTGGAATTTGCATCGGACGGAAGAAATGTCTACATTCTTCAATGCAGACCTCAGACGGAGGCACACAAGCTTGATGCCGCACCACTTCCGAAGGACATATCCGATGAGATGATCCTGTTCAGCGCAAACAGATATGTGACCTCATCCGTGATCAAGAATCAGGAATATGTTGTGTATGTTAATCCAAAAGGATACGAGGAGCTGGATTCCAGAGAGAAGATACTCAATGTAGCGAGGATCATCGGTGACCTGAACGAGAAGCTCCCCAAGAGGAAGTTCATACTGATGGGGCCCGGTCGTTGGGGGAGCAGAGGGGACATCAAACTCGGTGTACCTATCCAGTATCAGGATATCAACAACACCTCATTACTTATCGAGATAGCAAGGAGAAAGGGAGGATATCTTCCCGAACTGTCATTTGGGACCCATTTCTTCCAGGACCTTGTTGAAGCGGGAATAATGTATCTCCCTCTATATCCTGATGAAGAGGATGTGAAAATGAACAGGGATCTACTGATGGCATCCGATAATCACCTGGATTCATTCGTTCCCTCATCAAAAGAGATGGCCGAGGTGGTCAGACTCATCAAGATATCCGAACCATCCCGAGGAGGGACCCTGACGGTACACATGGACGGAGAGAGGAACGAGGCCATTGCCTACATGGAGCCTCCCGATCATTCCAGATGGAGAAGGGAAAAGTTGGAGCATATCATAGCATCGCTGGACCCCGAAAGGCTGGGGGTGAAGGCAATGTATCTGACCGGGTCCACAAAGGATGGCACGGCAGGACCTGCATCCGATATTGATCTGATAGTCCATTTCAAGGGTTCTCAGGAACAGAGGGAGGACCTGCAGGTCTGGTTCGACGAGTGGAGCCATAAACTGGACATGGAGAACCAGGAGAGGACAGGCCACAGCACGGGCGGTCTCCTTGATGTACATATCATAACCGACCAGGATATAATGGAAAGGTCCACATGGGCATCCCATCTGGATTCCCTCTATGGGAGTGCTGAAAAGCTGGAGCTGATCGGTTCTCTAAGGAAACGATGATCGATCCAGTATCCTTCTTGTCGGTTCCATGATACCTTCCGGATCGAATTCTATCAGTGGCAGACCCTTTTCTGTTCCACAGGCGGATATGGCCAAGGTTCCTTTGATCCTCTGATGGAACCTGCCCGTCATATGGAAGGATTCGTGTACATGTCCATGGATCGTGACGGGAGGCTGGTGACCTTCGATGAACCTCTTTATTGCAACCGAACCTATATGCGGGTTCAAGGGAACACTATCTATCTTCTGGCTCCCGATATCGGCCATATCAAGGTTTGTTTCAAATGGAGGAGAATGGAACAGGTAGATGGTTCTTTTCGGGTCCGAGATCCTTGCCAGCTCATCGAGGTCGTCCTTTATTGTGTGAAATCTCAGCTCATCAGTGTTCTGATCCGTGGTATGTATGCCCTCCGGGGGAGAAACGCAACCGGGATCGACGTACCTCGATACATCGTACAACTCCCAATCCTTCAGCAGGAATGGTGAAGGATGGATATACGGGTATCCGGCAACCGTGAAGGAGTGGACCTTAGTGGTCTTCATGGGTATGTAATCGATCACCCCCTCCTCATCCCCCTGGAAAAAAAGATGTTCATGGGCCTTCGGATCATCGTTCCCCATTATCACAAGGAACCGTGTTCTGATCCCGCTCTTTCTCAATGACCTGATGGGCCGGAAGAGGAATTCATCCATGAATTCCTTCACGGGTCCCTTTCTCGGTAAGAGGTCCCCTCCCATCAACACTGCTGGCGGAGGGTTCCTTTCAACCTCCCTGAAGAGGCTCAGGTATCTATTCGGTCTTCCGTGAAGGTCCGATACTGCAAACCATCTCATTGAATCCGGTGACGCTATCCCGGGGTTGAAAGATAAGTCTTTTGTTCGTTACCCATTCTTTACTCCGCGACGGACCGCGGATGGGACATTCATATCTCAGCAATACCGATACAGATCGGAACACAACCTTCCCATGATCGAATTTCATGTCCCGATAAGTGATTTGTTCTCATGGGGGTCCATCTCAACAATGATGCCTTTTCCCGTTCTACCATCCACCTTCACCCTCAAGGCCTCGTCCGTTCTTACATGTTTCACCGGAGATCTTCCCTTTCCGCCCTTCATTTCCCTCAACCGGTCCCATTCAAGTCTGTGCCCCTCCCTGTTATGCATGACCGTGAGGTATGGGATGCCCAGCGAGGTTATGTTGTGGAAGAAATGGGTGCCGTGGGAAGGATCAATTACGAAATCCGGAAGGGACACCTCCACCATCACCCTTGCACCGGAGATCTGGTCCCATTGTACGGGTATCCCGAGCCATCTATCCTGTGTTCCCCATCTACCGGGTCCTATCAGGATATAGGGTTTCCCTTCAAGCTCATGGTTCAGCCTCTCTATATCGTACGCTATCTCCGGGGTCATGGATTTATCGAAATTATCGGGGTCCACAAACACTATATCGTGTATCCTCTCGATCATGCCGTTGCCCAGTCCTTTATCGGTCAGGAGCAGAGCATTCTCGGACTCTTTCTCTGAGATCACCACCTGTCTTCTCTCCTTAAGTGTCACAAGGGGCCTTATCTGGACGAGGTAGAACTCCGGGTCGCCATTTTTGTCAAGGGAGCTTGCGAACTCTATCTCCACATTGCGCCCCATGCCCATCTTGCCGATCTGCAATACGGTGTTCAGGATGTCGACCAGCGGGACCATATCGTACTTAAGTATCCCGGCAAAGGTGATGACCTTCGGACCCGGATGTTCTATCCCGTCCCTTATCCGGTCGTCATCTGCATCGTAGGTCGAGGCCAACTTGGTCAAGGTACCATGTTCTTCCGCCCTAAAGATGGGATTTGTCACCAGGGTCACGTCCTCTCCTTCCTTCAGATCATAGCAGACATCGTGTTCCAGGTCCAGGGAATAGAAATGATCCTGTGAGTTTTTCAGAACGTCCTCGGCAGATGAGAATCCCTGGATAACATTGGGGTGTTCCGGAGAGAAGCTGAGTACTTTCTCTCCCTCCACCACTATCCTTCCCAGACCCAGAGCCACACTGGCTATTCCCTCTTCCCTCTTCAAAGGTGCCACCGGATAGAAGTTGTTGGATTGTGCAACACCGGAAAAGATCGGATAATAGGACCCCTGATGATCGTTTCCCACCAGTTTCTGGATAACAACGGCCATCTTGTCCTCCTCGGATATATGGACCGTTGTCTGGATATACGCCCTTGCGGTCTTGTAATAGGTAGAAGCATAGACTAGCTTTATCGCCCGGCATAGCTGCTCCAACCTCGCCTCGATATCACCGCAGCTGTTCGGCAACATGTAAGTGGAATAGATCCCTGCGAAGGGTTGATTGTAAGAATCTTCCAAAAGCGAGGAGGACCTTACCGCGATGGGGACCTTAACATTCTCCAGATAGGTCCTCAAGGAGCTCCTGATCTCTTCGGGGAGATCGGCCTTGAGGAACATATCGGATATCTCCTCATCGGAGGGAGGGTTGTGGATAACATCATGGAGATCGTTCTCGTCGAGGAAGTGATCGAAAACATCCGTTCCGATGACCATGGTATCGGGTATTCTGATCTTGCATCCCTTGATCTTGGACCTTATCCCGCTCTGGTGAAGCAGCATGGAAAGAAATGCTATTCCTCTCCCCTTTCCCCCAAGGGAGCCGCTCCCCAGTCTCGTTACGGATCCCTGGAACTCGAACTTCTGCTTGTCGAAATCAATAATGAGTCCCAGCTGTTTCCTTCTCTTGGTCTCCCGGATCTCCCTGAGAAGATATTGTCTGATCTCCTCGGTGCTTCTGAAGTCGGTAACCTTCTTCGGTTTGAGCCTCATGGCAAGGTCCACTTCCTGGCGGGCTATAAGCCATTTAGAGAATTCATTTGCCCTTCCGTGAAGGTCAATGGACTCTGCAGGTACCTTCTCGAGCAGTTCCGTGAACTGGTCAAGGTCATTTGCCCTGCCCACTTCGGTCCCGTCCTTTGTCCTGAAGCAGAAAGGTCCGAATCCCAGGTCCTTGTTGAAGAAATCCCTGAGGTCATGAAGCATGGAATCGGAGTTCTTGTTGATGAAGGAGAGCCCCATGGCCTCGACCTTGTCCTTGTGCTCCATCTTGGATGACTGAAGCACTATTGGCAGATCTTCCCCTATCTCCTGTGCAAGAATGATCCCTGCCTCTTCTTCCCTTTCTTCTCCAACTCTGTAGGATATGTCGGATATGACCCCAAGAATATATTTCCTGTACTTTTTGATGATGTTCTGTGCCTCATCGTAATCCCTTGCCAGGAGGATCTTGGGTCTCGCCCTCTTTCTCAGCATCTTCTCATGCTCGTTGAGACCCTCGCTTATCAGGGCCTGGGTCTGCCTCATCGTCTCGGTGTAGATAATGGGGAGGAAAACAGAATAGAACCGGGGATTGTTCTCCACCACCAGGATTATCCTTACCCGGCCAGTGGATATGTCATGGTCCACGTTATTTATGTCCTCTATGAACTTCGTCATCACCATGAAAAGTGTGGAATCCCCGTTCCAGAAGAATGTATAATCAATGGACCCTTCAAAGGTCCGGTCCCCATACTGAGTGAGGTCTCCTGCATCGGTCAATAGGAGGACTATGGGGATGTCCTCTCTTATCTCCTTGGCTCTTTCACCGAATTCCAGAGGTGCCATGTCCGAGATGCGGGCCATGGTTATCACCAGGTCGTACATGGAGGTCCTGAGCTCTTCCAATGCATCTTCTCCCGAGGAGACCCTGATTACCTGCGGGGGAAACGGAAGTGTGAGCTCCCGGTATTCCTCGGAGAGCTGCTCGAAGATCAGACCATCCTCCTCCAGTGTGAAGGCATCATAGAGCGAGGAAACGAGCAATATCTTGCTCACCCTGAACTTCATCAGATCATAGAAGTCATGGAAGTCGGGTTTGTAGTCTGCATTGTAATCAATATTTTCCGGTGCAAGGTCCCTTGCTCCCTCATTCATGGCATCTCCAGTAAATGCCCGATTATAAACACTTTTGCTGAAATTGTCCCGATCCCGAGTTGTCACCTTTTGCCATGATCAAACTTTCGAACATGAACGATCCCTGATTCATCAATAAGTGTAAACCCGAGCAAGATCTTCGTGAGTTTTGTGAAAACCTTTATTTGCTCCAAATCCCATATAGTACATCCCTTCAAGGGGTTGCATTCCATATTGGTAATGGTGAGAACCGCGATCATGGAGTTCATCTGGATTGTACATGAACTTCGACGATATTAGAAAGAACCCCACCAATGCTTGAACCGATAAAATGCATCCTTCAGAAGGGGTACCAGTATAGAAAGGAAGAAAAAGGTGGATCAAAATGAAAAAAAAGCTGTCTGCAGGAAACATACGCAGCTTCAATGATCTGCTGCAGATAAAACAGGAACTGGATTCGAACACACTTAGTGATATCTCAATAGAAGGAAATGTGCACGTATTCCCATCCAGGGTCTACGAAGTGAATTCCAGGGAGGATCTGGAGAACACAATCTCCAGGATCAACATATACTCATCTCCCTATGCATCCCTTTCAGGGAACATCGTTCTTAAAAAGCAGCTGGAGCATTGATGCTGTCCGTGTGAAAGGGGCCGGCATATCCGGCCCCGGACCTATTGGTATCATATCATGATATGGTGTTGGTTATGGCCAGGTCATTTCACAGAACCATAAGCCCCATTTACAAAGGTATCCGTTCCGGTGCTTTGGATCACTATTCCACCAGAACCTTGGATGCGACACCATGACCCAGTGCCATTCTGGTATCGCCGTAGAAAACGATGACCGGACCTCCGCTGTTGCGCAGCACGGTAATTCTGGAACCGGGACCGAGGCCCAGCTCCGAAAGCCTGAGGTTGACCCTTCTACCTCCTGCGATCTCCCTGATCACAACGATCTCTCCATTCTTCGCGGTGGATAGGGGGCGTCTGTTCTTGGGAAGATAGATAGGGTTCATACCTTTGACCTTCGCTTCATCATTTACTAGGCAACCCTAAATTATTTTGCATATATAAAACAATTGGTAACGGCCCCCTCATGATCAGAGACCCTGGACATCATTGCTGTCATGGCCTTCCAGCCTCAGCAGGAGCTTCTTTGCATCGATGCCGGCACCGAACCCGCCAAGAGAGAGACCGCCGGAGCAGGATGCGACGACCCTGTGGCACGGGACCACTATCAGGAAAGGGTTCTTGTTCAAAGCCTGACCAACGGCCCTGGCCCCACCCGGTCTGCCTATCCTATCGGCAAGGGCTCCGTAGGTTACAACCCCTCCGAATGGGACCTTCATAAGCTCATGGTATACGGACCTTCTGAACTCCGAGATGCCCTCCATATCCAGAATGATATCGCATCTGCCGGGGCCCCTTAAGAAGAAATGATCGCTCAAGTATCTCTTCACCGCCGAGAGCCGCTCTCCGCCATCGGGGCCATAAAGCTTTGAAAAACCGCTCCTCTTGTTATCAGATCCGAAAAGCGAGATGGAAACGAGTCCCTTTTCCGAGAAGCTGACGGATAGATCGCCCAGAGGTGAACCGATGATGTATTTACAAACTTTGATCACCGCCTACTTCTCCATCCTTCTTCCATTTTAAGTATCATCTCCCTGACCGCTTTTGCGAGGTCGCCGCTCTGCTCCATCATGTTTCCGGTGACTATCATATCAGCCCCCGCGTTTACCAATCCCGAGGCAGTATCCGGGTCGCGGATACCACCTCCGATGATAATGGGAATATCCAATATCGAACCTACAGCGGAGATCATGTCGTAGGGGATCGGCTCCTCAACCCCCGAACCACCTTCCATATAGCAGTAGCTCATGCCGAAAAGTTCGGCGGACTTTGCATATCCCATGGCGGTCTGCATATCATCCCTTTCTATGAGGTCCACGTCCCCGACCCGGCCAACCGTCATTCCTGGTGCGAAAACAAGATAACCCACCGGAAGCACTTCCAGTTCCATCTCGCATAGCTTGAGCGATGCTTTTGCGGCTTCCCTCACAACGAAATCCACATTATTGGAGTTCATGAGACTGATATAGAAAACCGCATCTGCCCAGCGTGAGAGGACGGCATGTGTTGTGGGGAAGATGACAAGTGGAGTATCCGTTCCGTTCTTTATTGACCGGATCGTGGAACCCAGTTTCTCGTTGTCGACGCCAGTGGTCCCTCCGATAAGGAAAAGGTGGGTTCCGCCCCTTTCCGCCTCCCTGGCTATCCTGGCAGCTTCCTTTGGCCCCTGTTTGTCCGGATCTACAAGTGTTATATGGACCGGCCCTTCCTTCAGGCGGGCATCGATCTTTTCCTTTACACCGCTCACGATTTCCATAAAGACATTTTACATTAAATAATTTCGATATATGGGGCAGATGATGGACACCATGCGGTATGAGATGGAAAATAGACCTATATACTCCAAGATCATAAGGTAGCTCCCGCAATGATGAAAGAGACAGAGCTGATCATTGATGAATGATGGGCGAGCTGAGCGGGTCTCATTCCTCAACCATGCCTCGTAACCTATCCCAATCCGCCTCATAGTCCTGAGGTGACGGAGAGCTCAAAGAGAGGGCCCCCATGGCGTTCCCGAACCTCGATGCCTCCACGGACGAACTCCCCTTCATCAAAGCTGTATAGAATGCTCCCCTGAACGCATCACCGGCACCTGTGGAATCCACGATGCACGCGGGTTCATTCGGGGGTGAGAGCACAGCACCATCTGCATTGATGATCAAGCACCCCTTCCTACCCAGGGTGACGATCGATTCCTCTATCAGGCCGAAGATATCTTCGGAGAATGGATAGATGATACCATCCACACTCTTCTCATGCCGGTCCATGTTCAATATGTCCATCAGATATTCCCATTCGCCAAGGTTCCCGAAATACCTCGTGGTATACTCGAGGACCTCTTCGACCTCGGAACCTTTCCATCTGAAGTATATCTCCTGTGCCGGATCGAAACCCACGGGAATACCCTTTTTATAGAATTCCTTTGAGGCCCTTTTGCAGAGGTTCGGTGCGGATGTAGCGATATGCAGGTGATCGATATCATCAGTTGCAGGGAGATCCATATCTCCCTGCTTTTCCATGGCTCCCATAACGAACAGGTAGGCCTGTTTACCCTCGGGTGCGGACAGGACCGTGCAGCAGGGTGAAGGAAGCTCATCATCTATCACCAGTCCGGACAGGTCCACCCCAGCCATTTCCAGAGAATCCCTGTAGGTCGGATCCAGATCGGTGCCCACTATCGATGAGAGCATAACAGGGGTGCCGAGCTTTGCAGCGGAGATCGATATGTTCCCGCCACAACCCCCATGGACGATCCTCTGAGATCTAACGGGAACCGATTGTCCTTCCCTTGGTAGATATTCAATCTCCAATATCCTGTCGATGTTCAGGTTCCCGCAGACAAGGAGCTTACCCATGGTCATCTAGTGATGTCAATGGATAAATAGGTTATCTTATCTGCTCGAAAACCCCTCTTGGAGGTGAACGGATAAAGCTTATTATCAAGGGGAGCTTACACCAGTTGAACCGGTGAGTAAATGGCCAGAAGCTCAAAGGCAACTGGCGGTGGCGGAAGGATCGAAAGGTCACCCCCCGCATACAGGCCCTCAATGGGAGCTGAACCCAGAAAAAGAAGGCCCGGAACACCCCCCTTCAAGGAAGAAGAGGAGCGGGAAACACCCACCTTAATGAGCAGGTTGAGGGAAGGAGGGGGCAATTTCCTGTTCGATTTCATGGCTGCTGTTATAGTTCTACTCATAATCATAGGCGGACTGTACACCTACACCGGGAACTGGCCTCCCCTTGTCGTTGTCCAATCCGGGTCCATGGAGCATTCCGATGAATTCTCCTCGATAGGTGTTATAGATACCGGGGACCTCGTATTCGTGAAGGACACCGGAGATCGGCCGATAGTCCCCTATTACGAAGGCTTACAGAAGGGGCATAGGTCATATTCTTCCTACGGGGATGTGATCATCTTCAAACCAAATGGCAACGATGAAAGGACCGCCATAATACACAGAGCGGTCTTGTATATCGAATTCAACCGGACCGACTACGATCCTGGAAACCATACCGGAGGAAGTTATGATGTTCCTTCCATGGGTCTCCATGCTCAAAAGGGAATGTTGACCATCCCCGATTACGAGTGGCCCGCCGTCAGGGATATCAGGATCGATCTGAGAAGTATATTGAACAGTTTCCATAACAACCTCTTACCACCCAATTCGGGTTATATCACCAAGGGCGATGACAATCTGGAAATCGACCAGACGTCAACTTTCGATCTCAACGATCCATGGCTCCAGCCCGTAAAGAAGGAATGGGTGATAGGTAAATCGGTGGGAGAGCTCCCCTGGTTCGGAATAATAAAATTATGGATGGAGGGCAAGACGGATTGGCACCCCAACTCCCAGAAGAACATGGTGATCGCCCTGATCATAATCGTCCTTTCCCCTTTTGTAGTGGATTTCGCCATCTACCTCTTCACCAAGGCGGTCAGAAAGGATGAGTCGGACCCCGCAGATCCAGTACGAGGCAGAAGGGCCGTAGAGAATGAAAAGGTACCCAGAAGGCCGGTTCCGAAAAGGGCTCGGCCCGGACCGAAGAGACCGCCCTTCAAATAAGCATCACCGCATTATTCTGGTCTATGATCCCAAGGATCAACCATTGTAGAATATCTGGGCATCCGTGGGGTGGTACTCCCCTTCCCCTCTGAGGGAATATGAGATTATGAGCCGTTCTCCGGGTTCCACTTTGGGGATATTCCATTCCAGTATGCTCATACCCTCCGGTGTGGTCTCCTCATTGGGCTTCTCACTGTAATTGTAGCCCTTGAAGTTCTCGGGTATGATGTCCTTCATGACCAGGTCCGAAATAGGATCGCTGCCTCTGTTGCGGTACATGAGCTCGATATTGTACTCTCCCGAACCGCTGCCCTGCTCGATGGATTTCCCGATGGAGAACTTCCTGAGCACCTGAAGTGTGCTGATAACGGGAGCACCGGCGGTATCCTCTGCGGTTATCACCGGACCGGGGAGATATGTCCTTGAATCCACCTCCGCAGGTGCCTCTATCCTCTCCTCGGGCTCCGGCCGGTAGACGGTGGTTGTGTAATTTATCAACAATCTCTCCCCGGGTCTTAGCGGACCCGCGTATCTCGACAGGTCATCCACCCTGATGTAGAATTTCTGTGGTGTGGAGGGGTCCACCTCGTCGGGCTCCACATGCACCCCTACATTGTCGGATAACGGAACCCCTGCCTTTTCTACCCTCAGCGAACTTGGATCGGGAGGAAGGAAATATCTCGGCAAGGTGTCTCTTATGAAGACCTGTTCTATATCCGCATATCCCGTGTTCTCCACGGTCAGGGTGGCGCTTATGTCCGTACTTCTCTTTGCCTCCACCTCCTTCTTGTCGAAGTCCTTCTTGAAGGACACTGCCGCAGGATAGAAGGAGCCTCCTTCTTTCATCAGCCGGTAGTTGATGCTCTGGGAGAGTCCGGGAACCACATTGAGTACAAGGTTCTTGATGAAACTAGGTCTCTCCTCCCGGGTTATGAGCCAGGAGTCCGATTCCCACCGTTCATCCGGTTTAACGTAATAACCCGGCGTATCCATGTTCAGGAAGACGCTCCCCGACCGGGGATCCTTTACCTCGACCCTAATTATCTCCACCTCGAAATCGGAGGTGTTCTCGACCACGAACCGGCAAACCCACTCACCTGGCTCATCGGTCTCGTCGGCCTCGATAAAGTACATGTTCTTGCACATGGCATGGAAATCACTGACCACGATATTGGTCAGTATATCCTCGCCGTTTGCTTCGACAAGAACATCGCCGGTGGGTATGGAGTCGTTGACGTTCGGGTCAATATCTCCCTCGTATCTGAGTACCCTCATTTCACCTGGCTTGATAGCCGGTATCCTCCAGAGCAGATCGCCTTCATCTATGGCAACGTCCTCCCCCGTATCACCGGGGAACATGACGTTCTTGAGCTGTTTGGGTATCTTCTTTCTGATCAACATGTTAGAATAGGGGATTATTGCCAGGTTCTTGATGCCCAGTTGAAGGATTATATGCGATGGCTCCCCCTTCAGTATCACCCTCGACTCAGGAAGGTCCGGATGTGTGGATATCACCTCTTCCACGGCGATCGATGGTTCCGGAAGGGCGATCCCGTACTCCCTGGATATCCTTTTTTGAGGATCTATCTCCTTTGCGGGCAGATTGCTGAAATCCATCCTGGCTATGCCGGTATCCTCCTCGAACTCTACATTGACATCCCAGATACGGTCCTTCTCCGATCTGTTGTTCACCGAGATGATACCTCTGGTCCCATGGGCCTTGACCGTCCCGTCCACGTTCAGATGGACCTCCTCGTCCTCCTTGAATTCGATGACAGCCCCGGATTCTTCAGAGAAACGGATATTTGACTCCTTTATCTCTTCTTTCATGTGCCGCTCCTTGGTCACCCAATCCTCGTACTTGTCATACATGAGGGCTCCGGTCTTGGGGTCCATCTTGGCACCGACCTTTCCGAAACCGGAATCCGCAGGAAGTGTACTCATCTCCTGGGTCAACTTGTACTTGTAGGGCGTTCTTCCAACCAGCTTCCTTTCGACGTCGATTACGGTCTCGTCCTCCATCCAGGTCCCTCCGTTACCCCTATTAGGGAGATTATATCATCTATGGGATATGAAATAGAACGACAAACCCTTTATTTATGGTTTCGTTCCGGGAACATCGAGTCCATCAATCTCAATGATTTAATAATTGCACCCTCTAGGGTCTGCTATGTTGAAAAAGAGTCTCTCCTCCCTCGCACTGAGAAGGTTCGTGAGGGAGATCGAGCCGCTTCAGGGAGCTTTCTTCCAGAAGGCCTATCAGATCGATTACGACACGCTGATCCTCAGGTTTGCCGTGAGAAGGGAGCAGCTGAAGGAGCATTCTCCCAAGAACAGGACCGTGGCCGAGCTGCTCAGGGAACAGGATACCGGTGGTGGAGAGGAAGGCATATCCCTGGGTGGTACAGCGGGAAACTATGTCAGGTTCGATCTGTATTTCAAAATGGGTGGTTTCCTGTTCATTACGTCCAAGGTGGACAGGAAGATGCCGATGCAGCCATCCCCTTTCGCCATGAAATTGAGAAGGTCACTGAACAACAGGATATTGAAAAGGGTGGAGCAGGTCAAGATGGACCGGCTGCTGGTGCTCACCTTCAACCCTCACAGGGACGAGAAAGAGGATTGGAAACTGTATCTGGAGCTGTTCGGGGACGGGAACGCCATACTGGTCAAGGGGAAGAAGATAGAAGCGCCTTACACCTCCAGATCGTGGGCGACACGGACCATCAAGAGAGGAGAGGAGTTCCTTCCCCCTCCGTCGGGTATGGATACTTTCCATCTCACCATGGAAAAGCTCAAGGAGCTTCTGGAGGAAACCAAAGAGGATATGGTGCGTTTTCTGATAAAGAGGTGCAATCTACCTCCACCTTACGCTGAAGAGGTCTGCGCCAGGGGGGGCTTCGAAAAGAAGGGGGACCCAACAACTCTGGATGATGACAGGGTCGGGGACCTCTACACCACGATATGGGAGATACTAGACGAGGTGAGGCTGAAAGATGGTGCATACGTGCATTTCCTCGATGACCAGGCCACCCTTGTCGAACCGGTACTGCTCACAAGTTTTTTCAAGGCAAAGGATGGAACGGATGCTAAAAGAATGTTCTCCGATGAAGGATCGCAGGGCAGGGGCACTTTTTTCATGGAGATGGATTCCCTCAATCAGGCACTGGAGACCCATATGTTCGAAGAGGGTGATGTGAAAGAGGTCAGGAACATATCGAAGAAGGAAAAGAGGATCAAAAAATTGGAGGGTCTTCTCGGGACCCAGGAGGCCGCTCTGGAGAAGAGGAGGCAGGAAGTGGAGGCCTTCAGGAAAAAGGCAGATGCGCTTTACACGGACTATCAGAGGATCGACGGCCTTCTCAAGGGTTTCTCAAAGAAAAAATATGACGAGGACCCCGGCGCCTTCCCCGATGTGGCAGACGTTGAAAAGGGAACCGGGGGATCGATGACCATCAAAGTAGGGATCAAAACGGAGAACGGGGAGCAAAATGTAGCACTGGACCCGGACCTGGACATAAATCAGAACGCGGACCTGTTGTACAGCAGGTCCAAGAAAGCAAGAAGGAAAGTGGAGGGTATAGAAAAGGCACTGAAAGAGACAAGGAAAAAACTTGACCTGGCGAGGAAGGAGAAGGAGGAGGTCGAGGAGAAAGCCTCGAGACCCAGGTCCCTGAAGAAGTTCTGGTTCGAGGATTATAGATGGTGCTTCACATCAGAGAGGATACTCCTCATCGGAGGAAAGGATGCAAAGTCCAACGAGAGGGTGGTGAAGAAATACCTGAGGGACTCCGACATCTATGCCCACGCGGACCTCTCGGGGGCTGCAAGCGTTGTCGCCAGGATAGACAAGGACCAAAAAGCAGGTGAGGACACCAAGGTCCAGGCCTGCCACTTCTCCGTACTGCACTCCAAGGCCTGGAACGCCAACATAGGCTCCGCAGGAGCATATTGGGTCCTGCCGGACCAGGTAAGCAAGACAGCGCAACCCGGTGAGTTCGTAGCAAAGGGATCTTTCATAATACGCGGAAAGAAGAACATGATAGACAAGCTCCCCCTGAAGGGAGCTGTGGGGACCATTTACGTGGAAGGAGTGCCCAAGGTCATGTTCGGACCAGAGGAAGCAGTGAAGGAGATGTGTGTCGGAACCTATTTCAGGGTCATCCCGGGCAGGAAGAAGAAATCCGAGACAGCCAAGTCTTTGGCGGAGGAACTGGGCGGTGAGCTGGACCAGATCATGTCAGCCCTCCCTGCCGGCGGGATGGATATCTTCCGCGTGGAGAGGAATTGACGGGAAACAATTTATCAATCGAATCGACAATGGCCATACATGGTAGATGAGGACCCCCGGAAGATAAAGGTCGGAGCCCTGGTGGTGGGCAGCGAGATCCTGCTTGGTAGGACCAGGGATACCAATACTGTCTTCCTTGCGGAACAGCTCTTCAAGAAGGGGCTGCGGTTGAAGAGATGGGTGATCGTACCCGATCTGGAGAGTGACATATCCCGGGAACTCAATAGGTTCATAGAGGACGGTTACGACATCATCGTGATAAGTGGTGGTATGGGACCCACCCATGACGATATAACGGTTGAGGCGGTAGCAAGGACACTCGGTACAGGCCTGATCCATAACGAGCGCTCCCTCCAGAGGATGTACAACAAATGGAGGGCATGGAATCCGGGGAAAGAACTGCCGAAGAGCGGAATGGCCGGGTTCAAGAAGATGGCCATGGCTCCCAGGAACTTCGAGCCTATAGAAAACCAGGAGGGTATGGTGGAGGGACTCATGGGGACAACCGAAGAAGGAAGCAGTCTGATATTCATACTTCCGGGTGTTCCCAATGAGTACAAGGGCATAGTTGGTACACATAAGTTCCAGGATCACCTGCCGCCGGGACATGCGGGTGAAATGGAAATAAAGGAGATACTCTTCAAAGGACGTGAGAGCCGGATTGCATCATATCTCAATGCTCTGCAGGGGAAGTTCCCGAACCTGGACATAGGATCATATCCACAAGGCCCCATGAAGGTCACTGTCAGGCTGATAGGGGATCGTGCATCCATTGAAAATGCCGAGGTCAAGGTCAAAAGGAAAATAGAAGAGTTGGAAGGGTCTGCGGACAGTTGATGGCCACTCACTTCACCCACTTGAACCTTGCGGTGAAGTGTCTCAGCACGGGGGATTCGTAGGATAGCTCGAAGCCTTTTATCTGCTCCCGCTTCTTCCATATCCTCTTCACCGCCTCCACCACATAGTCCATATGTCTGAAGGTATAAACGCGCCGCGGTATGGTGAGTCTCACCAATTCGAGGTTTGCGGGCCTGTTCCTTCCGGTATCCGGGTCCCGGCCGTTGAGCAGTGTA
>JAWOCK010000015.1:0-27220 GCA_046483845.1 Thermoplasmatota archaeon | reverse complement strand
ACTCATCATTCGTCAATAACTTGTAAACTCCGGTGATCTAGAAATTTTATGGAGAAACATCAAGAAGAGAGAAGGCTGACAAGAAATTGTCCAAATATTATGTCTAAAAATTAGTTGGTCATGACACTAGTCATATAGTAGGGGAGCCAAATGAGAACAGCCGGCAGAGGGCGGTCCATATCCATCCTTCTTCTTGTGCTATTGATGTCCCAGCTCTATCCATTACTGCCGCCGGTGAGCTCCGCAGGGGAAACAAGGCTTCCTCTGGTCGAGGGAAGGGTTGTTGACAAGGAAACCCTCGAGGGATTGGAAGACCACACACTGCTGTTCGAAAGGGAGAACCTGATCCCCAAGATCGTGGAGACCGGACCCGAAGGATCGTACAACGTGACCCTTCCGCCAGGCCGCTATACGGTCAAGGTATACACCACAGGTGGTCTGCTGGCGGGAAGGTTAGTGGACCAGAGGGAGCTGAACATCACCTGGGACCCACTTGTCATCTACGATTTTCTGGTCGATATCGCCGACATGGAGATGTCAAAGGTATCCGGCCATGTGAAAGACAAGGACACAGATGAGCCCATTGAAGGCTGCCTGGTGATGCTCACCGATTTCAGGACCCTGAGTTCAAATGCTACCATGACCTCCAAGAACGGATCGTTCTCCATGATATCCTGTCCCGGGGATCACTACCTCACCGTTCTCTATGACGGGGAGCTTCGTTACAACGATACAATTACCCTTGAATGGGGAAAGGACGAGGTAAGGAACATCTCGATCGAAGGTGAAGGGAAATGGACGCTGGTCACCCTGGACGATATCAGGGATTTCCTGGTGGACCACTGGAACGATCTGGTGGTCCTTCTGGTAATGTTCGTTCTGATCCTGATCCTCTATCTTCTGCTTACCATGGGTGTGAACTTCCTAAAGAAGAGGTTCGAACTGCTCGAGGCCGACTGGTATACTGCCATCCAGCATTTTCTAAACAGGCTATCGGTATTGCTTGCGTTGATACTGGTCACGTACCAGCTCAATAAGATGTTCGAGTTCGTAGATGAATACATCTGGAAATGGATGTCCGATGCAGTTGGCTCTCTGATCGGTATCCTGGTGGTCCTTCTGGCCTCAAGGCTGCTTCTTCTGGGAAATACCAGGCTGTGGGATTACATCAGGAACAAGAGAAAGGAAGGGGAAAAGAAACTCCTGCCCAACCAGATCATCACCATGCTGGAGATAGTCCTGAGATATCTGGTGTTCATTGTTTCCGCTGCAGTGATATTCGTCCTTGTTCTGTACACCTTCGGGCTCAAGCAGGACATATCCAGCAGGATCTCCGATTTCTTCTCGGACAACGCCGGGAGGCTGGGATTCCTGGTAATACTGATCATTGCGGCAGTGCTCATCAAGAGGTTCATCGATGTCTTCTTCAAGGAGCTCGGGGCCAGGTCCACCAAGCTCAGCCCGCAGCTCATGACCCTGACCCACAAGGGGTCCGTGGGAATGGTCTATTTCATCATATCATTGATATTCTTGTTCACGCTCCTGTCCATCGGTGGTCTCGGGGACATCGGCCAGACCTTGATACTGGTCATATCCATGATAGTGGGCCTGGTGGTATCCTTCGCTGCCACGGGGTCCATAGGGAACATGCTTTCCGGCCTGGTGCTGATGTCCATGAGACCCTACAGCGTCAATGACAGGGTCGAGATATCCGAGATCATAGGGGACGTGGTCGCCCTGGGGATCATGTTCACAACACTCAGGGACCTGGACGGAAAGCTCCACGAGATACCAAACAACAACGTATTGCTGGGGACCATCACCAACTATACCAGGGCTGTTGACGAAGGAGGTCTTGCCGTTGTGGTCGATGTATCTCTCGGTTACGATATAAATCCAAAGAAGGCCCGTTCCCTGATGAAACGTGCGGCACTTGCCAGCCCGGGGGTGCTCAAGGAGAAGACCCCGAGGGTGGTGGTCAGAAGGTTCCTTGACCACGCGGTGGAATACAGGTTACGAGCATATATCCAGGACCCATCGAACATGCTCCACATCAGGTCCTCGGTAATGGAGAGCATGCTGTATGCATTCCATACCGAGGGTCTGGAGATCCTCAGCCCCATGTTCCATGTGAAGAGAGAGGGAGCCCCACCGAAGGATGAGGAACTCAGGTGCAGGACCAACAATGATGAATCCCAGGGACCCGAGGAGAGCGCTGCAGAGGGGTTGACGATCTTCGATGGCATATCAGATGAATGACCGCCCTATGCCAGTCCATCAGCATCGGGACAGGTTACCCCGAAGACACCTGATATCCTCCCGAGCAGTTCCTTCTCCTTCTCATGATAGCTGTTATCCACCAATGCAACAGCGAGAAGGTCCTCCACCAGCTCTTCCTTGCTCTTTCTGTCCAGGGAGCCTGCAAGATGTTTAAGGGCATCGGAGATGGCCTTTTCGCCGTCGTTGAAGTAGGTGATGAATGAGAGGTTCAGCAGGCTCTCCCACTCATCCTCCTTCAGCCCGTAGTCCAATGCACATTTCTCGGATATGAACAGCTCATCTCGAAGTATCTTCCTGTCGGCTGCACTCATGGCCAGGAACAACAGGGTAATGTACATGGCATCCTCATTGATCGAGTGGGGCATACGGGCTCATATTATTTTGGAACATATAAAATGATTATCCGGGAAAGGGGCCGCGTCCCGACCATAAGGGTTATAATACAAAGGACCATGGGAACCGGTCGGAAATGTCCAGGATATACCACGGAAGGATAGACCTCAAATGGTGCGGTCCATGCGGATCACCAGTTCTCAGAGGGAGAATATGCCCGGTATGCGGAGGAGAGCTTCGAGAGGTGTCGATCACACCTCCGGGTGACATCCAGCCGGCCTTCCCCTTTGACACGGACCTCATCGAAAGGACAGTGGACGGTCAGTGGGGGAAGGGGACCTTTTCACTTCTTGACAGGGCAGGCGGTCCGGTGCTTCTCAACCCGTGCCCGGCGCCGGACAGGCTCCTGGAGGTCATAATGGAAGGCCATGTGGTGGGCTCTCTCAAATATGACCCCCAAAAGGGCCGATATTCATTCCTGCTCAGGGAGTTCGGCGGTATGCTGCTCAGGTCCCGGGGTCACCGGCCCTCCACGGGCTGGGTCATGGCGGACGACTCCGCCGTGCCCTTTCTTCTTGAAGGCAAGAACCTGATGTCGCCGGGGATCGCAGATGTGGACGGCACCGTGGAGCCCATGGACGAGGTGCTGGTCCTGGACGAGAGCGGAAATATCACCGGGTCGGGGACCGCCAGAAAGGGTGCTGATGACATGGTGGGGACCCGCGGACCGGGGGTCAAGATGCGCTGGTGCTCCGTGTCAGGGATCGCTCCCCCAAAGAGCGCGAAGATACCTGCCTCATCCTTTCAGGAGATATGGGACCGCGTTGTGGAGGTGAACAGGGACATCATCGAAAAGGACGTGGACCGATCGATATCGTTCATAAAGAGGACCGTGGAGCAGTACGGCCTGCCCCCCGCGGTGTCGTTCTCGGGGGGCAAGGATTCCCTGGCCACACTACTTCTGGCCCTGGATGCGGGACTTGTACCGCCTATACTCTTCGTGGATACCGGACTCGAGTTCCCCGAGACTGTGGACCACGTCAGAAAGATAGTCGAGGAACTCGACCTTGAGCTTATTGTGGAAAGACCCGCAACCGGTTTCTACGAGGAGCTCGACACCTTCGGTCCGCCGGGACGGGACCACAGATGGTGCTGCAAGGTCTGCAAACTGGGCCCCATGTCCAACCTGATCAATAGAGAGTTCCCCCATGGGGTCCTCACATTGATAGGACAGAGAAGGTATGAATCCGAGTCAAGGAGGAGCAAGGGCCCGGTTTGGAAGAATCCCTGGGTCCCCGGCCAGGTAGGAGCTTCTCCGATACAGGATTGGAACGCCCTCTCGGTGTGGTTGTACATATTCAGCAAGGGGTCCGACTACAATCCTCTGTACAACAGGGGGTTCCAGAGGATAGGGTGCTGGCTATGTCCTTCCTGCGACATGGCGGAATCGGAACTGGTGGCGGGCACCGGGGCGGATACGGCACCTTGGCATGATTATCTCGGGTCCTACAAAACAAAGAACGATCTTTCGGATGAATGGATCGAATATGGTTTTCACCGTTTCAAGGTGCTTCCCCCTCACATGAAGAAGCTGGCGAAAGAGCTCGGTATCCGCCTGGACGATCTCAGGCCCAGGGGTAGGCCCGAAGGGGACGGTATCATCGAGCTGGTGGAGGGAAGCAGCAGCTGCGTTGACGGTCTTTCAAGGGAAGGAAGGATAGGAAGCGCGGTCCCCTGGCCCGTTCTGAGGGAACTGGTGAACATAATGGGCCCCGTGAATGCGGACCCGGAGACAGGGGGCATCTCCGTGAGACCGGAGGGATGGCCCATGGCACGCGACATGGTGGAGGTGTTCCCCGACGGCACCCTCATCATCCGGGGAACCGATCCTCGGTCGTTGGAAAAGTCGAACGGTATGTTCCTGTCCATCGTCAAGAGAGCATCCCGTTGCACCGGATGCTCGATCTGCGTGGCAAGGTGCCCCAGGGGAGCCCTTCGGATCCAGGAAGGACACGTCAGGCTGGACGAAGAGCTGTGCGAACACTGCGGAAGCTGTCTGGGACCGTGTCCGGCGGAGAGCTTCACCGAGGACCCCTTCGATGTCTGATTTACCCTGACATCATGAATTATGGAAAGAGCTGCTTTCAAAAGCGGAGTGAACCCCTATTGTGATACGAACAGTTAAGCAAAACTTTTTAGAGTCGCTTCCTTCTCAAATTGTTCGGGTGACTTTTACCTCCGGAATACCAAACATGCCCGGCACACAAAACATAGAATTTAAATATTCCTTTTACACTTTATTGTATGAGTGAGTTTATGAGACTATTTACATTGTTCATGGCTATTTTTATTTTAAGTACTGGCTCTACTGAAATAGATCAATCTGAGATAGATATTGTTTATGGTATTCAATCAATAATGGATGTTAATACTATCAGATATGTGGGTGTGAATTCAACTTATTCAAGTATTCAAGATGCTATGAATAATTCCAATGACGGAGATACAATAATAATTGATCCTGGAATATATTACGAATCTGTGGTAATAGACAAATCTAATATAGTTATTAAAGGGAATTCATCTGATCAAGTTAAAATAATTACAACCAACCCAGGTTCATTATATCCTCCATCTGATGGAGGATTCTGTTTCTGGATAGAAGATACCGAGAATATATCCATATCTGGTATAAATTTATCACTTGAAGAAAACAATAACACAGGAATAGGAATATTTAAGGGGAATAATATCTCATTGTCTAATATTAAGATTGATTGTAATGGGAATAAAAGTAGCGGACTTATGAATATTTTTGGCACTAATATTTCTATTAATAATGTATCCTATAATACAGAGAATACCTTTGGTAATAGAGGAATCATTTTTTTCTCCAGTAAGTCAATTAACTCTAATATATCTAATTACACATTTGTAATAGATAATTGTGAGAATTGCTTTGGTATATGCCTTAGAGGAAATGGTTATTTAAAATTCATTAAAGGTCTCGCTTCAGGGAAAAATTCAGGTGGCATAACTCTCAGAGACAGTAGTAATATAAAATTGACTGATTATTCTGTATTCTTAAACTCAAGTCAAGGAGATATGATAGGATTAACTATTTCCTCACAAACTGATACGATCATCAATAATGTAGATATATTTGAGATTGGAAGATATTCGATAGGAATAGAACTTATTGGCTCTAATGATATTGTTTTTACTAACTGCTCAATAAAACCCGGTAGTTCTGGCAAATATGTTATAAAAACTAGTAATAGTGTGTTTTCATTAATAGATTCATTATTAACGAATATTTCAGATTTTGATTACGACATATATAGTATTGAATCTGAGATAGATTATTATTATTCTGGCATCCCCAATACGTTTATTGATTCTTCAAGTGTCATAAAAATATATGGTAAACAATATATAACCTTTCTAGATGAATATAATGATACGATTTCGGGTTTAGACCTAAAGTTTTTTTCTTCCGGAGAAGTATACTATTCCACCTCTTTCTTTGGGGGCGCTGATAGAAAAAGCGATGAAAGTGGGAATGTTCAAAACGTCACAGTATTAATGTATGAATTCAGGGGATCAAATAATATTAAAGGTATTGCTAATCAAATTACCGTGCATTATGATAAAACAAATCTTTTAGATACCTTTACATTATCATCGAAGACATCTTCCCATACGTTAATTTTAAATATATATCCACCTAAAATTCCGGTGGAAGTATCTGCAAATGCCATTCCAGATACACAAGATGTAAATATATCATGGATCTGTGATGATATATCTCCCATATCTTTCAATGTTTATTCAAATCAATCAGATGAATGGAAGATAATTGGTAAAACGACCAATCATTTTTATTTAGATCTGGAATTGCCCGAGAATGAATATGTTTATTATGGGGTCTCATCATTTGATGGAAAATATGAATCCAATCTGAGTGAAATTGTAAATGTGAAAGTGAATGATGTTACAAACCCCCTTCCACCTACGGATTTCAAAGCAGATAATATAGGCCCTTTCAATATTACCTTAAAATGGAATAGATCAATTTCTATTGATATAGAGGAATACATTATTCAGATTAATTCTTCACTCAATCCTGAAATAATGGTGGAGTTGCTTAGAGTTGATAGAAATATCTCACAAGTAGTGATTGATGATTTGATTCCGAACACAACATATTCATTCAATATCTATGCAATAGACCATGCTGGCAATCCCTCGATATTATCAGAGAAAATAGAAATAGTTACATTAAAGATCAATTCATCATTAAAATTAATAATCCATGATGCAAATAATATGTCAATTAATAATGAGTATAATATCATAATTACTAATTTGGTGAGAAATATAACATTATTCGATATTTATACCATTGATAGGACATTGATGTTCAACGATTTCCCTTTAAACATTCCCTTCAGAATTGAGATATTTCCTCAACAAGCTGACCTAGGTATTATCAATACTAGTTCAGGATATTTGAATTATTCATTAAATGTTGAAGCGATTGGAGATGAATATATTAACAAGATTAAAATAATTGAGATAAATTTGACTTATTATGATTATACTAAAGAAATAACTGGTGTGATATCGGGTAGAATAAGTTATAAAGATAAAATCAACGATATTTATTTTTTAGAAGGTGCAAATATAACTATTGAAAATAAAAGAACCGATGAAAAATGGCTTGGTATTACTAATGAAGGCGGATATTTTAGTCTATACGGATTACCTTTGAACGGAACATATAACATGACAATCACTCCCCCCTCTGATATGATCGGTATTATCAATGAATCCTCTGGAATTCTTCCATCTGAGTTAAACGACATTGTATTTGACGATAATATCTTTATTAATTTGGAAATAGAATTGGAATATTATATCTTTGTCCCCACAGAATTCTCATTATCTATTATTGATTACGGCCCGACATCTGATATTCATGAGGAAACACTGTTTTGGATATACTTTAACAACTCCATATCAATACAATCATTTATTGAAAGTGTTAGTATATCCCCTTCAGGAATTATTTACGATATTAAAAAGAACAACCAATCAAACAATTTCACATTTAGAATAAAAGATTTAGAATCTAATAAGAACCATATTCTGATCCTCAATGGATCTCTTAAAGACACTAGTGGGAATGAATATGAATTTGAGACCTTCGAATGGATGTTTTTTGTAGAAGATGAACAAATCGGAAATAAAGGTGGGATTGGCTTCAATTTCATACTTTTATTAACAATTGGAGTGATAATAATTATAATTATTTTAATTCTGATACTGAATATCAGAAGGAGGAATAAGATCAAATTACAGAACTCAATAGATGATAGACTGGATAAGAAAATTTTTGATGAAAGCAATTCAATTGGAAATGTTACTGATAACACAGCTTCAATTCCTCTTGAAAAAAAAGATATGGAACAATAATTGCAACACACATCACAGGCATCTCCGACATGGGGTATGGCACAAGGTGGAGAGTGTCCCCCATCAAGGGAATTCTCCGGGAGTGTAGGTGGAATGGTCTCCGCAAGCCCCATAGGGAGCGACCCCTCGGGTGAGAGCTCTAGCTCTTCATCTTCAAGGGGCCCCCACCTCCAATCATTCTTCCATAAATACTTCCCTCTTTCTCCTCGAGATCAAGAAGATCGCGACCCCGACAAGGATCAGAATTAAAAGTAAGATCGGGAGAATAATTAAAATTATGGCACTCTTTCCTTCCTTGGTCAAAGGACACCCTGATAGGTCTATTACCGTCTCTTCAAGAGCGTTCACCGAACCATTCCCGGATATTGATCTGTAACCATCTTTTGTTATCTTCCAGCTGAAAGCACCGTGGTAGATCTCGATGGAGAACGTTCCATCGGAACCCGTTGCCGCGGTATGGATCTCCCCGTTCGAAGCTGTGATCTCCACAACAGCTCCTTGAACAGGATCTCCATCTTTGTCCAGGACCATACCTTTGACGACCCCGGTATCCACAACAGTGATGTTCAGCGTGTCCATTCCAATGTTCTCATACTCGTCGTAAACCGTCAGATCTATTTCGTATGTTCCAGACTTGTCAAACTTGAACTCGACTTCAGCTCCCTCAAGAGTTCTCTGCGCACCATCATAATTGAATGTCCATGTATGGCGGACGATCCCGACGTTATCTGTGGACAACGAACCGTTGAGGATAACGGTGGATCCAATTGCAACCCTCTGGTCCGATCCAGCATTTGCCACCGGGGAAGTAATGTCCCTTACCGTTACTGTCATTGTTGCAGTTGCCCAGTTCCCCGCATCATCAGTTACGTTCAGTATGACTACGAAAACCCCAGGATCGTTGAACTGATATTCCGCTTGGGCTCCGTATAGCGTTATCGGGACCCCGTCTATGAAGCTCCATGTATAATTCACGATCCCTACGTTGTCGCTGCTGCCGACCCCATCGAATGTAACAATTGTTCCTTCATCCACGGTCTGGTCCGTTCCGGCATCAGCTATCGGTTGGGTGTTGTCATTTACAGTAACGATCATCGAATCCGTTGCCCAATTTCCTGCTGCATCCGTTACGTTCAAGGTAACAAGGAAAACCCCGGGAACCTTGAATATATGAGAGGGATCTGAACCGTAAATGGTAATATTCTCAATGCCGTCGTAGAACGTCCAGGTCCAGTTTATAATCTCAACATTGTCATGACTGCCGCTGCCGTTTACCGTGAACGAGGCTCCGACACTTATCGTCCTGTCAGGGCCCGCATCTGCCACCGGAGAGGTAATGTCCAAAACGGTGACGGTCATTGTATCTGTATTCCAGTGACCTGCGGCATCGGTTACATTCAGTGTAATCGGATAAACGCCCGTATAGTTAAATCTGTATGTTGTTTGGACTCCTGTGAGAACGATCGGAATGGTATCGGTGAATGACCAGGTGTAACTCGCGACTCCCACATTATCATGACTGCCGCTGCCGTTGAACGTGAACGAGGTTCCGACACCTATTGTCCTGTCTGGGCCCGCATTTGCCACGGGAGGGGTGATGTCGTTGACGATTACCGTAAATGAATCAATATCCCAGTTTCCCACCGTATTTGTGACATTCAAGGTTACGAGAAATACACCAGGATTATTGAAACAATACGTCGGTTTAACTCCCTCAAGCTCGATATCCGTTTCATCCGTGAATGTCCATCCGTAATGTGCAATCCCGTTCCCGTCCCAACTTGCACTCCCATCGAACGATATCAAGGTATCCTCATCTATGATCAGATCCGGGCCTGCTTCTGCGTATGGATATCCACCATCCTGCCATCTCAGCAATGGATAGGTTACATTTTCTATCATGTGCCAAACATCGATTAGATCCCAACCGGCCTCGATGAAGGTCGATTTCATCTTCATCTCTGATGTTGTTTTTCCCGTTCCACCAGAACTCAAAACTTGACCAGTTGTTATTGTATCCCAGAAACTGTTGGACACATTGTATGCATAATTGTCTCCTACCAGTCCGCCGGTTCCATTCACGGGCCCCGTTGCGTAGCAGTTGGATATTATACCATTATTAGCACCTACGACGAGTTTAGCTTCTCCCACAAGCCCACCGACCTTGGTGTCACCACTCACAGGACCTGTTGCGTAGCAGTCAAACAATGGCGTTTCAATATTTAAACCGATGAGCCCACCGATCCTAGTGTCACCACTCACAGGGCCTGTTGCATAGCAACTCACCACCGTGCCAAAATTATTATAACCTACAAGTCCACCGACCCTAGTGTAGCTATTTACCGAGCCCGTTGCGTAGCAGTTGGTCAACGTGCCACCGTCACTGTTATATCCAATTAGTCCCCCTACCCCCATCCCTCCACTCACATTCCCCTTAGCATGGGAGGCAAATATCGTGCCATCGTGGTTGTCTCCCACGAGACCGCCAACTACCCATCTCCCGTTCACAGAGCCCGTTGTAAAGCAGTCAAATACATTACCTCTCTCGTTATATCCTATCAGCCCACCGACCACATCCGTTCCGTTTACCTCCCCATTGATCACTCCGAGGTCCCTAATGATCCCACCTTGATTAATGCCGAACATGGCCATCATCGAATTCGGAAAATCCAGATAGAGGTGGGAGATCGTATGATTATTGCCATCGAATTCGGATGCTCCAAAGTATGGAATGAATAATCCAGGATCGCTGGAGAGATCGATGTCTTCCGAAAGACAGAACCGGTATTCATTATCCCATGCAAATCCCAGCAGATCCTTGATCCCTTGAACATTATCTATTTCGTAACGATCTCCAGATGGTACAAGAGAAGTGCTGTAATCATGTATATCAAGGGACAGACCATTTGATATCCAGTCCCTGTATTGATCTTCGTAGAGACCGCCCATGGTAAGATGATTAACTCCATTTATCAAGCCTTTTTCAAAATTGTAAAATGAATTGAATATCTCGCTTTCGTCATATCCTCCCACAAGTCCACCAACGGAATTATCTCCATTTACAGATACTGTTGCGGAGCAGTTGGTCAACGTGCCGCCGCCACTGTTAAATCCAATTAGTCCCCCTACCCCTATCCCTCCACTCACGTTCCCCCTAGCATGACAGGTGAATATCGTTCCTCCTTCGTTTTCCCCCACTATACCACCGACATAGAATCCGCTCAAGTGACTGGTACCATCAGCACTCACGTTACCAACATTGCAACAATTGGATACCGTTCCTTTGTTGGATCCCACCATACCACCGACGTAACTATTCCCGGTGATCTCACTATCAATGAGTATCACGTTCTTCACCACCCCACCGGTATCGATATAACCGAACAGCCCCTGATAATCCGTTCCCGACCTGTTGATGAACAATCCCGTTATATTGTATCCATTCCCGTCCAGGCTGCCTGTGAAAGTGTTCAAACTCGTTCCCGTTCCAATAGGAACGAACCCAGCACCCGAATTCCAAGTCTTGGTCGCGCTAGCGTTTATATCATTGACCAGAATGAAATGCTTGTCAAGGTTCGACGTGTTTCCCATCCACTGGAGTTCGGTGACGTTCGAGATCTTATACGGATCGCTTGCGGTCCCGCTTCCTCCGCTGAAGAATGGCTCGAAACAAGGGGATCCAGACGAGGATATTCCATTGGGTCCCGATATCACGGAGAGGACAGATAATATCATGATACCCATCGAAAATAGTGCTATAACTCGTTTTGATATCATATCATCTCCTCATGTGAATATATCGGATGCCGGTGAAGTTCCTTGAGAACTGTGAAAAATAATAGATCGACAAGGAAGAATGTTCAAACTACTTCTGACCTTCATCTCAATTTTCATTTGAAATTCCTCCTTCTGTTTTCTTCGTTACAAAAGTTCTGCATCATATATAGACATTATGAAACGAACACTGAACAGGATCCCCAAAGTCCCAATTCTTCGGTAATAGGTACTTCAAGTTGCTCAAATACCTTTTTTATCTGCTTGGATACTTCAGCTAATCCATCCCTCCACTTCGACAACACACACTTTGGAAAGATATGTCGGAATATCGGGCAACTCTTCTCTTTCGGCCATATTTCCGTGCTGGGCAATATGCTCCATGGTATCCAGGTTCCTTGTTCCATCGACAGATCATATTGAAAGAACAAGATTACGAATGTGTTCCTTACCCCCTATTGCCCATTATTTGGGACTTTGGGGAGCTGCTGTACTCATCTCACCGTTATATATTAATAAGGAGTCTCAAATTTGAAATCCAATGCTCAGGTCCAGTAACCCGGTCCCATCCCGGATCCTGTTGGCCGTGTTTGTGGCCGGTCTGTTGTTCGCGGCATCCCCTTCGATCGGATCGGAGGACGGCGCTCCTCCGGCACCATCAAGAAAGGGTGCTTTTCTTGAGCTCTCTTTCAGCTCCCGGATAGTTCTAGATCCGTCCGCCGGCCTGTGGCTGGATGATGTACAGGTCTCGGTGAACGGTACAGCGGAATGGGGTTTCACCGATGAGGATCGAGAGCAGGTCGTTTACGATCCCGAACCGTGCTCCCCCATGCTCCCGTGGATATCGACGGTGGTCCGCACCCGGTCGGATATAGTGGGCCACTCCATCACGAAAGAGACGGAGCAGGTCCGGCTTCCCATAGGGGAGCTCAGGACCATGCCCCGCGCCACCAACCCGTGGGAGCCCCGGGATGAGACGGGTATATGTGCTCCCCGGGAGGTGTCACCTATGGAGAGGCTTCAGTGGAGCAGTCCGGGGTACCAGCGTATCGACGGGGAGCTCCACAGGGTCTACACTATCTACTACCTTCCCTTCACCTTCCACGGTCCCGCCGGGGTCCGTCACATACACCATACCACCGTCGATATGGAACTCAGCAATGAGATGACGGAACCCACACCATCCAGGATAGAGGGGGACCCGGGCCTGGTCCCGGGCACGCTCTCCGTTACCGAGTTCCTGGACCTGCCCCCCGAATACCTCATCATCACCGGGGAGGAAAACAAGGATGTGCTTTCGGAACTTGCCTGCTGGCGCAACGAGATGGGGATCCCCACATCCGTTGTGACGGTCGGGGACATCACATCGGCATACAACGGCGGCGGGGATGATGCGGACCTTATGAGGCAGTATATCAAGGATGTACTGGACGGATGGGGTGTACTGAAATACGTGCTGCTGGCAGGTGACTGGGAAACGGTACCGGTAAAGTCTGTACTGGACTCCAATGCATATTCCGGCTGGGACGATGGGACCATACCCGCCGACTCCTACTTTCAATGCCTGGACGGGACCTGGGACCGGGACGGGGACGGTGATTTTGCAGAACCGGGGGATATCGAAGATGCCATCCCCGACCTGGTGGTGTCGCGGCTTGCCATTGATGACCCCAAAATATGGGAAGAGAAGATCCAACAGATAAAGGATTATGAAACGGGAGAAAGCGGTGCGCATTGGTCCGAAAGTGCTCTGCTTATTGGCGCCAACACCCATAACGAGGGGGACGGCAACGCCCATAACGAATATCTCTGGAACAAATATCTGGACAATATCTTCACTGACAAGATGGCCATGTACGAGGATGAAGGGACCCTGTCCAGATCGGATGTGGACCAGGCACTGGAAGGTGGTGTATCCTTCGTCCAGTTCGTCGACCATGGTGGACCCACGGTATGGTGCGATGACTACGGCGCCGGGGTGGTCTATACCGACAGGGATGCCGAGGAACTGACCAACGGCGATATGCTCCCGTTCGTTTCGACGCTCGCTTGCCTTACCACATGGTTCGACGATACATCCGGATGTCCATCGCAACGCTTCTCTGATTCCCTCGGGGAGGCTTTCACCGAGAACACAAACGGGGGCAGCCTGGCCTATGTGGGCTCCTCCAGAACCTCCGTTGGCATACTGGGAATGGAAAGGTACCTCCCCTACGACAACGGGCTTCAGGAGGATATTGCAAGGCAGTTGGGCGGTCTCTCGGTCTTCGACCCCGGATCCATCCACACCTCGGCGAAGAAACATTATGCGGAATCGTGGTCCAGGGAATTCTCCAACCCGAACAACCCCGAGGTTTCGATGTGCTGGCTGGAGTTCACCCTCCTCGGTGAGCCCCTGACCAGCATATGGACCTCCGATGCAAGGGAGCTGTTCCTGAACGTCGAACACGAGGATGACCTGGACCCGCACATCGTGATAGGTGTAACCGACCTAAACGGCGAGCCCGTCCCGGACGTGAACATCACCCTGCAGAACTTCAACCGGGGAGTGTTCGAGAGAGGCATCAGCGACCAGGACGGACTGGTGGAGTTCGATCTGGTCCTGGATTGGTTCTGCGACATCAATCTCACCGCCTCCAAGCACAACCATATGCTCTACAAGGACTATATCTCAATATCCGATGTCATTCCCCCCGAGACCGAACTCCTGACCACACCGGAGGAACCCGACGGAGAGAACGGTTGGTTCCTGCAGGAACCCGAAGTAAGGTTCTTGCCGAACGAAATAGCGGTGGTGCATTATTCCTTCGGAAGTTCCGTCTACAACACTCTCAACGGAAGCGGCAACTACTCCCTGGGGCACCTGGGGGAGGGGGAACATTCTGTTCATTTCTTCGGGGAGGACCTCGCAGGAAACCTGGAGACAGAAAAGCACAGATATATCAAGGTGGACGTGGAGGAGCCGAACGTCACCCACCGTATCGTTCCGGAGGTACCAAACGGTGACAACGGCTGGTATTCCTCCGAACCGCAGGTCACACTCTACACGCCCGAGAATGATACCGGGTCCCCGGTGGAGATGATGTTCAGGACCGATGATAGCGAGTGGCAGATCTACGAATACCCCTTCTTCGTTCCCGAGGGTGTTCACGTCCTCAGGTACAAGGCCCGGGATGCCTCGGGAAGGGGATCGGAGCCTGTGTCCCTGGACCTGAAGGTGGACACCACTCCTCCGGAGACCATGATATCCATAAAGGATACCGGCGAGCCGACCCCCGACGGATGGTACACCAGGACACCGAGGATAGAGCTGTCATCCAGCGAAACCGGGGCAAGGATGGAGTACCGACTCAACAGGAGGGAGTCTTTCAGGGATTATACTAATCCCTTCTTCGTCCCCGACGGCGATCATGAACTGCAGTTCCGATCGGTGGACCCATCGGGAAACATCGGCCCGACGAATACCGTCGATATCAAGGTGGACACCGAAGCTCCCACCGTCCAGTATACCATCGACCCTCCGTTACCGGACGGAATGAACGGATACCACATAACAAGACCTTCCGTGGACATAGAATGTCTGGATAACTTGGATGCGGAGATATTCGTCCGCATGGACGGCGGGGAATGGGTCAAGGGCCTTGACACCTTCGACATCGATGACGGGGAGCATTCGATAGAGGTATATTCCGCCGACCGGGCGGGGAACACGTGTCCCGTGGAGGAGATGATCTTCAAGGTGGACACCCGAAGACCGGAGACCTCTTTCAGTGCAAGAGGGTCCAGGAACGGTGAATGGTTCACCTCCGGACCCATGGTCCGTCTGACCTCCGAAGAGGATGCATCCATCCGTTACAGATGGGAGGAAGATGGACAGGACAAGGTCTACGACTCTCCCCTGAAACCCCCGGAGAAGGAAGGCATTTTCCATTTGAGCTTCTATTCCATTGACAGGGCCGGCAACCAGGAGGAAAGTACCTTGATGACGCTCAAGGTCGATACCAGAGATCCTGTCCTGAGGGTTGATACGCTCTCGTCGGGGAGGGACCGGATCACCATCGACTGCTCCGGCAGTACCGATGGAACAACGCTGCGGTACAGGGTCCTGGAAGGAGATGAGGTGCTCGCGGACTGGACCGAAAGGTCCCTGATACCGGTGGATCCCGGTCCTGGCGAACACACCCTCACCGTCGAGGCCAAGGACAGTGCCGGAAATACTGATTCAATGGAGGTGGATGTCTACGTGGAGCCGTTGTGGAAGACCGTATCGAAGATCGCGCTGCCCATATCCGTCCTGGTCGGACTCATTGTTTTAACAGTGGTGATGCTTATCAGGTCAAGGAGAGGCCCGGGAAGAAGACATCAAGAACCCTATGGGGCCCCTGTGGCAGAACAGACCTACGAGGCCCTGGAGACGGACAATTAATCTGCCCCTTCCAGCGATCTTGCGAACTCCCCTATCCTTCTGGCCCCCTCTTTCAGATCATCCCTGGATGCTGCATAGGACATTCTCAGATGACCCTCCCCCGCGGATCCGAAGGCGGAGCCGGGGGTCAGGGCCACATGGGCCTTGTAGAGTAGCATCTCGGCCAGGTCCATGGACCTGAACCCCACATCCATCTTGAAGAATGCATAAAAAGCACCCTTGGGCACCTCACATGTTATGCCTGGGATCTCGTTCAGGAGCGGGATAAGAAGGTCTCTTCTGGCCCGGAACTCTTTCTTCATGGAGTCTACACAGCCCATTCCATTCCTTATTGCAGCCAGTGCCCCCAACTGGACGAAACCGGGAAGGCAGGTGAGCGAATGCTGCTGGAGCTTGTTGATCATCTTTATTATATCGGTCGACCCCACCAGCCATCCCACCCTCCAGCCGGTCATGGCATAGGATTTGGAGAAACCGCTTATGGTCACCACCCTATCCCTCGCCTCTTCAAGGGAGCCCACGGAGAAATGCTCGTCGTCGTAGATGAGGTTCTCGTAGACCTCATCGCATATCAGCACGATATCCTTCTCCAATGCTATCTCGGCGATCTCCCGGAGGGTCTTTTCCGGTATCAGGGAACCTGTGGGATTGGACGGAGTATTGATTATTATGGCCTTTGTCTTGTGTGTGATATGGGACCTTATATCCTTGGGATCCCAGTGCCAGCCGTTATCATATCTCATCTTGACCGGTACAGGGGTCCCCTTGGCAAGGGATACCATTGGACCGTATGAGACCCAGCCGGGATTTGGAAAGATGACCTGCTCCCCGGGATTTATGAATGCCTGGATCGCGGAATAGAGGGCAAACTTGGTGGGGAGTATGATCACATTCTCGGATTCCGCATCGATATTATTGTGTTCCTTCACGTGTTCGGCTATGGCCATCCTGAGATCTGGCATACCCAATGACTGCGTGTAATGGGTCATTCCGTCGTCAAGTGCCTTCTTCGCCGCATCCTTGATGTGGTCAGGAGTGCTGAAATCAGGCTCACCTAGCGTGAAGGATAGAATATCAAGACCCTGGGATTTCAATCTCTTGACCTTGTTGGCCAGCATGACCGTCCCGGAGGGCTGTACATTGCGGATACGCTTTGAGAACATATCAGCACCTGCGCCTTGAACCCTCAATTGGTATAAAACCTTATCGAGTAAGAAAGCTTAAAAAATGACGACGGGGGAAGCGGTCGAAACCACTTCCCCCATCGGCCCGTCACCAGATGTGTCGTATGGTCCCGAAGGGCCATATCGGGTTCCGCCCGAAGGCGGAGGTGAAACTTGAAAGGACCTATACAGGTTCCTCAAAGTCCTTTATGGAAAGATGGGCGAACCCATCTTCCGGTTGGACCTTGAGGGACGGTTCCCCGAAGGGAACTTTCCGGGAAGCGTTTTCCATATATCGCTTCTTTCTCCGATCAGGGAACCCGAAGGTTCCCGCCGGGGAGGAGGGCGACATATCCACAGATCATTTCCCTGTCCCTTTCCTTCTCCGGGGAGAAGGTCAGGGAAAGGAGTTTCCCTGCGGGAAGATCATAAGGGCCTGTTCCGCCCTCCTCCGAAGAGGGGGGCAAAGGGAAGGTCCTTCGATCTTCGGCGTCCTTTCCTTGGCGACGGGTCCGGGGACCCATCGTGTCCGGAAAGGACTTGACCCGGTTCTTTTCCCGTTGACCCGTATCCCGAAGGAACGGACCAAAGGGAAAGGGACCTTGGGATGCTGATGTTCCCTTTTCCGTGTTCCCGAAGGAACATGGTCCGGGGGACTTCGGATCCCGTGGGTCTATCTTCCCAGCACCTGCGTCTCTCAATGCCGAGGCATTGGGGGACCGTTACTCCTTTAGGACCCCGAAGGGTCTTTCCCCAAGGCCTGGTCCATAGCGATCCCGAAGGATGACATGGATCAGGTGTTGGGGATGAGAGCAAAGGTCAGATCCTCTGCTGCTCGATCAAAAGTGCAAGAACCAAAGTTCCAACACCCCTAACCAAGCATGTTTCACATTTGCAGAAGCTTCCGCAAGGGAAGGTCTGCAAATCCCCTTTGACACACCGGATGTCACATTCCGATCCGGACAACATGGACCGTTGGAACGCGACTGGTTCCGGGCAAAATCACCATATACGTCTAAGATATATAAAAATTGTCATAGAACTCCAATGGAACTGTAACAATTCTACAGTTTAGCGTGAACGTTGAAATACCCTGAGATGGCAATAGAATAGCATTTGCGAAGATGCCGTAGATAACATTTCTACAGGTCTCGACCATTACCCCGATAGGAAATGCTCCTTCCATTGGAAATGGAGCTTTTTTGGTATTTATGGATTGCTTTTTACACCGGGGAGCAAAGGTGGTCATAAAAGGAAGGATCAAGGGCTAGAAGTGGCGCTCGATGTGGACTTGACTATGTGCCTCAGGACGCCGACGGACGATATCCCGGCCTCTATCGAATCGCCTGCTGAAAGGAACCCCTCTTCATCGGATACCGGTACGCATATGAGGTCCCCTGGATACAGAGTGATGCTCCTGGTGACCCTTTCGAGAACGTTCTCCATATCGATCCTCCGGTCCTTCGTGGACCCCTTTATGACCTCCTCTCCGTTGACCTCGAGATAAACCTCTAGGTCGTAAGGGTCATCGATGTCCTTTACAGGGGTAAAATCAGATATGGGGCAGAAGGTGTCCGACCCTTTGGCCTCCGCCCAGGGAAGGCCGTTCTTCCTTGCCGTTTTCAACTTCCTGACATCGTAGATATCCAGAGCGGCCCCGAAACCCATCAAGGAGGCCATCTTGTGCCTCCTCCGGGCGGATATCCTTTCACCCACTGCTGCCGCGAGCATCATCCTGAAACCGAGCTCCTCTGCATCGCTCGGTATCTCTATGGCCTGGTCCGAACGGGTGATGGAGGATGCGGGTTTTATGCAGAATCTGTGATCGTCACCCCCGTCACTATCGACACATATGATCTTTCCTACCTCGATCCGATAGTGTTCCTGTATGAAATAGGGCATGCCCCCGTAAACGGTTACCGATATTTGTGGTTTTCAATGACACAAAACGGTCCTATTCCATCCAGTAGGGCTCCATCAGGTCCTCGAAGGCCGATGTGGCGGCAAGGGCGCCTTCACCGGCCGCAACGACTATCTGCTTCAGACCACCGGTAACATCTCCCGCGGCTAAGACGCCGGGAACCGAGGTGCGCATGGAACCATCCACCTCCACATAACCTTCATCGTCCAGTTTTACACCGAGCATCTTGGCGGTTGCGTTCTGGGGGAACTCTCCTATCGCGATGAAAGCCCCTGCGGCGGAAATGTCCGCTTCCTCGCCTGTCTTAACGTTCCTGATCCTGACCTTTTCAAGCTGATCGTCGCCGATGAACTCCTCCACCACGGAATCGAGCAGCAGCTCCACGTCCAGCTCCCTTACCTGGTCCTGAAGCGCCTTTTCCCCGCGGAACTGGTCCCTTCTGTGGACGAGTTTCACGTTGCAGTCGATATTGTTCAGATATATGGCATAGAGCAGCGCGGTACTTCCTCCGCCGATCACCATTGTGTCCTTTTCTTTGAAGAAAAAACCATCGCATGTTGCGCAGTAGCTGATCCCTTTACCGCTCAGACGATCCTCACCGGGCACACCCAGTCTCCTATGGTCCGCCCCGGTGGCCAACAATACCATCTTGGATCGTATATTACCCTCTGTGGTGGAAATGATGAAATGATCGTCCCTTTTGATATCGGTGACCTCCGAGAACTCCCTTATCTCTGCATAGGGCTCCACATGCTCTCTGAACTTCATGGTGAGGTCCTGACCCGATATCTCCTTCTCACCGGGCCAGTTCTCTATCAAGGGAGACACCGCAACCTGTCCTCCCACCATCTGTTTTTCCAGGATCACCGTCTTAAGACCTGATCTGCCGGCGTATATGCCCGAGGTGAACCCTGCCGGACCTCCACCGATTATCGCAATATCGAAGATCTCTTCTGTCATAACAACCACTTTTTCCCTTACAGGCATGTGGGATTTATTTTTTTCCGTTCCGGGTCATTTTCGCGCAGGTTCCAGAACCTTAATATATGCACCCCCAACTATGAAAGGCATACCAACATGTTGGAAAGGTAGCATTTATGGAATATAGGTGAACGACGATGATGAGATGGATAGCGGTCACGATCGCGATACTTGTACTTCTCGGCAATCTGGCCTATCTCGGGATCTCCCCTCCCCTCATGGAGGAGGGAACGGATACCGTAAACGATGATAGCGAGACCGATGATCAAGGTAAGGTGCTCTCGGATATCAAGACCCTCCGGGTCCCTTCCATGAAGATCGGTGACCAGGCCCTCTACGATTACAAGCTCTATGCCGAGATGTACTGGGAGAACAAGACCAGCGGCGATTACAACCAGTATATCTTCGATGGTGACGGCACCCTGCTGCAGTTCGTGGATGAGCCGGTAAAGGTGGAGGATGGTTTCCTCACGGACCACAGGTCCATAAAAGAGTCGCTTGAGACCAAGGCGGCTTTCGAGATAACCGTCAAGGGTCAAGAGGACGGCCAGGAAAAAGACGAGATAAAGATAGACGGCAGGATGGATGTCAAGCGCTCGGAGTTCACCAATATCTATGATGAACACACCTTGAAGTCCATGAACACCGGCTCCCTCACCATCGAGGGCATCAAGACCCTGCTGAAAAAATGGGACGGGACATCGAACGTCGGAGGCAGGGATCAACTCACATACAATGCAGATCTGAGATCCTATCCGGACCCCCATAGCGAGCCGATAATGACCATCGATGATTCCATCTACGGAAGGGGACAGACCCTGAACCTGGATTCGAGGGGTGTCTACGAAGGAGAGCCGCTCTGGGGTGAGGAGAACAGGCTCTACAACTGGAGCGTCACGGGAGCTTACAAGGTCCAGGACCATGATGCGCTCAGGGTCAACGTCACCTCTGACATCTGGGGTTTCGTCTATTTTCACAGGGATTTCTACATCTCGGCAGACTACCCTTTCCCGATCATGGGTCATACAAGGACCAATACGAGCTACGAGAACGAGAATGAGAAGTTCTACATCATACTGGAAACATGGCAGGAGATACAGGATAACGAGAATTCCGTCAGGATGGGGGATACCGAGATTCCCTGGGGGGATCCTACCGGACACGAGGAATACGTTGACCGCCATCCGGCAGGTGAGTTCGAGAGATGGGATTACGCTCCCAAGGACGGGACAGACCTTGAAAGGTCCACCTTCGAACCTTTCAGCCTGAACGAGGCAGTGGACCATGCGGTCCAGAATTCACCGGACCTCCAGGACTTCCTGAACGAATACGATCGGAGGGGGTTGGTGGTGGTAGAGGATTCCGGCTGGAATCGTTCCACCGAGGACAACCATCGCGATGCCGATGAGATACATCGATGGAACCTCACTTTCAGCTACGTGTTCGAGAACGAGGAACTGATGGACTACTACAGAACGAACGAGGAGCTTCCGGAATGGAGGTACCGCATACTGGTATCCCGGGCCTTCGGTCTCGACGGTGAGGAAGGCAAGATGGAGACCTATATAGAAAAGGACGAGGGGGATGATCGTCACGGTTACATGAATGCAAGAGGAGGCGGGAGCGGGATCAGCAAGGATAATCTCAATCTGGAAAGCCAGATACTGACCCTTACCCATGCCGAGAAGATCCTGAGGATCGATAATGATGTGAAGAGCACGGCCTTCTACAACAATATCCTCACCGATGATACCGTATTCTACTACGGCATCGTCGGCGTAAATGAGGATAACAATCAAGGGTTGATGCTCATCCAGCAGCTGACGGGTATCCAGACACCAACGGCCGACAACGCCTTCGGTCTTCAGAAGGGCGGCGTCTACGAGACCGGTTCAACCTTCAGTGCCGCTGTGGATGCCAATACGGGACAGTTATTATATGTGACATCCGTTGAGGGTTCGGAACTTGCATCCCTTTTCGGTGGAAGTTGAACGGAAGGAATTGGCTTGCTCAAGAGATCCATATATACCCTCCTGGTCGTTGCCATCGCCCTCAACATAGGGGCCGGCATATGGTATAACGGCATACCCGGCATATTTGACAGCCCGCGGGATTCCATCATGGAAAATGACGAGGCCGCATCAGGCATGTTGATACCTCCCAGCAGGGTAGGCGACATCTACACCACCAGTTACAATATGTCACTCGATTACCGGGTCGAGGATGAGCAAAAGGAGGAAGAAGGGACATTTCAGCAGGAAGGTACTGTCACCAGGTCCATGGGGGCCGATATGATCGTTCAGGGCCTCACTGGTATCTTCGACCTGAGATACAACAAGACAGGTGCTCCGGAGTTGAAGATATACGGTGACATCAAGCGGACCCGAACCACCTTCCGGGAAACAGAGACCGAGGGATGGGAAGAGGATATCGAGACCACCATGATGGCAACCACTTCAATCAAGAAACAGAGACAGGCTTCGGACCTAAAGGTGCATCTCAATAGACCCCAACAGAAGTGGAGCGACAGGATACTGTACGATCTCAAGCAGACATGCGGACCCCTCAATGCCTCATCCGGCGGGACACTTACGAACAGTCTCTCCATTGATGAGATAGGTTCTTTCCTCCCCGAGGTGAGTCTGGAATGGAGCGCAAGGCCCATTCCGGACCCGAACGGACCGAGTTCGTACTGGGTCGATATCTCCTCCACTGACCTGGACGGACTGGAGATAGAGTGTTCGCTCAGGTTCTCAAAGGATTCTCCTCATCCGTTGGAGACCGATCTTCAGGTCTCCAAGGTCCATGAGAGCAGCTCGGGGGTCACCTACCTCGATCTAAGGATCAAGGAGAGTCTTCTGGACCACTTCTCGGGGGATGGGGAGCTCATGGGCGAGATGGATATCTGGAGTTATCGGAATCCTGAGAACCCGGCAGAGAGCGTGTCCGGTGACCTCCTGCCCCAAAAGGGCAGCGGAGATACGGCTTTCTGGTCCAGTCCGCAAGAGGTCTTCGACCATTCAACATCGAACAGCCAAAGGCTGCAGGAATTCATCAGCGACTGCGGTCTGCAGAATCTCGGCTGCAGGCGGATCACCTACATGAGGAACGAATCGCTCCCGGGCACCATGAGGGACTGGAACATAACCCTGGGCAGCGATCCGGAAACCGCATCCGGCGACGGTTACTACATTAAAGTGGCAACACCGCATGAAGTGGGTGCGGTATCCCGCAGATGGAAGGAGATATCCGATGAGGGAAAGCTTTTCGACGCACCCTCTTCACGGAAAAGCAGAGATGTCATCACCCTGCAGGATTTCGAGACCTCGCTCAGGTCCTCGGTCCATTCCGACAGGATGTTCGTCGGCAGCGAGCACTCATCAACCTTCGGGATGGAGATGATCAGGCGTGGGTCCGATGGAAAGAAACCTTATTCATCCCTGTTGAACTCCGCATTGGGATTGGAAAGAGCGTCGGAGAAGGACATCTTCATCGGCCATGTCCAGGACAGGGGAGACCCTCTCAAGCTCTATGTGGTGGTGGTCGACGGCCGTGACGGCGCAATCATATCCACCGCAGAGATCGAAGGACTCGCGACCTTTTTGATCAACCGCTACGGTCTGGACCTAGCTTGATACTTTCCTGAAGCGCTTTGATATTTCCCTCGATATTGCCGTCGTCCGCGGAGAATACGGCAGATCCGGCAACGATGATGTCTGCTCCTGCGGCCACTGCCAATGGGGCTGTGACCGGATCCATACCTCCGTCCACTTCTATCGGAATCTCCACACCTATCTCTTCCATCATTTCCTTCAGAGCGGCTATCCTCTCCAGAGAGCTTTCAATGAATGATTGACCGCCGAAACCGGGATTGACACTCATCACGAGTACCATATCACAGTACTCCAGCGACCACCTCAATTCCTCCAGGGAGGTATGAGGATTTAGAGTGATGCCTGCCAATGCCTCCTCCTCCCTTACAGCGGACAGGGTCCGGTTCAGATGGTTGGATGCCTCCACATGGACAGTGACAATATCCGCTCCCGCCCTTGCGAACATTGGAGCATACCTGTCCGGGTCCGATATCATAAGATGTACATCGAGATCCAGATCAAGATGTTTTCGAAGGCCCTTGACAAGCGGTATCCCGTATGTGATGTTAGGAACGAAATGGCCGTCCATCACATCCACATGGAGCATATCCATCCCCATTGCCATGACCCTCCGGATGTCGGATCTCAGGTCATACGGGTCCGCGGAAAGCAGTGACGGAGATATTCTTACCATATTATCTGACCTCGATTCATCATCTACTACTTCAGGCTGCCCCACGGAGGGGGTGGTGCACGGCGGACCCTTGGTCCGCTTTCCATTTTCTCTCCTTGGCCCGCTCCCCCTGCATCCTCCCTGATATCATCCTTATGACGCACCATATGGGCATCGCGCCTCAGATAGGAGAGCAGCAGAACCAATAGAGCCATAAGGAAGAAGAAAAAGAACAGTTCATAAGGGAAACCGCCTTGAGCATCCTCTTTTTCCTCTTCCACGATAGGAAAATTTCCCTGGAGGTCCCTCCTGATGTCGATCTCCAGTGGCTGGTCCTCGTTCTCGAATGAAATGGTCCCCGTGACGTTGAGCCTCACTCTCACCGGTGCCTGCTCCATGGGTATGACCTTGGTCCCATACCATGCTCCGGTCACCTGGCCGGGGGAGAGCGACAACAGAGCTGCCTGCCTGCGGACCATCTCTCTATCCGAAGAGTTCAGACTGCCCGACCTCATCCAGAGAAGCTCATATGTACCGATCACGCTGCCGCTCTTATCCAGCAGATCGTATCCGACCGTGAGGTCGGGGGCTCTCTGGTCGATCTCCTCCAGACCGTCGCGGTCCAGGACCATGATACCGGGGCCTATGATGAGCTCCTCCCCCTCAACCCTCACAGGCATGTCGGAAACCTTGGGTGAGGAGCTGAGCTTCAACATGTAGCTGTCCTCATCACCACCGGGGTGATGGCAGACCCTGAGGAAGGCCTGGCCTCCCAGATCGTTGAGGTCCAGCTTCAAGGTGTGTGGCCCATACTCATTCGAGATGACACCGATAGGTCCTAGACACCAACCCGTCCCCGTCCACGGTTCGTTCGCATCCCGGGAGAGTCCGTAGAAGATGGTGTTATCCGAGACCCCCCCGTCCACGCCTATGATCAACCTGAAGATATCATTGTCGGGGGCCTGGTGGTTTGGCTCCCTTATCAGGTTTGAAATGTACACATCGGGATAGAGCTCCATGGTGTCCCTGGCCTCGAAGGAGCCCTTGTCCGTGGTCACGTTCACCTCTACATCGGCTGTACCCTCTACAAGTGGGGTATGGAACTCGATCGACAGGAGATCGTTCACCGGTGTTCCAGGCGGTATATCGGTAACTTCCTTCACGCCCCCCACTTCTACCGTAACGGTTATGTTCTCCGGTCTCCCGGCACTTGTCGGAACAATAAGTCCCATCACCGCTGCCGAACCGATCTCCTGCCTCCTCGGTTCGATATATGTTATCCGGACCTCAGCGGGGACCATGACAGGCTCCTGCTCATCGACATCCTCTGAACCCTCAACGAATTCGCTCCAGGAGATCTCCCCGTTCCTTGCCGCCCTGGATATCGAGAGCAGTGACACAGGTCCTATGTCCGGATCGCTCCCATCCACCCTGCGCACCCATTCATCATCGAAACCGCATCTTATCCCCTGGTTCCCGGAAAGGTTTGCGACAGGGTCTTCCCAGTGGACATCGAAGGTCCACCCGGGAAGGGCCCCATCCCTTTCGACCATGGAGATATCGGCGGGATATGCAGAACCGTTGACCTCCATCCAGGCGGAGAGTTCAGGGTGGGATGCAGGCCCGTTGATGGTGACGTTCAGCTGTCCTTCAGCCACCCGGCGTACTTCCATCGACGGGGCGGCCATCTCACATGCCGCAAGACAGATCCTCACACCTGCGGCGACCACTCCGTCATCCGGTCCTCCTATGTTTTCGACACCCTCAAGGGAGCCGAGGTTGTAAGGGGTGTACCCTTTGGTGTCCACCAGCTCGACGGTGGCCGTCGCCGTGGACCAGGGCAGTATCATTCCTTGATCGTCCAGCTTCTGACTATAAAAGCTTGAACCGTAAAGATGGTCGTCGAAGGCCCCGCGGAGGTATCCCAGATACGGGTGATCGTTGGCCGGACCATGGACGAGGCCACGTCCCGAAGCTCTCGAGAGTACATTTCCTAGGTCGTCGAACATGTTCCCATCAGGTGTGATGTTGCCGACCTCATCCGCCCCCCAGGGGGTGAATATGCCCTCTGAGCCCGTGTGAAAGGAAAGTGCAATGCTGAACGGATAAAGCTCGGCCAGGGAATGGACCGCATGTGCTCCGGCGGTGGTCAGCGGGACCCCGTCGGAATGATAGGTGTTCCCCATGGGAACGAAAGGATAATCCCTGTTGGGATCCTCTCCGTTCTCGTCATAGCGGCTCCCCTGGTCGAGTCCCCATGGATTCACCACCGGTAGAACGGCTATGTTCAAGGATTCCAATATCCTTATTATATCCGGGTCCCCGCTCTCCCATCCGTCCAGCATGTACCTTGCAAAACCCAGAACGGATTCCGCCGAGTCCGGTTCATCCCCGTGATGGGCACCTATGAGCATTACCCATGGTCTATCATCGTCCTCCGGATCACCAAGGAAGAGTATGGGTATGCTTCGATCCCCCTCTATCTCTCTCGTACCCAATAGGGACCGGGCGGTGGTGTAATCCGTTATCTCCGGATCATCCATTGACCAGTCCTCCAGAAGGACCGCTATCTCATCCGATGTATGGTAGGACCACATC
>JAWOCK010000021.1:0-26038 GCA_046483845.1 Thermoplasmatota archaeon | reverse complement strand
ATACATCTTCTTGCCCCATTTCTCCCACCCGACCTTTTCCTGCACCTCATTCAGGAACAGGAACTGGCCATCGTCAGGCAGCATGAGTTCCAAATAACTTCTGTAGATGTCATCTATGGAGGCCTGCTCGAAGGTCGGGTCCTCTAGGTTCACATACATTATCTGCTTGGGCTCCACGGTCTCAAGGGAGCCCCTTATCATTATGTGCATCAAGCTGGTCTTGCCTGACCGTCGCACACCAGTCAGCGCCAATACCTCTTTTCTTTCAAACATCGGCTTTAATCCCCGGGTGCTTGACCGATCTCTGATGTCTTCCATCCTGTATCCCTTCTCTACCCACCAGGGATTCCAGAATGTCAAGCCTTCCTTGAGCATTGTCAGTTCACCACACCATATAACGTATTATGATGTAGTGCAGTATACCTTAAATACGTTTCCCATTTACGTAGCATCGGTCTTTAGCACAGATAGGATGCGGGATTTTTTTTCTGCATTCAAATTGATGCAGAGGTATTTCAAACTATAGGTGGCAGGCGATTCATAGATCATCTTCAGGGCCCTCATATTCATCTTCCGGAAGCTCTTCCTCCCCGTCCTCCACCTATTCCTCGTCTTCGGGCTCCCCTTCCTTCTCTTTGCCCTTGCCCTTCATCATGAAGAAGACCGCACCGGCGATGATCAGGAGCACTGCCAGGATACCTATGACCGCGTAGTAGGCGGTGAGGTCGGTCTCCTCTGTGGATCCGTCTGCGGAAGGCTCCCTGTCATCCTTGAGCGGGTTGGTCTTATCCTTGTACTCATCAAGGTTCGTGATGCCGTCGCCGTCCGGGTCCAAAAGCGCGTCCGAGGGGTCGTTGGGGTCTAGCCCGTAGAACTTCTCCCACCAGTCCGGAATGCCATCGTCGTCGGTGTCAGTGTCCATGTCGGTTCGGTTGTCATCGGGCTTGGCATTCACGGTTATCGTGAACGTGTGATTGATGGGCACTGTCCCGTCGGTCGCGGTCACGGTCGCTGTGTATGTCCCGACAACAGGTGAAAGCCAGCTGATGATGCCAGATGCGGAGCCGATGGAAAGGTCGGACACTGGCGTGGTGTTAGCCGAATACGTCAGCATGTCCCCGTCGATGTCGGACGCCAGGCACTCCAGAAGAAGGGGGGCATCTTCGATGACATCCTGGTCGCCGGGCACAGTGACCCATACGGGTGCATCGTTGACGTTGATAACTGTCAGCATGAAGCCCAGAGTGTCGTTGGCCCCGGCGCTGTCTGTTACTATCACCTCAACCCGGGAAACGCCCACATCGTCATTTCCGGGGGTGCCCTCAAGCATGGTCCCGTTTAGCGCAAGCCATTCCGGGCTCGAGACCATTGTCCAGGTGAGCACATCACCGGCATCGGGGTCAGTGGCGGTTAATGGCAGGGAGTACGGAACATCCTGGGTGGCCGTGGCGATGGGCACTGTGGTGATGACCGGCGGGTCGTTGACGTTGATAACTGTAAGGGTGAAGTTGGTCCGGTCCATACCGCCATCTCCGTCAGAGACCGAGACGTTCACCCAATATGCTCCCACATGCTCGTTCAGGGGTGTGCCGCTTAGGTGGTTTTCGGTCATGGTGAGCCAGGTGGCGTTTGTATCCAGTGTCCATGTGGGGGTGTCGTCGTCCGGGTCGTCCGCATGGTACACAACGCTGTAGGGAACGTCCTGAGTGGCTGAGGTGATGTCAACGGTGGCTATCTCCGGGTCATCGTTGGTGCCGTTCACGATTACGGTGACCGGTGCCGTGTCGGTTCCGCCGTTGCCGTCGGATATGTCGTACGTGAAAATATCGGTCCCGGAATAGTCCTGGTCGGGTTCGTATGTAAGCGCGCTGCCGCCACCGGTAATGACAACGGTTCCATGCATGCCCTGGGTGACTGTGGTGATGGTGATGATATCACTGCCGTCATGCTCTACATCGTTCACAAGGACGGGCAGGGCGTTGGCCCCGCTGTCCTCCTGGATCGTGAACAAGTCATCCACGGCAATGGGGGCGTCGTTTACGCCCGTTACAGTGATCAACACCGTTGCCCGGTCAGATTCACCAACATTATCCTCGATCGTGTAATTGAAGGAGTCGATGATGCTCTCCCCCGCACCCAGGGCCTTGAGTGCAGCCACCCCGGTCGGATCATAGGTAATGGTGCTACCGTTAAAGGAAACCGTCGCTCCCATGACGCTGAAGCTGTCATACCCTGTCACCGAGATAGCATCGCCCGAAACCTCGGGCAGCCACAGGTGCAGGTCAGGGTCGTCGTCGTTGGCCAGCAGCTCCTCCTGGCCGATGCTCAAGGCAGTTCTCTCGTCCGTTGTGAATACGTCATCCGATGCGACGGGACCTTCGTTATCATAACCCTGCCATTTGAGGAACGGGTATGAGTATCCGTCCTTTATCATCCAGACATCGTAGAAATCCCAGGCTGCGTAGAGGAAAGTGAATTTATCTTGCATATCCTTGGTGTAAAGGCCAGTTGCGCCCCCGGCGCTGGTCGTCTGCACGGATGTCTGGTTGTCCCAGAAACAGCCGGAGATTGTTGCGAAATTCCCTACTGCAAAGCCGCCTACGCTATTATTTCCGCTGGCATCTCCGATGCTGTAGCAGTTCGTTATGTTTCCGCTGTTAGTGTTCTCTCCTGCAAAGCCGCCTACGCTGTTATTTCCGCTGGCATCTCCTGTGCTGTAGCAGCTCATTATTGTGCCACTGTTCTCTCCTGCAAAGCCGCTTACGTATTCATTTCCGCTGGTATTTCCCGTGCTGTAGCAGCTCGTTATTGTGCCACTGTTCTCTCCTGCAAAGCCGCCTACAAATAGATCTCCGCTGGCATCTCCGGTGCTGGAACAGTTCGTTATGGTTACGCCTTCGATAAATCCTGCAAAGCCGCCTACGCTGTTATTTCCGCTGGCATTTCCCGTGCTGGAACAGTTCGTTATGGTTCCGGCTTCGGTAAATCCTGCAAAGCCGCCTACGCTGTTATTTCCGCTGGCATTTCCCGTGCTGTAGCAGTTCGTTATGATTACGCCTCCGGTAAATCCTGCAAAGCCGCCTACGCTGTTATTTCCGCTGGCATCTCCCGTACTGTAACAGTTCGTGAAGGATCTGCCGTACTCGCTTATTCCTGCAAAGCCGCCTACGCGATCACCAGTTCCGCTGGCATCTCCGGTGCTGTAGCAGTCCGTTATGGTTCCGCGGTTGTTCAGCCCTAAAAAGCCGCCTACGCTATTATTTCCGCTGGTATTTCCTGTGCTGGAACAGTTCGTTATGGTTCCGCGAATGTTCCTTCCTGCAAAGCCACCAACGTAATCATTTCCGCTGGCATTTCCAGTGTTGCAGCAGTTAGTTATGGTTCCGTAATCATTCTCTCCTGCAAAGCCGCCTACACGATCACCAGTTCCGCTGGTATCTCCGGTGCTGTAACAGTTCGTTATGGTTTCGCCCCTTGCTAGGCCCAAGCCATTCTTCCCTACAAAGCCGCCTACCAGATTACTCCCGCTGGCATCTCCGGTGCTGTAGCAGTCCTTGATGGGTGCGCTCAAATCATGATCATAGGCAGAGTTCTCTCCTGCAAAGCCGCCTACCAGATTACTCCCGCTTGCATTCCCGGTGCTGGAACAGTTCGTTATGGTTCCGCCATCATTGAATCCTACAAAGCCACCAACGTTATCGGTTCCGCTGGCATTTCCTGTGCTGGAACAGTTCGTGAAGGTTCCGCCGTACTCGCTTATTCCTGCAAAGCCGCCTGTGCCCCAACTTCCGCTGGCATTTCCGGTGCTGGAACAGTTCGTGAAGGTTCCGCCGAAGTTATATCCTGCAAAGCCGCCTACCAGATTACTCCCGCTGGCATTTCCTGCGCTGGAACAGTTCGTGAAGGTTCCGCCGACGTTATATCCTACAAAGCCGCCGACACGACCACGTCCGGTTATTTTGTTGTCCACAATTCCCACATTCTCCACCACTGCTCCATAGGTGCATCCAAAAAGACCGACTTCGTCAGTGCCAGGACGATTGATGTACAGCCCGGTGATGGTATGGTTGCGGCCGTCCAGGCTGCCTGTGAAAGCGTTTGGATATACCCTTTTGCCCCCGTCCCAATAACTACCGGATGAGTTGCCTACCCGTAAAAACCCCGCCCCGTAGTCCCAAGTCTTTGTAACGCTGGCGTTTATATCATTTCCCAGCACGTAATGCGCGCTAAGGTTCGCGCTCATGTTCTGCAGGTCGTCCACGTCCTTGATGACGTAGGGGTTGTCAGCGGTTCCGTTGCCTCCGGAGAACATGGGCATCACCGGATAGCCTCCGCCTTTGACCTCGTGTCCTAGGATCGCAAGCGCGCTACTGAATATCAACAAGGCACAAAAGATCCCTGCCATCGGTTTTTTCATGGTATCACCCGGGTATTTCTCTGTTGCAATAAGCCTCAGCAAGAAAAAGTTTTGGTAGGGTATGATTCATAGAGGGCGTCCCGGTCCGCTTCGCGATCTTAAACATAGCAGGACGAGACCATTCTCCATATCCGGTATTCATGACCGGATCAGGTCGCATTCTGTTAAAAGGAAACATCTTCATTTCAGATTGAATGGTCATTTTTCCTTCTTCTTCTCCCTGCCCTCCTTGAATATGGAAGGCAGATGGAGCAGATAGGAGCCGTCCTTCTCTATCACTATCGGATCATCTTCAAGGAGCTTTTCCACGTCTATCTCGTAGACACCCTGCTCCAGTATGCTGATGACAGCTTTATCATCCCTCGTCTTAGGAGCAGAAGGTATCTTCTTCTTCGAGGGTGCCCTCTTCTTGGGTTTTGCACGCTTCTTTTTCCCGGGCACCTTTTTCTTTTCGGAACCCTCTTTCCGTTCTTCAACGATCTCCTTCTCTCCCCTTACCATATCGAACTGTTTGATCAGATCCCTTGCCGATGTGCGCTCATCCTCCGGCACCACCTCCACACCGGAGCGCCCCTCGCCTTCTCCTATCTCTATCTCATCTTCCGGAGATTCATCCCTTATCCTGACCCAGTCCTCCCCCAGGCTTTCGTCCATCTCTATCTTCTTTCCGCCGATATGGCCGATGCCCCTGTCCCGCAGTTCGTGGAAGAGTTCCGCATCCGCCTTCTTCAACATCTCGCCCCTGACCCTGTCGGCCTTCTCCTTCAGCTCGTGCCTCCTGCTCTCGGGCATTGGCTGATCGACGAACATGAACTTCTTGCCACCACAGTCGCTGCATCCCTTCAGGATCTCTTTGGACCCCTTCTCGATTATGCGTCCGCAGTTCAGGCATTGATGTGGCATACGGCCCTTCCTCTTTGAACATGAATGATCTCTGATATATATTAGATTGAGCCAGGTCATTCCTCTGCTGTCAGATCCTCAGGTAAAGGCGTTCCGTCCTCCATGAAATTCTTGTCCCGGGTCAGTATCAGCGCCTCAATGGTCCTCCCGTCCTTCTTTATGGTCTTCAGCAGATGAGCGGGACCCACCACCATCATCCTTGGAGGGGCTGCCCTTCCAAAAAGCCTCTGAAGAAAGGTCCTCCTGGAAACATTACCCGTGAAACCTGGGGTCTCGACCCCGATAAAGGAATCCTGATCGATCTCCGACATGGTGACCCTTATCAGCTCCAGCTCCTCGCTGGAGGTAAGACCCTTTTCGAGGACCAGCACCTTTCCCTTCTTCACCTGCTCCAGGATGAAACGGATCTTGTCGCCACCCATCTCTTCCAGTCTCTCGGTTGAGATCAGGTCTATCGATATACCCCTGGGGTCACCGTTCAGTTCCTTCAACACCTTCTTCTTCATCTGGCAGAACACCTCATCCGAAATACTTGACCATTGCCTTGTAGAGATTATCCATTCCATAGCCCTTCAGCGCTGAGATGGGTATGGTCGGATGCTGGGGAAACGCCTCCTTTATGGTGGCTGGGGAGGCTTCCTTGAGATCGAACTTGTTGGCAACTATTATCGTGGGAAGCTTTCGGGCCTCCAGATTGCCCAGAAGTGTGACGTTCACCTGATTGAAGGGGTCCTCGGCAGAATCCATCACCAGAAGGACACCCTCGACATTATCCAGCCATTTTATGGCCTCGATCACTCCCTCCGTGGCCTCCTTGGCCCTGCTGCGGGCCTCTACCTCCTCCATTTTGTAATCCTCGACGAAGTTGTGAAAATCGATCTTGGTGGCAATACCAGGCGTGTCCACGATATCGAAACTGATCCTGGACCCGGCAGCCTTTATGATCACTTCCTTGCGCTCCTTGGCCCTTCTTGTCTCGTGTGGAATATCGGATGTCTTTCCCATTGGCTTCCCGGTCCAGTCCCGACTGATCCTGTTGGCAAGGGTTGTCTTCCCGGCATTGGGAGGGCCGTAGATTCCTATTGCCAGCTGCTTCTTCTTGAAGAGGCCAAAAAAGCCCTTTAGGATCCGATCGAGTATTCCCATCCACCTCTTACCTCCGGCTGTACCATCAAAAATGGTTCATTGGATATATAAATATCCTCAATAGCGCACAGAATATGGGGAAACCCTCTGAGCTCCCCCATCACGGACCTGAACCTATTGCTGTTCGTACATCGAATTCTGTTCCTGCTGTGGCTGCTCGGAGTACATGGGATTCTCCGGGGCTGCCTGCATGTTGGGATCAGCATACTGCTCCTGAGGTTGCGGCGGGGACTGCTGCTCCTGGGTTTCAGAAGGCGCTGACTGTCCCACGGGCTGATCGGGAGCAGGCATGGGTTGCTCTCCCTCCATCGGTTGTGCCTCCTGCGCCGGGGGAAGGGCAGCTGCCTCTTCCCCTCCCTGTCCCCCTGGCAAAGTGGGAACGGATGTATCCACCATCGGCATACCTGCAGGCATGGAGGGTATATCGAGCTGAGGAGTTGCCAGCATGGCCTCTTCTTCCGCCTCCTCCGTCTTTTCCCTCTGTTCAAGCTTCTGTATGCGCAGATAACCTATGAGGACCACCACTCCGGCTATTATGATGGCGGCAACAAGGATGGCGATGAAGACCCAGAGATTGAAGGGTGCCTCCTTCACTGGTTGAGAACCATCCCCATCTGCCCTTGCGGGTTTCGATGTGGGATCCCAGGGATCGGTACCGGCCTTGAACTCCTGGAAATTCGTGTATCCGTCAAGGTCGAAATCCTCAGTCTTATCCTCCGGATCGAAAGGATCCAGTAGACTATCATATTCATAGGTATCCGGCATGCCGTCGCCGTCGGTGTCAACTCCTTCCTCCGGCTCCCACTTGTATATACGGACCCTGATGGAATCCTTGGACCGGGTATCCTCTCCGGTATAGGGATCGTACCTGTGCACGGAGTCACCGACATAAAGGGTCACATTATACCATCCGGTTGTCTCGAAACGGATATCCTCAAGGACCTCGTCATACCCAATTGTCTTGTTGAGCTCTCTCACGAACCATTCGTATTTCAGGTTCCCCTTGTCAACATCCACATCATAGGAATCAGATGCATCGAATGTAATCAGCTCGGTTATCTCGAACTCCCTTGACTCCAGGGTCGGTGATGTTATCTTGGCCACTGGCTTCGTATTCACCTTTATCTGGTACATGGGTGAAAGTGTCATGGTATCACCCTTGTAGTTCTTAAATTTCCCGTTCCTTGCGACATCCCTGACCATGAACTGCACGAAGTTTTGATCACCGGTCTTATAATCTTCGTAGGGGAAGTGAACCCATATCTTATTCGAGCCTTCTACCCGGTCCCATTGCTTGGCCGTCATCTTCACCCAGCCGTTCTCCTGGGGGACCCCTGTGACCCAATCGTACTCTCCCTTTTTCTCATCGTAAGAATCCGATATCCTGTAGTACATCTCGGAAGTCAGGACTCCGGACGTCTCGTCAACAAGATACACGGAGATCTCCCTCTGCGTTATGACATTCATATCATGCCACACATTGGTCGTCGGGAAGAACTCCTGGAAATCCACCGGAGTGACGTCCACCTGAAGATTGTAGGTATCCGAATAGGCAAATCCGTTCCCTGCATAATCCTTGGCCCTGTACCGGATGTAGTTCTCGGACCCCTCCACGAGCCTGGGTTTCAGACGGACCTCTATGGTATCTTCCGGATTATACTCTTCTACATCGTAGAGATCGGCGGATATCCATTCCTGGAAATTATCCACTCCCTCGGTGGATATGGAATATTCCACCGTGGATGGTCTGACACCGGATACGGCATCGGATATGGTGAGGTTATCCTTTACGTTGATCCCGACATCGGGGGTGAGTGTCCTGATCCAGGGAACCTCTATCTTGGAAGGATAGAAGTCAACGAAAAAAGGGTCCTTCTTATCTATCTTTATGGACTGGTCGATATATTCACCTTGATGTCCAACACCGTCCTCCGCCCATACGAAGATCTTGAAGACCCCCTCCTCGGTGGAGTTCCAGACATACTGTGTCGTGGTGGAATCCACAGAGTATACCTCCTCGTTCATGGGTTCGTAGTTCGTCCAGATCTTGTATCTTGACACACCCGATCCAGCATCGCTGACGGATGACCAGGAAATATAGAGCTTGTCGTCATTGTCCATATCCCTCTGTGAGTCCTTGAAGGAATCCGCCCTTATGCTCAGAGAGGCGGGTGCGAGGGGGTAGGAGTCATCCACCCTCAGTTCCATGCTATCCATAGTTCCCATCAATTTATCATCTTCAAAGGGGTCTCCGTTCCCGTCCCTCACGGCAGGTGTGAAGACCTTTCTGATAGCCACGTCAGGCATAACGAACCATACGCTCATATTCCTTCCCGAGGCATTCATGTCATAGTGGGTGATCAGCTCATCATCGGTTACCTGGAACAAGAAGGAGCTGTCGGGCGGATATACGTCAGATGTCGTATTGTAGCTTATCCACACTCCCGTGAATGTTATGTTATCAAAATCCCTCACGTAATCCTCTGATTCAAGCTCTTCACCTGCCCCGTTGAAGGCCGTTATCTCGCCCTGGATCCTGACCACACTATCCAGGTAGAGTGCATCCTCGAACACGGTGATGTTCGGCATTGCAGCGAAGCCTCTTCCCCATAGGGTGACCGAGATGTTCCCATCCAGTGGGATGTCCAGATCGAACATGATGTACAACCTGGCCTCAAGACCCTGTGGGTTGGGCAGTGTCATATCCCTGGACCGATTCACATCGATATCGTAGTGACCGGAACCCCCTCCGGATTCCCACCGATGGGACCCCCCTCCTACCACAAGCCTGGCAAATATGTTCAGAGCCGGGTCCCCGAAGTAGACCCTGACAAGAGAAACATCCTGATAACCGCTGCTGCTGCTCACGTTGAAACTGAGCTCATAGTATCTGTGTTCGGCAAATACAGTGTGCTCCATCTCCCCGTCGCCGTCCTCAAGTTTCAGGTCCTCAAGGAACATCTCCTCGGTGGAGTATTCGATGGCTAGGCCGGATTCCATGTTGCTCTGGCTGTAATCGCTGTATACTGTGCTGTTTTTCTCATCCTGAATACCTACGCTCATGGACTGACCGGTCCCGTAGGAACTAGAACCCATGTTATTGTACTGCATCTTTATGAGCCCGCCATCGTAGAGGATCACCTCATAGGTCATCTGCTCCGAGTTCATGTTCCACTCCACACAGACCCATTTCGGGTGCGCACCCGGTGGGCTTTTCAGATAATGAACGCCTCCGTACGAGATGTTATCGTTGCTAGGATAGCCGAAGGCAACATGTATCATCGGACCCGTGACATAGGAGTCGGAGAGCGGTATGCCCCAATTGTAATCACTACCAGGATTCGTTTCATTGTCGAAGACCACAAAACCCCTTGATCCGACATATATCTCGTCGTAGGTGTTGTTGTAGATCTCGAAATCGAAATCCAGCAGTATGTTATCCATTCCGGTGTTCCCGGATATATCCAGCTCGGTGCCGGAGGTAACCGCATTTATCCAGTTATACTCCACCTTGGGATCCGGGTCCCTGTTGTCGGTCCAGTAATATCCGTATTCGTCCCTTTCCTCGGCCACTCCGGCATCTGCATCCGGGACCGGTGTGATGACGACCAGTGCCGCCATCACCAGAGATATCAGGACCAATACGGCCATGGTGCTTTTCCTTATTTCCCCAATTCTATCCATTTACACACCCCTTGTTAGATCATGAATCTTCTTATCTCCATTTTACTGTTGTTGATCGGCATTTTCCTGACCCTGCACGGGCTGAGGTGCCTGTCCTGGTTCAGATGCAGGAGCCGGTGCTGGCATCGGCTGGGCCTCCCCTGGCTGTTGTGCCCCACCCATCGGCTGAGGCTGACCCATTGGCTGAGCTTCTCCCTGCTGTTGTGCCCCACCCATCGGCTGAGGCTGGCCCATTGGCTGAGCTTCTCCCTGCTGTTGTGCCCCACCCATCGGTTGCGCCTCACCCTCGGCGGGAGCGGACGGAAGGGCAGTTCCCATGGGAGGCGGGGTCGGAAGGGCAACAGGCTTCCCCTCCGAAGCGGAACGGAGAGCCTCGAGCCTCTCGAGACCACCGGAAGAAAGGGCCTGCTCCGTCAGCTGACGATCGGTCTCTGCCTCCTTCGCACGCTGGTCATCAACCCGCTTCTTGATCAGAACATTGTTCAAAGCAAGGAACAGAAGAACAAGAACCAGAAGGATCACCGATACTATGATCAGACCCATCAGGAAAAGATCAAGACTATCCTCACGAGGCTTCCCCTGCTCAACGAATATCGGGAAATCATCCTCATCGCTGGGATCGGTACCCATGAGATATTCCTCATAATCGGTATGACCATCGCTGTCAAAGTCATTACTCGGAGTAACAGATACCTCACCGGACCTATACTGCTCACCTATCGCTTCCCAGATCTCTTCCTTGCTCATGCCCTCGAAAACGCTGCTGTAGGTGCCGTCACCATTGGATGAATCATCCCACCCAAGCTTGTAGTTGTACTCCCACCAGTTGGGCATACCGTCGCCATCGGAGTCAATGTCGTAGAGCCAAACCGGCTCTATATAATCCTCCACAGTGATATTGATGGGATCGGTCGATACCTCGTGTATGCCGTCCGAAACATGCAAAACGATGGAATGTTCACCGGGAACAAGCGACATCTCAAACCTCTCAAGGTCCTCAAGGCCCATATCCCCAAGCTCCTCTGTCACCACACCATCCCCGGTCTCATAGGTGTCGGTCCAGGTATACGTCAGGGCATCTCCGTCATGGTCCATGCTGCCCGAGGCATCGAAGACTATAATGTCCCGTTCGCTGTAGGTCGCACGATCCTCAGGAGAGGAGATCTCAGGGACTGGCTCGGTGTTGACCCATATATTGTAGATGTCAGAGTAGGTCATTGCATTGTCAAGGACATCCCTGGCCCTGAACTGGACATAGTTGCGGTCTCCCATGGAAAGCTCCTGCTCCCCCACCAATGAAAGATCGATCCTCACTGTATTCTCATCGATCACATCTACGGAATCCGCTCCGACGGAAAGCCAGGGCTTCAAATCAAGGTTCTTTCTCCCCAGGGTGGAAAGACGGAACTGGATGGAATCCTGGCTCACTCCGCTATACTCATCGAAAACATCCAGGTTCAGCTCAACCTCTCCATGGTCGAGCCACTCATACTCCCACTCATCGTAACCAGATATCTCCAGATCACCGAAACTCACACCCGATATGTCAACATTGACGCCGTGAGGTTCGGACTCGGCCACGTTCCCGGCTTCATCCATGGCACGGAACTTCACCATGCTCATGGTCCCCTCCATCAACATGGGATTCACCATTACCTGAAGTACGGGGGCGTTCAATACGACACCTGCGGAGGTCCATTCACCGAATGTCTCACCGCCATCATAGGAGACAGCATATTCCACTGAACTCCCTACAACCGCATTTCCACCAATGTCGGCTATGGTCACGCCCACCTCGGGGTCAAGTATATTGAACCATTCGGTCTCGGACGGGATCGGGTCCGTGAAGTCAAGACCTTCCCTGTCGATATCGATGGAAGCGGAGCCCCATTCACCCACATGGCCTACGCGGTCCACCGCCCGGACCTCAACGGTCACTTCACCGCTGGCCTGGGTATTCACCTTTGCAAAGGTCGCCTTGGTCTCGAAGATCGTATCATCATCCCCGTTGACACGGACCTCGTAATGCTTTATTCCGGAATTGTACTCCCCAGGTTTTCCCCACGTCACGTAGAGCTCGCCGTCGTTGTCAACCCTGGTGTTCTCATCATAGTAATCATCAGCATGTATCCGGATGCCGGGGGGAACGGTCGGAACGTCAACATCTACATGCACCTCGAAATCAGGTATGGAATTGATTATCTTGTTGGAAGGGACACCCACCTGGTAGGTGGAATAGGTCACGGTCAAAGGCCGATCCCCGGCAGGAAGGATCGTGGTGAAGTTCCTCCCAGAAGATGAATTGTCAATGACCACATCCCTCAAACTGCTGTAGGTCTCAATATGGAACTCCTCATCATGCGGGTAATAAGGCTCAACACCGAGATCGTCCATGAAATCCTCGGTGCCGTTGTAGACCAGCTTCACACCGGTGAACCTAAGTACCGAATCCTCCGGAAGCCAGCAACCCGTCCTCAATAGATCCCCTACCTCGGCCGTACCATGCTCCTCCCAGTAGACCTCAAGAGAGCCCACATACAATAACTTGTTACGTACCTTCCCTACATCCTTCAAGATCTCGGTGTAAGACATATGAGCGGCATTGGCTGTGAACGCTACATCGATATTGCATTCGTCTATATCGAATTCGAAGATCAGGCTGAAAGTTACGATTATGTCATCCCCGACTATCTTGACATCGTGGTCCGGGAGGAGCTCCACGAAGTCCAGAGGGTCCGAGGTCTTTCTGAAACCATTGTCACCATCATAGGCGAACTCCACTGCATAATCATTGAACAATAATCTGGCGCTCATATCCGTCATGGTGGGATCCCATTTGTTCCAGGCCGACATGGAAAAGGTATACGGTTTATATCTGGAATAGAAGGTCTTTCCGTCCGGGAGGTCGCCTCCCTCGGATTCGAAATCGCCTATTCCGAACATATCATAGGGGGTAACACCATATATTGCTCCGCAGTAATAATCCCCGCCTATGTTTATCCTCGGGTCTGCTACGAACATCTCGTCCCTGCCGTCATCATCTCTGTCCCAAAACATTACAGTATTGTATATGGGATATGAATAACTGTAATAATAATACCCTGGATACGCCCAATAGGAGCTCCTATGTGGATATATGGTAAGCACTGCCTTTTCCGACACATCGATGTCCTTGGAGGATGTTCCGTTGAACTCCTCGTTCATGACCACATAGGCTGCGCTGTTATACTCGCCCAGGAGCAGATCGTACTTCCCGTCGTTGTCATAATCCCCCCATGCGTTGGACCCTATCCCCCAATTGCCGCTATAGAAACGGTAGTCGTAATTGCTGGAGTCCGAAATCCTGTTGTCGGTACCCGTGGGGAAGGTGGATTTGCCCTCTATGAGCCATACATATCTTGCGTCAGATGCCCTCTTGGTATAATAGGCATTCCCGCCAAAGATGAGGTCATCATACCCATCACCATTGTAATCGAAAAGCTGTATATTGGATCCTATGAGACTGTAGGAGGTCCAACCCGTATATTCTATGTAATCCCAGTAACTATTGGATCCCGTACATGAACCGGACAAGAAATCCCGTATATTGGATTTGGGCGAGATAAAGACCAAAGAGCCGCTATAGGACCCGTGTTCGTACTGGTAGGGTTGCCCGATGGCAAGGTCATCCCGTCCGTCACCATTGAAATCACCCAATTCGATCCCGCCCTGACCAAAAGCGTCCTGGCCGTAGATCCTTCCGTCATAACTGTAATATTGATAGGTCCCCGACATGGATGATGACCCATACCACCAGTAAACATAATCACGTCCCGGGGCACTGACGAAGACATCATCGTATCCGTCACCATCAAGGTCCCCCAACCCCACCGATTGTCCGAAATAATAATAACTCGAACTCGAATAGAAACGAGCGTCCCAGCTGTTCGAGGATACAGTGCTTTTCGAATCCCAGTCCGGACCTCCGTAATAGAGATACGCATACCCATAAGAATAATATGGTCTTCCTATCAGTATATCATCATACCCGTCACCGTTCACATCACCTATCTCGATATCATCCAGATAGTATCCGAAACTCCCTATCTTCCATCTGGCTGAATCCGCGTCCATCTGGAGTTTGGGGAACATTACGTCAGTGGCTCCGTCGAATATGAAGACGGAATGTGCTTGAAAACCTTGTGCTAGAACCGCAAGGTCCTCGATCCCATCGCCATTTATGTCACATTTTTTCATACTTGTTCCGAAATAATAATATCTCTCACCTTTCAGGTAGTACTCAGGCGGTTTGTCGTCCAGATCATGGTCTCCCTGCCTCTGGTCTGGATCCAGGGTCGTGGGTCTGCTCTCCAGGAACGAACTTCCTTCCTCAACCGCCTCCGTTTGTTCCGGGACCAGTGCGGCAAGGCCTACCAGACCTGAAAATACCATCACCAAAACAGCCAACATTGCTAAAAGCCTACTCCTACCTAATGAGAAAGAGGGCAGAATATTCATTACGTTCACCTCTAGTCGGGATCTGAAAAGGTCACCCGTACATTTAAGTAGCGACTTCTTATTTAAAGGTTTATTCGGACGGAGTTTTTCCTCACTTTATATTTTACGGTAGCCAGGTATCTTCACGGTGCCAAGAAAATCGGCAAATATCAAGAGGCCTAGAACTCCCTTTAAATAGTTCGGGCCCCGAACACGAGGATCATCTATCTTCGCACCTCTTTGACGCTCATGAGGGGGTAGCCCGTCTCATCGACCCAGTAGAGAGAGCCCTTCACCACTGCTCCTCTTACCTCCACGGTCACCTCCGCCCTGAGCATCCTCTCGCTGAGCGATGCGTAGCCAAAATCCGAAAGCGAATCGCGCAGCTGCTCCCTATCGATGCTCACCCGGGCATCCTTGACGAAGGGCTGGCACATCACTCCTCTTTTCATAGCCTCCTCCAGGGATCTCACCGAAGAGGGATTCACCGGGGAGCCGATATACTGATGAAAGAGCGCTCCGAGCTTTATACCTGCCTCGAAACATGCTTCTTCCGCTGGGCTAGGACCTGTTCCTTTTTCATCTTTCATCGGGACGTTCCTCCTGGAGTTCCAACTCTTCCAGTTCATCCGGATCGAACATGATATCCTCCTCTGCATCTTCCCTGGCCTTCTCCGCCGCTCCCCACATGTTCATGGGCCCCTCCATTATCGGTGAGATGATATAGGATACGGAAAGGAGCGAAAAGAGCAGACATACCGCGAACCCGACCACCGGCTCCCGGAGGGAAATGAGCAGTGATATGATCACCATCAGGATGATCAGACCCTGGGCGACCATGACCTTTCCCCTGTATTTCCTGTACCTTATATCCGCAACCATTGCCAGTGAGAAGAGGAAGAAGAGCATTGGGAGCAGCACGGTCTTCCCGGTGGTAAGATAATCCACCTCGAGCCCTATCTCGGGAGAGAGGTGGAAGAGTGCGGACAAAGATACCACCGTCATCGCCATGGCAGGTGTGGGCAGACCAATGAAATCCTTCCATTTGTGTGCATATATGCTGAACCTGGCCAGTCTGAGGATGCCGACAAGTGCTATGCTCACTGATGATACCAGGATTATGATGGGCTGAAAGGATTCGAAGAACCCCTCGGACGGGTCCCTGTACAAATTGTAAACAAGTATTGCAGGGGCAATGCAGAACGTGACCGCGTCCGCAATTGAATCCAGCCAGACACCGAACTTGTGCGATGTACCGAAACGGCGGGCCACAGGTCCATCAAGTCCGTCGAATATCACTCCCATGAAAATCAGCAGCATGGCTATCCTGAAACCGTCTCCTTTGTCCACCGAGTTCATCACCGCCAGGACCCCGCAGAGAAAGTTCATGAGGGTGACCAGGTCGGCGGGAGATATCAGCTTGAGGATCGGCAGGGGACGTATCGGTCTCTGAGGGAGCCTGTCCCGTATTGACCTGTGTGTCCGCTTACCCGGAGGGCGCCTCCGTCTCAGGGAAGACATCCTCCGGACCCTACCGCCTGCCATGGACATACCTCCTCTCGAAAAGGTCCCTTCTTTTTGGCCGGGCAAGTGAGGAAGACCCGGCCTTCACCTTGTCGCCCGGGGACACACATATTTCCATCCCGGCGGGGAGCACGAACTCGAGGTCGACCCTGGACCCGAACCTGATCAAACCCACACGGTCTCCTTTGCGAAGCCTATCGCCCTCTTCCACATAAGGGATTATCCTCCTTGCCACGGCCCCGGCTATCTGCTTCATGGTCCATCTTCCGGCACCGGCTTTGAGCTCCAATATCACACGCTCGTTGTTCTCTGATCCCTTGTTGAACGCCGGCATGTATCCTCCCGGCACATGCCTGATGCCGAGAACCTCCGCATCCCATGGGCACCGGTTGACATGGACGTCGTGTATGTTCATGAATATTGATACGAAGCGGTTCCGCCCCCTGCTTTCCACCGACAGGACCCTGCCGTCCGCCGGAGATACCACGCCTCCGGCGATGTTCCTTTCGGGATCCCTGAAGAATAGCATGAGAATGGAGCAGACGAGAAGTATGACCGCAGCGGTTATCAGAAGTATGAACGAACGGACCAGGAAAATGTGGATCAGCGCGGCTGCTATGGATATCAGGGGGAGCAGGTTCAACCAGATAGGGGTCCCTCTTGCCAACCTCATCTTTGCCCTCCGGCGGTCTTGCTCTCCAAGGTCGTGTCCACCTTAAAAATTGTTCGTCCCTCACTTTCGGGGCCTTTCCAGAAAGCGGGAACGTCTCCTCCCCGACCATAAGAGCAGCACCAGGACCGTGATGAAAATCAGGGAAACCACCGCCATCACAATGTATATTGCATACTCGGGCAGGAACATCGGCCCTACATCCTCCTCCGCCAGACTTTCGGCGTCCAAGGGATTCTTCTCCACCTCGAACTCCAATGTGGCATGGTCATTCGAATACTGGCCGTCGCCGTATGCCCTCACCTCAAGCAAGTGTGTGCCCTCATCGAGCTTGGAGCAGTCGATCCTGTACTTCCATTCCGGTGTCATCCATACCTTGTCCCAGAGACCAAGGTCCACTCTTATCTCCACCCTTTCGACCCTCATAAGCGGACCGGCTGAACCGCGGACCTCTATCACGCCCGAAAAAGGCCCCTCAGAGGGCAGCTCGCTTATCTCAACCCACAAGGGCTCCACCACCGGCTTGTAGACGGTCAGGTTGGCCTTGTCCGGAAGGCTCCATACACCCGAAGAATCCTTGACCCTGAACTCGATCACATGGAAACCTTCGGAAAGCTCGTCTGTGCCGAAGGTTGACCTGGTCGAAAGCGAACCGTCCCGGGAAGAGGTCCATTCATGGTGGGTTATCCTGGCCCCCGGACCGGGGATGCCCTCACCCTCGAACACGACATCCTCTCCGATCTCCACCTCCCTGGGGTCCACTTTCAATATGTTCGCCCGGGGAGGGGTGGGTCCATCTCCCGTGATGCTAACATCCATCATTGCATCCTCCACGGAGATGGCTCCGCGGTCGTCCTTCACGGAAAGCCTTACCGTATAGTTTCCCGGAGAACCGTAGGAATGGAATATCCGGGGTCCGGATGTCCATCCGATGAAGGTCCCGTCCCCCATATCGAAAAGATAACCCGATATGGACCCGTCGGGGTCGTATGAATTCTCCCCGGAGAACTCAAGCTCCTCATTGGCAGAGCCCGATCGGGGCCCTGTTATCCCGGGTACCGGGAGTACATTGGACAGGGGATCATAGAACATAGATCCCTTGAGATTCCCTGATACCGGGGGATAGGTCCTGTTGATGGAAAAGGTGATGTTCACACTTTTTTCCTCATCCCATCCGGGCAGGTCCAGTTCGTGGACGCCGGATCCGATACCTATCGAGCGGTCCAGCACAATGGTCTCGTACCTGCTTTCATCATCCCCGATCATCCCTATGTCCATCTCGACGTGATCGATCTCCTGGTCCGTGGGGTTCTGCACCTCGATCCGAAGTTCGGAAGCTCGGGCAGAGGGTTCGAACCCGATCACACGGAGATCCAGATCGAGTATATCGGTCGGCTCGAAGAGCCTTACCCTGGTGTCCGGGGTCAGGTTGCTCTCCACGGTGGTCCGCCCCATGGGCCAGTGGGTCGTCACCTCCAACCCGTTCACCGAAGCTCCCAGACCGAAATGTAGGACCATGGAATCCTGCTGGCCCTGGGCAGCTGTTCCGCCCTGGACCTCTCTCACGCAGAGCAGGTCATTTTCTCCGTCACCGTCCTGGTCCACACGGACCTCCACCCTGGCACCTATGGCAGGTGCATTGGATTCCCTGCCTTCCAGCTCCACCTCGAGCCAATGGGAACCTGATCCGTCATTGCGAAATAGATGGATCTCCTGGTGGACAGCCTCCCCCTGATCGCTGTCCCAGACACCTCCGCCCGTGATCAGGTCCATCCAACCGTCCTCATTGTAGTCGCACCAGGCGGAGCCGTAGGTGTTCCAGACCCTGAGACCCGAATCGGTGGAAACATCGGTGAAGGTGAGGTCGCCGTCGTTCCGGTAGAGATAGGAGTGAGCATAGGATACATCGCGGTATATCTGGGGAATGAAAAGGTCGAGATCGCCGTCGTTGTCATAGTCCGCCATGGCGGAGGAGACCATCAGTTCATCTCCATCCCCCAAGGCACCTGGTATCTCTTTCCTTGGTATTCCGCTCCCCTCTCTCCTGTCCACGAAGGTCCAATCCATATCCGCGCCCAGGTTCTCGAAAAGATATGAATCGTCACAGATGGGGCCTCTCCACGCATCCTTATGGGCAAGGTTCGTCACCCAGAGGTCCATGTCACCGTCGTTGTCAAGGTCGCCCCAGCTGGAACCCAGCGAATGACCGAAGTAAGGCCCTTCCCTTGTCACGGGGTGATCGTTCCCGTGACCCTCCACACCGGCCCGGGAGGATATCTCCTCCATTGTCCCGTTTTTCAGATTCCGATAGAGATAATTGGGCATTATCCTGTAGTTGGAAACATAGGCGTCCATGAAGCCGTCCATGTCGTAATCACACCAGCTTACCCCCCGACCTGGATAGGGATGGTCATCCTCCGACATACCTGAAGCGGCCGTTGCGTTCCTGAAGGAGGTGTCGCCGTTGTTCATCCAGAAATGGTCCGGATAACCTGAAAGACTGCTGTTCTCGTAGTTCACCATGTAGATATCCAGGAACCCGTCCCTGTCCATGTCGGCCCATCCGGAGGCAACTGTCGGGAATGTGTCCCATGGTGCCCCTTCCTCCGGCAGGATCCTCCTGAAAGTGCCGTCCTTTTGGTTATGCCAAAGAAGGTCCGGATGGGTCGGGTGGTCGCTGGAAGGGGCGCCTCCCCCGCAGAATATGTCCAGCCAACCGTCGTTGTCCATATCGCCCCACACACCGGACCTTGCACTGCTCGCTATCCCTGCATGGGATGTCACTTCGGTGAATACGAATTCGGGCGGACCGCTGTTGCGGAACAACCTTTTCCCATCCACGAGAAGGTCCTCATGACCATCGTTGTCCATGTCCCCCCAGCTGAAATGGTTTCCGTTCACCCCCGAAAGTCCTACTTCCTCCGATACATTGGTGAAGGTCACGGGACCTGCGGTGGGCCGGTGGGCGGATAATTCACCGGGGAGCTCTCCCAGAGTAGGTCCGACCAGGACCATGGAAGTGATCATCAGGCATGTGGCCGTGAGCAGAACAAGTAATATCTTCTTCATCTGTGCACACTTGGACCACATTGTTGTCGTTGATTTAAAAGGTTTCCAATTACCGCTCATCGATCCCGGAATATATTCTTGTCCACGTCCGGCATCTCGAGGTCCTCAACGGGTTCGGGAGGGGGGTCGATCTCAGGTACGGAAAGGTCAGGCAATGCAGCTGCTTCACGGGCTCCTTCGGGAGTGATGTCTTTTTCAGGAGCAGTAGTTGGCACGATAACCGAATGCTGGTCCCCCGCTCCCCCGGTAATATCGGCTCCGTCCTCGTCGGGGTCAAGGTCAGGGGTCTTCTCCTCTTCCTCCATTTCCTTCTTTTCCGGCTGGGGGAGCTCCCTGAGCTTCTTGGTCATCTGATAGACCGATATGAGGATCAGTATCAACATCCCTGCCAGGATCACAAGCCCGGTGAAAGAGATCATCGTACCTACTAACTTTCCGACCACCGGTCCTTTCTCAACCGTGAAATCAACGGAGACCTCGCTGAAGGCACCTTCGTCATCGGTCACCTTCAGGATCAATGTATGTTCCCCGGCATCGTCCACCTTGAAGGATATGTTCTGGGTCCTATCAGGCAGGATCTCACCGTCAAGTGACCACTGGAAATCCAGCTGGTCCCTGTCAGATGCCGTATCCGTTGAGCCGTGACCCGATGCGGTTATCCACTCCCCCGCATCGACCTTTGAGGGAATACCCTCGATCACAGCGGTGGGTCTCGGGTTCTCTATCCGGACGTGGATGAGATGGGTTCCCAGGGCAAGCTGATCGTCCCTTACCCTGACCTCCACGGTATGCTCTCCCTCGGTGGTGAATACATGCTCGAGTCGATCACCCTCCGCCACCTTGTCTCCGTTCACGAACCATTGGATGGACAGGTAGGGCAGGTCCGACTCGGAATCCACGCCCTCCTCCAAGGTGAATGCGAGCAGCTCATCCTCCGATGCGGAGAGCGGTCCGGATATCCCGGGCGAGGGGACCACATTATGGACCTCGATGACATGTACGGCGGAGGACGATGAACCATCCCCGTCGATAACCGTAAGCTTCACCCTCTTGGTGCCTTCATCGGTGAAGGTCATCCCAATGGTGCTCTCGTATCCATCCACCTCTCCGTTATCCCCCAGGTCCCAGAAGAACCTTAGGTCATCCATATCCCACTCGGAGTCCGAGGAGCCTGAACCGTTCAGAATTATTCTCTGGTCCTCGTCCACATCCATCGGTCCGACTATCCTTGCAGTGGGTGGTCGGTTCTTAATGAAGAGCTTCTTTGTTTTGATCCCCTGGTCCCCGTCATCATCCGTTACTATTAGCTGCAGGGACAGGTTAGCTTCCGCGAAATACCGCAGACGGAGTTCCTTGCCGTAACCAAGCGGGTCCGGACTCTTCTGATGGTACCAAGAATAGTTCAGTGAAGGAATATCCGAGGAGGTGTCTGTGCTCAGGGAAGCGTCGAAGATACCTTCCTGACCCTCCCAGAGCTCGGATGGTCCCGTGAAATTTGCCGTGGGGAACACGTTCCTCACGATGAGCTCCTCCCGGGTCGAGTTAACATCCCCGTCGGGATCCCTGACCTGAACCTCGATCTCATAGGGGCCCGAGCTGTGGATGACATACCGGATGGATGACTGGTCCGTCCAATCCACCACCACCTCTCCGTTCACCAGGTACCTGAACATGAGATCGTCGTCATCCGGACCTACGTCCCAGGAACCTGATGCGTTGATCTCGAAGTAGAGGTCCTCCATGGTTTCGGGGGGAAGCGATAATCTCGGGTTCGGCGGCACGTTGAGGACCTGGACCTGCACGGAGACGGAAGTGTTCAGCAGTCCATCGGAAACGGTGAGATGAACTTCATGGGTACCGCTCTCATAGTAGATCAGCTCCACGACGGGAGATGTTGAATCGATATCGTCGATGCCGTCAGAGGGGTCCAGGTCCCATCGATAGACCAGATTATCACCATCCGGGTCCGTGGATCCGGATGCATCCAACCAGAGCGTCTCACCCTCGTTCACCACCGGCGCAGCGGGGTCCGTGATGGGGATCGGAGGGCGGTTCATAATCTTTATTGATGCTTCACCCACATGGGTCCCATTGTAGACCTCCACCCTGTAGTTACCCGGTTCCATGTCCTTCAGGAGGACCTGACCGGATGCGTTCGTGGTCCAACCGGGGTCCCCGTTCAGGAGCACCTCACCCCCGGATATCCGTGCCGGCCATCTCGGGTCGACGGCTGTTATCAGGAGGTCGTCCTCGAGTCCGTCTCCGTCCATGACCGATACGTTCAGAAGGACCCGGACCCTTTCTACTGGCGAGTGGTATTCCACTATCATATCGTCCCAGAGAGTGTCGGCCGTGAAGTTCAGGAAACCCACATTTCCGTGGTACTTCGGATGGATCAAAGGGGAGGAGGGGTTCCATCTGGGCAGATATACCGAGATTCCCGTTGCGTCAGGGTTCCTGCCGTCCGGTTTATGCCATTCGTAAAGCACCATTTCGTTATATTTGGTGAGCAAGTTCCCCGCAGAAGAGACTATGTCATCCTGGAGTTCGCTTCGGGAAAGTTCGAACAGCAGATCGCCCAGGTCGACCTTGGAATAGGAGATGGGCTCGGCCCTTGATATTACGGAATGGAACAGATGATCGGAAAGGTTCTCGTTGTGGTACATCCTCTCTATCACAGGGACGAGCATGTTGTCCAGCGGGCTTATGAAGGACCTCCTGAGCTCCAGCAGGTCCAAAAGACAGATGGTACCGTACAGATATCCTCCCGGTTTGCTGTATTCTACGGAGAAACGATCTATCACATCCTTCCCCAGGTCTAAGGGTCCCAGCGGATCGCTGCCCCCCATCTTCGATATGAAGCTGTAATTGTAGCCGTAGTAAGGCTGTTCATCCTCCGAACCCAGACCCAGGTCGAACCACGGGGACATCTGGTAGAATACCTCGATCATTCCCATGGAGCAGGTATCCAGACCCAGAATGTCCATCCTCATTCCGCCCAGGTCCTCCTCGGCATCAATGAAAGCGTCCCTGAAGCCATCGAGATACATGATGCCTCCCGAATCGGTATCCTGGGCAAAACCCCTTGATCCGGGAGCAGGAGCCCTGGAGCCGGGCCCCATCTCGTTCAGGTACCAACCTGAACCATGGTCCCAGAGGACGAACATGATGTTCTTTGCCGAGTGGTTTCCAAGGGAATAGGTCAGAAAGGTGCTCACGGTGGAAGGATCGGACATGTCCAATTCATCGGTCCAGGAGGGGTCCATATCGGACAGTGGAATGGTCGGTGAGCCGATCTCCCTGGTCGTGTTCCTTGTCATGTCGTAGAGGAACGTGTTGTGTCCCCCGTAGAAATCAGCAAGGGCGAGTACCTTCGCTCCGCTCTCCGGCATGATGTACTCTATCTCCTTCAGATCCATCTTCAAAGGATTGCCCCATTCCGGGTTGTCCCTTCCCAGATCGTTATCCCCGGCCATGTAGAGAAGCACCAACCAGTCATAGGTTTCGCTGGGGGCATCCTCATGATATTCGAATTCACCACCGACCATCCCGGCTCCGGAAATGAAGATCAGTAGGACGATCATTACGGCTCCGTAAAGGGACTTGCTACGATTCACAGAGGCAAATCCGGGTAGGTCCATATATTATTGATGGTAACATGTACATGGAAAGGGACCATCACGTTTGCTTTTCTGGAATGTCCACTGAGAGGCCGATGACCTCATCATTCTCTCGAAGGACCGCCAGATCAGCCCCCTGGGATCTCATGATATTCCTAGCTATCGGAAGAGAGAACCTTTCCCAATCCAGAGTACTTCCGGCACCTTCCTTCCTGGACATGCTGTCTGTCATCTGCTCCATGTCGATGTCCTCCATGCCCCCTGCTATGATCTTCACCGATACCTTGCCGCCGGAGCGTTCAATGGATGTCCCTATCGAAATGCCAGTGGGACACACGATCATGATGAACCTGAGAACATTGCAGAGTGCCCTTCTGGTCCAATGACCATGATGGAGAGCTTGAATTCCCCCGTCCATGGTCTCTTTTCTGATGGAGATGCCTTTCTCCACTGCAATGGGCCCAATGTCGTTCAGCGCGCGATCCAGTGTCTCGGAGATATCGTGATGGTCCGGTTCCGGGTCTTTCTCCATGGTAGCCATCAAGATCACATCGTTCATCTGCTCCAGGAAGTAATGGATCTCATCCATGTTAGTTGATATCAGGTCTATCTTGGAAGACAACCTGGGATCGATGGGACCGTAAAGCTCGGCCTCCATGAGCTCCAGGTATGTCTTGATCACGGTGATGGGTGTCTTCATCTGATGGGTTACGTTATCAACATACCGTGCGATATCGATGGAACCCGACAGGAGATTGGAACCTTCGGACATCATGAACACCAGATTGATAGAGGAGGTAGTTGGTCTTTACATTTGCCCTCTGATAATCATCTTTCGACCCGGAATACCATGCTCTCCATTCCCTCGATCCCGGCCTCTATCATGTCCCCATCATGAAGCGGACCCACCCCAGCAGGGGTGCCGGTCATGATCAGGTCCCCTTCCTTCAACGTCATCACGTTGGATAGTTCCGAGACCATCTCCTCCACCGTGAACAGCAAAAGGTCCGTGGAGGAGTCCTGCCTCCGCTCCCCGTTGACATCCAGCCAGATCCTTCTTCCCCTCCGATCCCAGTAATCCGCCGGATATGCTTTCGGTCCCACCGGAGCAAAAGTATCGAATCCTTTTGCCTCTGACCAGGGCAGGCCTCTCTTCTTGGCCTCCGCCTGCAGGTCCCTTGCGGTGATATCGAGGACCGGTAGGAAATGACCAATGTGCCCGTAGGCCTCTTCCACCGGAATGTATCTGCCATCCTTTCCGATGATGATGCCAAGCTCGATCTCGTGATGCAGCTCGTGCACCCCTGGAGGGATGATTATGGATCCTCCGTTTGGCAGAATGGAAGAAGGGGGCTTCAGGAAGAACAGCGGTCTCCCGGGGGACACGCTATTCATCTCTTCAGCATGCGACGCGTAGCTCCTGATAAGGCAGATGATCTTCTCCGGAGAGAGGTCCACTGTCGAACCGTCGGATACTTCCAGGAGAGGCATTGTAGGACACCCGATACCCCATTGCTCTATTCGTATATTAATCCGAACAACCCCGCCTGTTCGAAAGATTGAATTAACCACAGCCTCTTCGGGACCATATGAGGCTCTTCTTTCTGGGGACCGGCGGTTCCTGGCCCACCAAGAGAAGGGGGCCGATGTCCATCGGTCTCAGATCCAAGGGGACACTTGTACTTCTGGATTGTGGAGAAGGGACCCAGAGACAGCTTTTGTTCTCTCCCCTATCACCTATGAAGATAGATGCAGTGTTCATCACGCACAGACACGGAGACCATTTTCTGGGGCTTTTGGGTTTGGTCCAGTCAATGTCCCTTAACGACAGGAACAGGGTGCTGCACGTTTTCGGACCCCAGGGGATGATCAAGGCATGGGAGCATGCGGTGAAGATGTGCCCTTTCACCCAGAGGTTCCCCGTAATGATCAGGGAGCTCTCCGGGGGAGAGACCTTCGATTTCAAGGAGATCAGGATCTCCTGCACCGAGGCTGACCACGGCATGACCTCTCTCTGCTACAGGATCGACGAGGAGAAGAGGACTGGAAGGTTCAACAGGAAGAAGGCCCTGGAGATGGGGCTCCCCGAGGGACCTCTATGGGGCAGGGTCCAGAAGGGTGAGATGGTCGAGTTCGGGAAGGACGGCAGGACCATCAAGGTTGGACCGGAGGACCTTCTGGGCCCGGAAAGGAGGGGCGTATCCGTGGTCTACACCGGGGACACCAGACCCTGTAAGGGGATCACGGAGATCTCCAGGGGGGCCGACGCACTTGTCCACGAGGCTACCTTTCTGCCCGAGATGCAGGAGCTTGCGGACAAAGTGGGGCATTCGACCCTGGTCGGCGCCGCATCCACTGCCAGTTCCGCAGGGGTGAAGAGATTGATACTTGTGCATTCGTCCCCACGCTATACCTCGGATGAGGAGTTCGAGGTCTACAGGTCCAGGGCAGAGGAGCTCTTTCCCGGGGCGATGATCCCCGAGGATCTGGACGAGGTGGAGATCACCCGTTGAACCTGTAACTGCCCGG
>JAWOCK010000075.1:0-5838 GCA_046483845.1 Thermoplasmatota archaeon | reverse complement strand
ATCCAACAGGTTGTGATAATATGGGAATAACAGATCTCGTAAACGGTAATGCAATGATCAATGACAATCCATTTGGCTGGGCCTTCGGATCCTTTGGAATTGTCTGGATCATACTCGTGATACTTGGAATACTACTCTGCTTCTGGGTCTACAGAGATGCCAACAAAAACGGCAAGAGTGGTCTCTTATGGACGGCCCTGATGGTGGTGGGTATAATATTCTCCCCCATCTGGATCGTAGTTCTGATAGTATATCTGCTGATCAGAAAGTGAATACATAGAAAAAATTGGATGTCCGGGATATATGGATGAGTCCTATTCCCGGGATATCTCCCTAAGTGTCAGGACCAGGGAAGAGACACTGCCTGACTCGTCCTTCACAGGTACAAGTGACCAGTTCCAATGGGTGCTGCTCCTCTTGAGATGGTCGGAAAATTCATACGGCCTGTCGATGACCTCCTTGGCATTTCCCGATTCCCGAACATTATTGAATATGGCTTCATTTTCCTTGTTCGGGAATAATTTGAAATGGTTCTGTCCGATAAGTTCTTCTTTACTATGGCCAGACTCCCTTGCATAGGCGGAATTCACATTTAAGAAATTGTATTCTCTATCCAAATAGGCCACACCGGTCCTGATGTTCTCCATGATTATCTCAAGGGTGTCCTTTTTCATCTTTATCCTATTCTCGATCCTTTTTCTTTCCGAGATGTCCCTGACCATTATGGAATATCCGATCAACTTGTCATTCGCGTTCAGGATGGGATCGATCGTTATGTTTATATCGAGCCGCTCTCCCGACATGGTCTTCCCACAGGTTTCAATATCGTTCAATCGTCCTTCTTTGTCCAGCATCTTCTTTATCCCGCTGAATTCCGATTCATCCAGGAATATATCCAATGGCCAATGCCGGAACTCCTCGTCATGAAAACCGAATATCCGGGATGCGCTTTCATTCCAGAAGAAAACCTCCCATTCTATGTCAACGATGATGACCCCTTCATATGTTTTCTGTAGAACTGACTTGAAGAAGTTGGGGGAGTCCATAAAATCCGTTAGCTGTTTTACCTCCTCCATTTTGTCTACTATACCCGTATAGATATGCATATTCCCCTCCAGCTCCGGGGAAAGGAAGAACACATCCCCGTATCCTCCGGTCTTTGAGGAACTTACCAATTCATATTTCAAAAGGGTGTCTACGTGATGTTTCACCGTCCTGTAATTGAGGTCAAGATGTTCGGACATCTGGTTTATGTTGTAAGGCCGATCGTGCAGAAGTTCAATTATCTTGGACCTGTTCTTTCCTCCTTTCTGACCCAGAATAAGGAATGAAAGAACACGTTTCAGCTGTACCAAATGAGCCATCTGATTTGCAGACATCTATCCGATCACTCCAGTAATTCACTACCTATATCTTCGTCTACAACCAACCGGTTCTACTATATACTCCAAGCGATAAATGGTTTTCGCATGTGTTGTGGCCACGAGATCGAAACAGAAAAGATATGGGTGAGATCTAAAATAATTTCATTATATGCAATGTATATTCATAATTATTAAAAATGGTACCCTTATGCTATTTCTGAATATTCGGGAGTAGAGCTGATATCCCATTTCGTATGATCCCAAGTTATCACCATCCGTTTCTTGGCTCGATCAGAAAGTAATGGATCCTGCATCATCCGGAGGATCACAGAATCCATTTCATCCACAACGAATGAACAATTCACTAACACTGGGGACCTGCGGCCTTATGTGTACTGCATGATGGAGTAAGAAAAAACGTGGGCAGAGTTCATTCATTCTGTTCCACGTATTCCTGCTCTTTCTTTTTCAGATGGATCTCCTGCATGACCTCCCGGATCTCTGAAGGAGAAAGCCTCAGCCTCTTTTCCTTGATCCCGGTTTTGATTAGGACCTTCCACACCTTGAACTTCTGGAGCTTCTCGTACGGTATCTCCATGTTGTATATCTTTCCGACCTTGCTCCCGTCTGCATCCAACACTTTGAGGTCCATCAATTCCTCAACAGGATAAAACCCTTTCGTCGGCGTGTTCGGGATCTCCCCTGCATCATAATTGTCCCTGACCACAAGGGTCTTGTTCTCCATATCCAGGCGATCCATGTCCTTCAGATCGATGAAGATGCTCTTCTTGAATGCTCCGGGGTGGACCATGAATCCAGCTATCTCCCACTTGCCAAGGTCCAGATAGGCATCTTTGATCTTTCCTACATGTTCTCCCACAGTGTTGACGACCTTGTATTCTTCCAACAGTTCCATCAGCATTCACTTACCCCCTTTCGCGGCTTTCTGGATAAGTTCGACATCATGCTCTAGACCGGATATCTTTGCATCTGCAGACAGCATGAATTCCTTCATCGAGTTTATCCTGCCGGTTAGCCGTTCGTATTTAGTATCGTATGATTCGAGATCGAGACCTGTAAGGATCCCGTACTCGTTGATGTAGGATGACATGTTCTGATCGAGGAACTTCTCGATCCTGCCGTCCAGGAGCTTTCTCTTGTAATGCGGGGGCTCGGGTTCTACTTCGGATTCTTCCTTGTGGCTACCAAAGAGCGACCCGATCCAGCTAAGAAATCCCTTCCTTTCGGTCTCTTCTTCTATGTGTTCTTCCTTCATCTCTTCACCTCCTTTAAAGACCCTCTAGCCTTGCAATGGTCTTCTCAAGTCCGCCAATCCTCTTATCGAGAACCTTTTTGTTGGTCTCAAGGGCGGTGATATCTTTTCCGACCACTTGAAGCCTCTTTCCGATGTCCTTCTTGTACTCCTTGACCCTGTCCCGGGTGACGAGGTCCCATTCTCCAATGATAGAGCGAAAGTTCTCGTCGAAATAGAGCTCTACATGCGATGGCTCCGCTCTCTTTTTCCTCCTCAGCTGTATTAACCATACAAGAGCGACGAACCATGAGATGACCAACAGCACAATTGCTACCGAGAGCAGGGTCATGTACCAGTCCCATGTCATTTCTTTCCACCTCCGTTCAAACCGTATTTCATCTTAAGTCTCTCGATCCTTCTGGAGCCTTCGTTGACCTTAAGGTCGAAGTCCTTCCTCCAACCCTCGAGGTCGATCATTCTCCTGTCATATCCTTCGAATTCCGAATCCAGGTCCGCAACATCGTTGCGGTCTGCGATCTTGTATTCGTCCATGAGGTCCGGAAGATGTTCGCTCAGGTACTGATCGATCTTGCGGTTCATGGAGAACGGATGTCTGGAAGAGTATGCCTGCACCCTGTTGCTGATTCCCATCACTTCACCTCCTCTTCTTCATCTTTCTCATCATGAGGTTTGAACCTATCCTGGAATTTCTTCCAGCTTTCCTTGAGATCCTCGGACAATGTGTGGTATGGGTGCAGTTCCACCTCATCCCCGTCCTTGATCCCAAGATCTTCCATATCACCATCTCTGAGAACGACGAGGCCTTTTTTGGCAAATCTATCCGAGACAAGTTTAACGACCTTGTTATTCTTACCCGCTCTAAGTTCGACCATCTCGAGTTCATCTCCCTCCAAACCATCCATGTGACTGGAATGTATTCGGGCAATACCCGAATCGAACGAGTTGATCTTGCTCTGGTGAACCTTGAGGGTTACCGAGTTATCCTCATCCTCATTTTTTGCTTTCATTTATTTCATCTCCTGGTTTCAAGTAAATATATTTCTGTCTCCCTGCATTTCACGGTTGCATTACTATGGCAGAGAAAACCCATTGGAACATGGGTATTAAAACAGATTTCAATATTTGATGCAATGCACCTACAAGTTCTATGCAAATGAAGGTAACGAGAGCTTGATCCGCATTTCATTGTTCATTCCATGTTCGATCAGTTTACATGCAACCTACATGCAACCATTATGTACCTAACACTCACTAGCTTTGTGTCCAATTTTGAAGTGGTGATTAATAACTACGAAGTATATGTTTGAAATACGGAGACACGCAAATGGAAATAATCGATGTAATGAAATATACCAAATTCAAGACAGGAGCGGTTTTTAAGGAGGTCCCTATAATCACCGACCAGACCATGGCCACGATACTTCTCATAGACTCCAATTCAAGGACCACTGACCTGAACCATCCTCAGAAGGATCGTATCTACTATATTGTAAAAGGAACAGGTGTGGTAACCATTGATGAGGATTCAATGCAGATAAAAGAGGGGGAGATGGTATTGATCCCGAAGGGTAGTTCACATAAGTATACCACAACAACCGACCGCCTCATCCTCTTTTCCATCAATCAAATAGATGACAAGAAGACCTCTCTCCCTACTTGAGGATCAGATCGATGTCAGCACCCTGTCCCTCCCGGTAATGGGCCCATATGTCCAAATCTCGGATGGACGGTTTTTTCAATCGTCCTGCCCAAATTCTAGCTGAAGCTGATGATCAGTTTAACCTGAAAGGGGTTATGTAGTAACGCAAGGTTTTTCAGGAGTTCTTTACGGTGTCTCGGAAATTTTTGTGCCGTACCGAACCCCTACGAACGGATATTGGCAAAGATATGATCCCAGGATCTGATCCACCAAAGCCAGCATATCTTTTTTAAGCCCAGTATCATTATTCGGATTTGCTGCTACTATTGAAATCATTCACTGTTATGGATATTATTTAGGCGTTATTTAACATATTTTACATCAGGATTCTTACCGGTAAAAAACATGAGTAAACTCTGATGCCCTTCCTTTTTTTCATAAAAAACCGAACATATGATCACTGAGGCCAAAACCATAAAAATCTCTCCTTAAAACTCATACGGAAGTGTGAACAATAAAGATGCAGGTAACTCTAATTCCAATATCTTGGATTCACAGACGTTCGGTTGGCCATATTAATTTTGATGGATATCATTTACCTGAATAGTGGATGGGGCAGGCCGGATTCAATTAACCGCAACCACATCTTTCTTCACAACATGATCCCTTGAACCGATCCAATACCTTCAACAGACCTTCTCTCAACATCTCCTTCGGAATGTTCTCACTTGATCCTCCGTCATATTCAAATGTCCTGCAGTTGGTATCCTCCCCGACCACATCGGAGCAGGAGCTGCAGTAATTATCGGATATCTCCAGCTTCCCTGAGACGATCTCTTCGAGATCCTCTCCATTCAATCTTATGGTGGGGGACCTCTTCAGACCATATTGCTTCTCGTCATCCTTATTGCCGATCCTTATCTTGTTCACACTGAGATGATCTACGAGACTCAGTTCCGGTCTTAATTCCTTCATTACTTCATCCAGGGTCTCATCCGTTGATCGGCATCTTTCACAGCAGGACAGGTCCAGATACAGAAAATCAACCACCAATCTGTTCATATCTTCTTCACCTCATGTTCTCTTCATCAGGACATCGAACTTCATATTCCGGCGACAGAAACAATGGAATACCCACTATAACCCTGTTTCGGGAATTATTGAAACGTGTGCTCCCCTCTTCGTACAGTCCCGAACAGGGCAAAACGTCTTTTTTGAAAGATCTTCTCCCTTTATCCGGGTTCAAAGAAAGCACAAAGATGCCGGACCATACATGTCAGAAGGAAATTGTATCCCAACATTGGCTCGTTCAGGACGTATGGACCATTTTCAATTCCCCATATAATACAAAACTGAGGTCATGGAAGTGTCCTGGGTCCGTTATTTCTGTGTCACAGTGGGAGCGGGATCATGACCTGAAAGAGATCGGCCCTTACTGCCGAGGCCCCATCCCTTGAGGAACCTCGCCCGTGATCTCTTTCTGCGTGTTCCATCCTGTGGATCGGTCATGGGTTATGTAAAAGGATCGTACCAACATTCTTTTAACCTTCACATCTAAT
>JAWOCK010000042.1:0-9169 GCA_046483845.1 Thermoplasmatota archaeon | reverse complement strand
TTTATGAGATGTATGGATTAGAAGAAGGAGATCGTCTCATAAACAAGATAGAGTTCCATTACACACCAGTTCATGCAAGTTGGTTGAATGTTGCTGAGATCGAGATTGGTGTTATGGACACAGAATGTACAAGAAGACGGATTCCGAAAAAAGAGATTCTAAGACAAGAAGTCATGGCATGGGAGAGGAATCGAAATAATCAAAAATGCAAAATCGATTGGAAATTCACAAGAGAGAAGGCTGACAAGAAATTGTCCAAATATTATGTCTAAAAATTAGTTGGTCATGACACTAGTTCTGAGTCTGCCCCTCCTGCTGTGAAAAGCTGATGCAGCCACCTGCAGGCCGGGTCCTTCGACCTCCGGGGAAGCACCTCTCGTGATGAGACCGACGACCAGGCCGGCTCCGGCCAATGGTATGAGCATCCACAAATATCCTCCGGGAAGGCCCCCGATCAAGGAAATAACACTGAAGACTCTGTCTATCATCCAGGGGAGCGACATGACAACAGGGGTTATGGTCAGTCCAACAACTATCGAGGTAAGTAGCATCTTTGCCTCATACCTGTTGAAGGACGTTATCCTCCTGATATCCCACCTCATCGGTTCTTTATGTACCCATCAGGTAGATAGCGGTTTTGCATGGGTTCATCTCTTGTACATGTGCATCTTTCACCTTCGGGTAGCTGGCCAGGAGCGCATCTCCCGGAACAGGGGGCTGCTTTTAACTGGATGAAGAAATCATTTTCCAGAGCGGTCCGTTTTTCATCGATCGAGCGCCTCTTCTTCAGCAGTGCGGATACGGCCGCCCCGACCCCGGAAGCAAATATCAGAATGCCCACCCCGGTCATAGCGACCCAGAGCCCCCACCGAGCCCCATCCTCGTCCATCCCTCCGGCTTCGGCAGGGATCACAAGTGTGAAGTAGGAGGTTCTTCCGGAGCGGTCCGAGACCCGTACCTCTACTGTAACATCCCGCTCGACAACAGGCCCAAGATCATATGTGAAATCACCGCTATATTGGCCGGCCATTTCTCCTAAGACCCAGAGCCTCACAGCTTTGATACCGCTCTGGTTGTCATGGAATTTGCAGTAAAGCATAACGCGATGCCGCTCCCGCACGTACCTGAGCGATGAGAGTTCGGGGTCCGTGAGGTCCACAAGAGGGTTCCATTCAATAAAGGCCAACCTGCCGACCCGGTCCTCTATCTCGATCCTGATCATGCGTCGTCCTTCCTCAAGATGCAATTTTGCAGTATTGCCTTGAGGCAAATCAACCAGTTCTCCGTCAACGATCACGCGTTTTTCACATATTCCCAAATCATCCGATCCATGCCATTTTAGCGTTATATTGCTGGTGTTCAGGAATTCGGGAGTGTCAATGGACCATCGGAGCACCGGAGGATTATTGTCCACTTCAAAACAGGATGAAAGCTCGCTGAAATGCCCCGCCTTGTCGTATGCTCTGATAGCGACAACATGGCTCCCTGAAGAAAGTATCAGTTCAATGCTGCCCCTGTCTCGATAGGATGTGTTATTTCCATCTAAGAAAACAAAGACATTTTCGATCCCGTTCTCGTCAAATGCCTCCCAGGAAATGGTTATCATGGGCCCCTTGACGATCGAGCCATTCACCGGCATTTCGACGCTCAGCGCGGGTGGGGTCAGATCAACCATGAACGACCATACTGCAACTGCTTCGTTGCCCGCCAGGTCCACGCCTTTCACCTCGATCTCGTGGCATCCATCCTCCAATCCGCTGATCGTGGTCGAATTTCCCTCGATGATCTCCGACCATTCCTGTCTGTCCAAATGGTACCTGTAATGGTCCATTCCAATACGGTCCATCCCGCGCCATTTGACGATTATCGGGTCCCTTGTTATGAATTCTTCCTTGTTTATGATCTCAAGCTCCGGGCTCTCCAGATCAAATATGATCGATCTTGATTCTTCGTAAAGATTTCCATATTTGTCATGGAAGCAGATATGGACCTTGTTCTCTCCTTCTTTCACTATCGCAACATCCAGCTCGGAAATGGATGAAACGTCGTATGTCTTGGGGGGGTCCACGATCCTCAGATCTGCCTTGATCGTGTCGAAATTCTCAGGCTGTCTCCACCTGAAATGTATCATGTTCTGGTTGGTGATGACATCGGTCGAAGGCTCGATGATGCACTTTCCCCCGACCCCTACCCGGAACGCGGATGACTCGTTGACGATAAAACCCGCGAGGTCCGAGACCTCCAAAGAAAAGATATGGTTTCCACTACCAAGAAATTCACTGCAGGATTCTGCATCCGGGTCGAGATCTTTCCATCCCCCTTCATTCAACCTGGTCCTCAATCGACCTATTCCATTTCGATCATATATGTCCCAGGTAAAATACACCAGATGGTTGGAGATGACCGCTCCGTTCTCGGGAGAGAGTATGGAAACCTCTGGAGGGGTAAGATCGATAGTGAATTGGACCTCGGCTATTGCCATGCCCCCTCGGTTGTCGTAGGCAGTGAGGACAGCATGGACCTCCCCTTCCAGTAATTCCAGATATGCTTCTTCCGACAAGGGGTCAAGGTCGAATTGGGACCCGTTGCAGGATAGATGAATGCCGGAGATGTTCTCCATACCTGGTGTCTTCCACTTGAAATGAATTCGAGGAGTATCGAAGATCTGGCCGTTGATAGGCTCGTTGATCAGCAAGGACCCTCCCGGGTAAATGACAGTGAATTCAACTCTCGATATATTTTTCAATCCGACCTGGTTGGTGGCAAGTAGCGAGATGCTGTAGCTGCCCGGATCAAGATCGAGCTGTATCCAATCCATTCCAGCAACATCCGTATGGTATTTTCCGTTGATGCTCAGTTCCAGCGAGGTGATGTTGTATCGTTTGAACCAGGTTTCCCATCTCACCGTCACGGGGCCGGTGATCATTTCATTGTTTCCGGGATAGGATATCTCCAGTCCGGGAGAGAAAATGGTCCTGAAATCGCCGACCAATGGATATTTATCAAAAATATAGCCACCTGTGGGATATATCCTGTCTGCCTGGAGATCGAACTGTCGGTCCACGATGCCATCGTCATTGGCATCGGGATATCTGCAATTCCACCAGCAGTTGCCGATGCCGTTCAGATAGAAGGTATCTTCGCTGAAATACCTGACCAGCATGCTTATTTGCTTTCCGGTATCCTGATCACCCGTTCCCCCGTTGTGGTAGAAAGTGTTCCTCCATATCCTGTTATAGTATCCGTCGCATGCCTCGATGACAATTCCCATCGAGCAATTTCGAAAGTGGTTGTCCCAGATCTCATACCACATCAAAAAATCCCGGTTAATGGAAGAGAAGAGCAATCCCGGGCGGCATGACTCGAATATGTTCGAGTATATATGCCTGGTCGATCTGCCGCTTTCAAAATAGGTTGACATATTGATGCGAAGTTTCGAGCGGTTCCCGATAAAGGAATTGCAGGATATGTCAATGTACTTCGGGGTGATCAGCCACAATGTAGAATCAAAAAATGTATTGTTGTGAACGTTCAGATCGTTCGGGTTTTCGATCCTGATCGTCGTATCATCGAAGGTTGAATTGATAAGGTCGGAATCGGACCATGCATCAAGGTTGAGGCTGCATCCATTTGCGGAACAATTCCTGAACGAAATGGATCCCGATGAGATCTCCATATACGTTTTGTTCATTTTCGAATCCAGGAATTCTACGCTGCCGCATCTTGAGATCGATACCGGTTCGTTCCCTTCATTTCTAAAGGAGTATATCGTAACGCTCTGTATATCGGACAGGATCATTTCTCCGGATCCCCGGGAGCAGTCCAAGAAGAGCGGTGCATCGATCCGAGATAGATCTGTTGTAAGACCCGGCCGGGTCCTGATGATGATCTGACCATCCGATAGGGGTATCTCAGGCTCAAGATGATCATCCGAACAATGGTGCAGGTCCCGGGACGTCTGACCATCGATAATGAACGTAATGGGAGCTCCAACAAGGACCATCAGGAAAAAAAGTTCAAATGTGAGGGTCTTCTTCCAATACTCCATAAGTTTCAATTCAGAATGGAGGAAATATATTTTACGGTTCGGTTTCGGGCTCATTGAGCGCTCCATTATTATAACTCCATGTTCTATCAGGAGATGATTAAGATGCGCTCCGATACTTTTAAGAATGGAATAGAGACCCTGCCGCACAGGGCACTGCTCCATGCAACGGGGGTCACGGATGAGGACATGAAGAGACCCTTCATAGGAATAGCCAACTCCTTCAACGAGATCATCCCTGGCCATGTCCACCTAAGAGAGCTCACCGAGCTGGTAAAGAGAGGCATCAGGGAAGCCGGGGGAATTCCCTTTGAGTGGGGGGTACCGGGAATATGCGATGGGATCGCAATGCATGTTTCCATGCGTCATTCCCTGCCTTCAAGGGACCATATTGCGGACAACATAGAGCTCATGATGCTCTCCCACTCCTTCGACGGTTGGGTGGGGGTGACCAACTGCGACAAGATAACACCGGGAATGCTGATGGCGGCGGGTAGGCTCGATATTCCTGCCATCATCCTGACCGGGGGCCCGATGAAGGCAGGGGAGCACGCAGGGGAAAAAATGGACCTCTCCACCGGTTTCGAGGCGGTCGGGGCCGTGAAAAGGGGGAAGATATCGGATAAAGAAGCAAAGATCGTAGAAGAGGTGTCATGCCCCGGTCCGGGATCGTGTTCGGGTCTGTTCACCGCCAATTCAATGTCGTGCATGACCGAGGCCCTGGGGATGTCGCTTTCCGGTTGTGCAAGCGTCCTTGCTGTCTCGGACGAAAAGAGGGTTCAGGCCCATGAGACAGGGAAAAGGATCATGGACCTGATAAGGAAGGATATGAGGCCCAGGTCGATCATGGGAGAGAATGCATTCATGAACGCGGTCATGGTGGACCAGGCAATAAGCGGTTCAACGAACACCGCATTGCATTTGCCTGCAATAGCAAAGGAATGCGGCCTTCATATCGGAGTGGCGCTCTTCGACGAGATGTCCGGAAGGGTTCCCAACATCTGCCACATCAGCCCCTCGGGCAAGCACCACATGGAGGACCTGTGGAGAGCCGGAGGTATCGCAGGTGTTCTGCATAGGCTTGAAGACATGCTGCTCCCCTCTCCGACAGTGGACGGTGTTGACATAAAGGAGATAGCCGGGAGGGCATCGGTCTCCGACGAGAGCATCATAAGGACGCTGGAGGATCCTTACTCCCGCGAGGGAGGGCTTGTGGTCCTGAAGGGTAGCCTCGCTTCGTCATCCATCATAAAGAGGTCAGCGGTGTCCGAGGAGATGATGGCCCATACGGGCCCCGCCAAGGTATTCCATACGGAATCCGCGGTGCTGGAGGCTGTGGAGAGCGGGAGCATCGAGGAGGGCGACGTTGTTGTGATAAACTTCATGGGACGGGCTGGGGCTCCCGGGATGCCTGAGATGCTGGCCCCAACCGCTGCCATCATTGGAGCCGGTTATGAGAATGTTGCATTGATCACCGACGGAAGGTTCTCCGGTGCTACCAGGGGCCCATGCGTGGGCCACGTTGAGCCGGAGGCATATGTTGGGGGAGCCATCGGGCTCGTACAAGATGGGGATCTCATAGAGATAGATATACCCGCAAGGAGATTGGAGCTACATCTGGATAATGATGAGCTCAAAAAAAGACGTGAAGTGTTAGCAGCCCCCCAAAGGAAGCTAACATCATTTCTGGCAAGCTATAGAAAAAGGATACTTGACCAATGTTGATACTTATCTGTGAACGGTCCCCTATGACAGTTCCTTGAAGATCTTTCTGCGAACCTTGATAGGCTCTTTCATCAATATAAGAGCGTAGGCCGGAACGTTTCCGGTCTTCCAACAGGGGTTCATCTCGGTAAGTTCAGGCAGGTTCATGTGAAAGATATTCTGGTTCAAATAAACATTCTTTTTCGAATTTATGTCAATCCCGGTTAGCATATCCTAAGGTTTTCGCTTTTTCCCTTTTCTATAGAGCATTACGGTCCCGCCCTTGATCTCGATGATCTCAGCATCGATCCTCTCGGCCAAGGAAATAATATCATCCTTCCAGTACTTTGAAGGCCCCATTGACTGCAGCATCTTTATCTTGATCAGGTCCTTCTTCTCGAGCTGCTTATCGATCTCGTTCTCTATGGTCTCCGTCAGACCGGACTTGCCCACCTGAACGGTGGCCTTCATCTCCATACCGACGATCCTCATCTTCTTCCTGTCCATCTTCATTCCTCCTCCTTCTCACCCTTGAAGGGGTATCTCATGATATTCCCGCATTCGAGACAGGTCACCACTTTCTTTCCCGCCCTTATCCTTATGCGGGAAGTCATATCCGGAAGGAGAGGCGCCCTGCACCGCTTGCAGGTGCTCCTCTTCAATCTGCTAGGGATCCGCACCGTGTACCTCATTCCGATCTTCCTTGCGAGGGTGAGATATCTCCTTGCCAAAGCAAGCTCTCCTGCTTTTGCCATGTTGAATGAGAGTCCGTAAAGTGTCTCGATCCTCTCCAGGGCCGCTTCCCTGGCCAGCGGTCTCTTCTTGCCTCTGCCTCGCCGTCTCATATCCGTCGACCATCAGGGAGCTCGTATATAAAATACGGACCCGGTCATTCCTCGGGCGGTTCCGTCCCCTGCACCACAGGTGCTGCCCTCTCCATATTTTCCTCGGGGGGTGCAGCTCCAGTTCCGGGGACCTCGAGCTCCAAGGCGTTGCTTCCGTCCCTTCTTTCCATGGTCCCCGGGGCCATGGGTATCGACGCATCCACGCCTTCGCCCTTCTTCACGATCCCCTCGGGATTGTATTCACCGTCCTTCATGGAACCGTCGCTGAAGAGCATACCGCAGTGCGGGCAGGACTCATCGTCCTCGCTTATCATCTTGCCGCAGTGCTTGCACTGGAATCGGTCAGGTTCCGAATCTAGGTCCTTCTCGTGCTTTTTGGCCCGTATCACCAAAAATAGCATGAGCAGAACCGCAATTGCTACCACGACCCCGACGATGATCATTACGATCGTTATGGTTGAAATCCCCTCCTCTTCCTCTTCGCTGTCGTCATCCACCGGTTTTGGATCCACCTTGATCCTGAGATCCATGGTCTGCCATCTGCCGTAATTGTCAGAAACATTGAGGACCAGTCTGTGTGTTCCTGTATTCGTCATGCTCGAGTTAAGCACGAGATCCCCCTTCACTATCTCACCCGCAGGCAGATCGAACACGCTATCGCCAACGATGGTGAAACCTTTACCAACATCCAGGTCGAAGGTCAGGACCAGGTCTATGTCCAGCGGGTTTTCCATCTTCACCTCCACCGGGATATCTGAACCTTTCTCCACTGTGGCGAGTGAAGGAAGGTCCACCACCGCAAGGTCCAGGGTGTAAAAGAAACTGAACTCCCCGGAGGAATTGGTCTTTCCCTCCGCCATTGATACCACGTACCACCGGTATTCCCCCGGAATGTCCGGTGTGAAGTCCATGGACATCTTATCGGTCGGGAATACCCGCTCCTCACCGTCAGGTGCAATGACGTGAACCTCGTACGAGAGCTCGTCCGGTTCTATGTAATCGCCTTTCCAGGCAAGTTTTATCTTCCCTTTTACCTGTGCCCCCTCCTTTGGCTCCTCAAGGATCGTCTGAGGGGTCTCCAGTGTCGGATCGTAATGAACTATGAAGGTGTCGGAGTTCCGTTCCCCGTTGTCCGCCACATCGTTCGCCTTGAAGGTCACCAGGTTTACTATGCCGGGAACCAGATCCAGTGTAATCGAAAGATCGACAGATCCGGAAACGTTGCTGTCCGCCTCATATTTTATCCAGTCGGTCAGACTGAGGTCGGGTTTGCTCTTCCTGTAGTATATGGAATCGGGATCAACCCCGGAAAGATCGTCCTTTACGGTAACCTGGAACGTATGTGTCCCATCCGTGGAGTTGACCCTTTTCGAGGGTTGATGATCCTCAAAGTAGACACGATGGGTATCTATTGTAATGGGTATCTCGACATAGGGGCCCACCCTGCCGGTCTTATCAATTGCCCATACGTATACATGGTGGTTGCCTTCCTTGCGTATCCTTATCATCTCGAACTCATTGGTCAGGTTCTCCTCGGCCGGCCAGAGGTTTTCATCAAGTGAATAACATATGCCTTTCAGGCCGGAACCGTTCTCGAGGACCCCATCCCAAGTGAGGTAGACATCGTTGTCGTTATCAATACCCACCGTGTCGTCATCTATGGAATCAGCCCTTATCGCCGCCCCCTTGACCCTGCTCGGCGGATCGAGGTCCAGCTTGAATTGGAAGGAGAGGGAATCTATGATATATCCTCCGGAGGTCAAATTCAGATAGAACTTGACAAATTGATTGTCGTCACCAACGATCGGAACAGCAAGTTCAGCACTTACATTTTGCATATAATCCCATGTATCCATGTCACCTTCATGGTTTTCAAGAGTGACCTGAAGCCCACCGGCAACAGGTGAGATCGAAGGATATTCTTTAAAAGCTATTCTGAAATCGCTAACGGTGAGATTTGTTCTACCAAACAGATAATCACCAACCGTTAGCTTTGGTTGAAGAGGTGTGGAGAAGTCGTAGCTCACTATTTCGAGATCGGAGATCATCCTGAACAGAGATGATCTCTGAGCTGTCTCCGGTGTACCTATTTCCGTTATTGGTGTTGCCTCGCCTCTTACTACGACCCCATGAGGAATATCGAATGTGAATTCTATTGGGACATTGAATGTCCATTCTCCTTCTTTCGGGAACTCGAAATATGGGATGTCAGGGAAGACAAACCAGCTCTCGTTACCGGTGTAGGTGAAAATATCTCCCTGACGGGTGTATTCAATGCTTGTCTCTTTACCCTCTATCGTTAGGTTTAAAATTATACCAATGAGGTCCGGGGCCGGCAGGTCAGATATTCCCACCACTTTGATTATATATGTCCCCATCGATGGGAACACGGGTATGGCAGAAGTGCCAGATGTTTCCCCATCAGGATCATGCATCCTGATCTGCACTGCAGTGGTCCATAATACGGGATTGAACTCCCAGACTTCTGTCCCTTCACCCGCCCATATAAAATGGGTCTTTGTACCAGGGGAGTAAACCTGACCATGTCCTGTCCATCCTCCGGGTTCATTTTCTG
>JAWOCK010000016.1:0-23424 GCA_046483845.1 Thermoplasmatota archaeon | reverse complement strand
TTACGTTTAGGACAAATGGCCACCACAGTAATGTACCCTGGATACCTTCAGGGAACGGGATCGGCCATGAGAGAAAAAGACGATGAAGACCTTGTCTACAAAGGACCATGGGTCAGGACAGCTCAACAGAGATTATTCCACACTCTGGAAGACGATTACGGGTTCCCGAGAGCTACTTGTAGATCTCTTGTGAATCTAATGTGGGATTTTCTCAACGAAACATACGGAGAGAAACTACACGAAGGACAGCTCACCATTCACACTGCAGATGCGAACGAAGCTCCTGGAAAGAGTGTAAAGGATCTTCGAACAGTTCCAGTCAACCTCACACTGCACGACAGGAATGATATTCAGATACTGGCTGCAGAAGGTATATCCGGACTGAGAAAGAAAAAGATAACCAGATTATCAAATGAAGCCAGAGATCAGGGAGGCCTTCTCACACAGGAAGATCTGGCCGTTCTCCTATGCAGTTCCAGAAGAACCATCAGAAGAGATATCAAAGAACTAAAAGCAGTTGATATTGATGTTCCAACCAGGGGAAACATTCAGGACATCGGACCAGGAGTTTCTCACAAGACCAAAATAGTCAAAATGTGGCTGGACGGTTATGAATATACGGATCTTGAAAGAAGAACAGGTCATTCCGGAACATCGGTCCAAAGATATCTATCTGGCTTCTCTAAGGTGGTGAAATTCCATCACAGGAATTACTCCGTTCAGGAGATCAGAGAGCTGACGGAAATGTCTGAACGGCTTGTAAAAGAGTATCTTGGTCTTTATGAAGAATACCGGGAAAAACCGGAAGCTCAGAACAGACTGGAACAGATATTATCCGATCCTGAAGAGAAAAAAAACGCAGTTCAAAGGAAAAGATGGGGAGGGGGTGTGATGGAATGACCGATCCCAATGCTATCAGGATGAAGAGGAAGTATAAAGGATTCACCAACGCCATCAAATTGATGCTCAACCAGGAATACAAATTCATGGGTGGTGAACGTATCCAGGATATGTTCATAGATGATCTTATGAAAGAATACAACAAACACATCAAGGATGGTTGGAAGCTTGATGCTGGTCAGACGGTATGGTGGGCTGTCCACAAGAATGAGAAGCCCGGTAGAGGAAAAACAATTGAGAATACCAAGATGGTCCCTGTCATCCTTTCAATTGCTTCGATCGAAGATCTCGATCTTCGATTGAACGGATATTCTGCCAAGGAGATTCGGAGATTCAAGGTAGCCAGGCTTCTGAAGGAAGCCTATGAGCAGGGAGGTGTTCTAAACCAGGCTGATATCGGCCAGTTGATCGGAGTGAGTTCGGGAACGATATCCAAGGATATCCGTGAGTATCAGGCTGAGAACAATGAAGTTCTTCCATACAGAGGATCCATTCATGATATCGGTCCGACATTGACACATAAGAAGATAATCATCAAACAGTTCCTGAAGAATGTTCCGACTCCTGAGATTGCGAGACGTACTTACCACAGTGAAGAAGCTTGTGATAGATACATCAAATCATTCAAACGTGTGAAGAAGCTGCATGATGACAAAGTTCCACTGGAAAACATCTGTTCGGATCTCGAGATGAGCAAGAACCTTGTTCGGGAATACATTGAGATCATTGATGAATCAAAAAAGAAAGGAGGGAAACAATGATAAGCCAGCAAGTCTATTTTGGGGGGCTACCGGCCATTAGTCACTATTTGGATTGTCACCAATGCTGATCGATCAGGATAATAGCAATCGATCAACCGAAATCAAGCAGGTTCGCCTGCCTGGGGCCGCCGTCCTTCTCATCCTCCTCCTCGAAGGAGTGCTCCCCTGTCTCCACCGAGTTCTTTATCTGCAGAGCCAGCTGTCTTCCGATCCCATGCACAGAGGCTATCCGGTCCAGGGTCGCTTTTCTGATGTCGTCGGCTGACCTGATATTGTTCTCGAAGAGCCTTCTCGCCCTCACCCTTCCCACACCCTTGATCCGAATGAGAGGTATCAGCTCCCTCCTGATACCGTGCTCCACCCGGAGGGATATCTCGTCTATCTGTTTGGTGTAACCCGTATTGAACAGTCTGGACAGCTCCCTCATGGCGTATATTATCCACTTTGCTGTCTCCACCTTGTTCCGGATATCCCCTGGACCCAGATTGAAGAGCGTTTCCATCCTGTCCTCCGAGGCCTCCATGCTCTCACTGTTCTCGCCGATCCATTCCATCAGGAACAACGCCGTTTTCACGGAGTTCAGATACCAGTCATACTCCTCCTCCTCCTCGGGTATCGGTATCAGCAGTTCGTTCTCATGCTCGTACATCTTCCGGGTCACCATGTCCGCATCCTTCCTCCGGATATAGAGCGGGGGAACATCAGGGGTATGACATACTGCGTGCAGTATGGAAAACGTTGTCGGTTCCCCGATCTCCGATGTCAAAGCCTTTCTTAGGACCACCGCCGATAACGGATCTATGTATAGCCTTGCAACCCTCTTTCCAAGGTCGGTTGCCTCTACAAGCTCTCCGTCCCTTTCCAGGAAATCCTCCTCCTCCAGGAACTCCAGAAGCTCCTCGATATCGGCCTCTATCCTCCACGTATCCATCTGGTAGGCGTAGAAGGTGGACCCTATGAACTCCCACATCTCCGGGATGTCCCTTACGTAATTCGTGGCAAACGATGACAAAAGATGCATTCTCAGAGCAGGACGCGAGCCCAGCTTGGAGAGCACCTCTTCGGGTTTTCCCCAGACATATCTCTCCATGAGCATGTCCAGCTCACGCTCCTTGCGGGCGTAGATCCAGGATTCCCCCACCCTGTCGTACTTCGGCCTTCCGGCCCGTCCGAACATCTGCTTTATCTCCAGTATGGGTATCGGTGCCCTGGGGTTCCAGTTCTCGAACCTGGTCCAGTCCCGGACGATCACTCTCCTTGCAGGAAGATTGATACCCGCCGCAAGAGTGGGCGTGGCAAAGAGCACCTTCAGTCTCCTGTCCTTGAAGGCCTTTTCAATGGCTCCCCTCTGATCGTTGGATAGTCCGGCGTGATGGAACGAGGCCCCGCCGAGAACCGCCTTCTTGAGCTTCTTTATTATTCTGGAATCCGACCTTCCAAGGGAATTGGATATTGCACGAAGCTCTTCCTTGTCCTCCTCCGAGAGGAAATCGAAGAGCACCTTTGACATCTCAACGGAACTGCTCTCCGCACTTCTCCTGGTGTTGACGAATACAAGGCATTGGCCCATTTTGTCCTCTGAATCCACTATTCCGTTCAGCACCGCATCCAGTAGGGGATCTCCGGTCCTGCTCTCGAAGTCCCTCTTCCCGAGGTCGTCAAGGGTCACGGTGTTCCCGAACAGCACACCCTCGCTGAGCAACACGGGCCTGAAATCGGATACTATTAGCCTCGCCTCCAGCCAGCCTGCGATCTCCTCTGAATTTCCGATTGTGGCTGATAGGCAGATAAGCTGTGCATCGGGGTTCAGCTGTTTGAACCTGGTAAGTATCACCTCGAGGGTGGGACCTCTCCCCTTATCATTGATGAGATGCACTTCATCGGCAACTATGACCCTCAATCTCCTGAGCCACTTGCTCCTGTGCCGGAGCAGCGAGTCAGCCTTCTCGGAGGTGGCAACCACAACATCATATCGCTCAAGCCTCTTGTCGTCCTCGTCGTAATCGCCGTAAGAGAGCGCCACCTTGACACCCAGGGACCTCAGCTCTCTCAGCTCCTCGAACTTCTCGGAAGCAAGTGCCCGAAGAGGCACCACATAGAGTGCTTTTCCACCTCTCATGACCTGGTTCAATATGGCCACGTAAGCGATCAAGGATTTTCCGGCGGCGGTGGGGACCGCGACAACGAGGTTCTCCTTTTCGGCAATGGGTCCCATGGCCTCCTTCTGGGGAGGATACAGCTCATCTATTCCCCAGAGGTCGAAGGCTTCTTGCACCCTCTTGTGCATATTCTTCGGGAGATCGATGTTGGCCATCCGCCTACCTCTTCCTTCTCCCTTTTCTTCTTTTCTTCCTGCCGCCCTTGTCGGCCCACCATCCTTCCCTGTAGGGGGGCTGTCTTCCGCCACCCGATCTGGGCTTGAGCTCCATCTCCCTTATCCTCTCGGCCCTTTTCTCCAGCTTCTCCTTTACCTCGGATGCGTCCCCTCCTCCGTAGGCATCCATCCTTGCCGCAAGTGATGCGGCGGAGGCAATGGACCTTGCCATCTTCCCCCTCTTCTGCGGGGGAAGCGAATGGACCCATGGATGCTGGAACAGCAACCCGTGTTTCGGTGGTTTGCCCCCCTCCTTCAGGAACTTGAAGAACATCTTTTCGGCTCCAAGGACCTGCACCGTGGAAGCGGGAAGCCTGGCGAGTCTTTCCAGTCCCCCTGCAGAATCTATCAATCTGGCTCCGATGAGGGGGCCCGCCACCATGGACAGGTTGGGGGCGCAGAGCTCCATCTCCCTTTCGATATAGCTCTCCAGCTTTTCCCTTGCCTTCCAGTGCGAGTCCGCAAGAGAAGCTAGGTCCGATATCGCGGACAGGTCAGATCCCAGGTCCGGGACCCCTTCCGTCTCCAGGGTCTCGGCCATATCGGGAGAGCTCCCCCTGAGCGAGGCTATGACCATCTCGGGATCAGCGGAGCCGGAAAGGGCATTCAGCACTTCCCTGTCCTCGATGATATCGGAGATCGGGGGCCAGTGCTTGGCATACCATTCCCTGATCCTCTCGACGATGGTGTTCAATGATGCATCGACCTCGGTCAGACCTCCGATCGCCGACAGCACATTGGCATCCCGGGCCCCCTCTTTGCCGGAAAGTGATGCCATTATCATATTGGCCTCCGTGAGCAGGCCCATGTCGAAACCCTTTTCTTCGGGGGCGGGGAGATCGATGTCGGCTCCCGGGCCCAATTCGGCGCCGAGCTCTCCGGAAAGCCTCTCCTCCTCCACCCGGCCCACATCATATTTTTCCGACAGTGTGCTCTCCCGTGCAAGCATTCCTCCCTGGATGATCAACTCCAGCTCCTTTGCGATGAGTTCCGGGTCCTCCGGGGCGGGAAGGAAGTCAACCTGTTTCCATTCTCCCTCCAGTTCCTGGAGTACGAAGGTCCCGAACCACCGGGTCAGCATCATGTACATGTCCATCGACCTCGCACCGGAATGGGTACAAGCAATATAAAGCCATTAGAGGTTTGGGGGGCTCTCCGTTGAGTATGAGGACCCTACCTCTTTGTCCGGAGGCCCCGGGACTTGGTGGTGCTGTCCCGGAGGCGGCGGTGATGTTTTCGATCTCCTGCTGAGAGCCAGGAGAATCAGCAGGCCGGCAAGGAGCAAGAGTATCAGAAGTGAACCCACGATGACCACGATCAGAAGAGCCGAGCTTTTTTCTTCCTGTGCAGGCACCTCCATGTCTCGAATGGAAATGCTCTCCTGCATGGAAGAGACCGCATCCCCGTCGGACACCGTTATCTCCACCTCATAGATGCCAGGTTCCGAATAGGTATGGTTCACTATTGATCCGGATGTGATCATGGGCTCGCTTCCGTCACCCGGATCGAAGGTGAAGGAAAGCTTTTCCATATCCGATGGCGTATCAAAGCTCCCGGAAGCATCGAATATGACGGACTCTCCCACATTTGCGGAATCGACAATATCGATCACCACAACGGGGACCACGTTGTTGACGGTGATAGTGGCCGTATCCAATGAGCTTTCCCCGTCATCGTCTGTCACCGTGACCTCGACCTTGTAGATGCCCGAGGTCGTGAAGGTGTATCTAAGGACCGACCCCCCCTCGACCACCTCGGAGTTGATCATCCAGACGAACTCCAGGTGGTCCATGTCGCTCACGGAGTCGGTGGATCCGCTGGCATCCAGTACAACGGTCTCATCCTCGTTTATCGTCCTTGCGCTGACGGAGAGGTCCGCCTCGGGCGGTACGGTCCGAACAGAGAAGTGCTCGGTGACGTTCACCACCTGGTCATCGTCCCTGATGAAGAGCTTCACCCAGGTTCCCTCCAGTTGGCCGATGTCCCTGAAGATGTGCTCGATGTAGGGGTCGGAATCCGACCATTCGGTCCCGGTCCCGTCGCTGAAGAGCCATCTGTGTTCAAGTTCCTCGATGTCGGACGGGGTGTCCTCGAGATCGGCGGTCAAAGTGAAGGGTGTGTCCTCGAAAAGGTCTGCTCCGGTCGAAAGAATTATCTCTCCCCTAGGCGGCACGTTGCGGACCGTGATCTCCAGTCCATCCTCGGATATGTCCCCGTCATCGTCCTTGACCTGCACCTTCACATTATGGGTCCCCGAACCCGTGAAAACATGTTCCATCTCCATGTAGGTCCCCTCCGCAGCATCGTGTTCCGATCCCGCATAGTCCCTCCAACGGGACCAGCCCAGCCCATCATCGTGATCCAACCGGTACTGGAGATGCTCCAGGTCCGAATGTGTGTCACGGGCATGCAGTTCGAAGATCACCTCTGAATCCTCATCGGTCACGTTCTCCGTGCAACGGAACCATATTTCCGGGGGCAGGTTGATAACCTCAATATTTACAAGGTCGGAGGCTGTTTCTCCATGGCGGTCCCTTACCTCCACACCTGCCGCGAACTTTCCCTTTTCCCGGTAGATGAAGGACGTATGGTTCTCTTCGGTCCATCCCGTTGACCTCCCGTCCCCGGAGTGGAAACGGTACTCCATCCGGTCCAGGTCCTTACGGGAATCCATGGCTTCGGCCCTCAGCTCCAGATTGCTGTCCTCTTCCAGGGTCTGGTGGCTTGCATGGAGGGAAACCTCCGGGACGCGGTTCACTACCTCTATCACTGCGTTTTTCTCAACCTGCTCCCCGTTGTCATCGGTGACCCTGGCACTTACCGTGTATGTGCCTATATCCTCGAAAAGGAGTTCTTTTACGGATCCCCCCTCCGTCCATTCAACCTCTCCTATCCTCCATTCTATGGTGAGGTTGCGGAGATCGGAAGCGGTGTCCTGGACCCGGAGGTCCAGCTCATATGCCTCTCCCTCCCGGAGGAGCAGTTCCTCCGGCATTGTCATTGCAGGGGCCACGTTCGAAACGTTTATGATGATGGGCTCCAGGTCCCAGTATGTGCCGAAGGTGTCCCGCACCATGAACCTCAGCCACCTCTTTCCCTCCGTATTGTATATGAGGTCGATATCCTCCGAGCTCACCTCCGTCTCGAAGATCCTGTCGTTGTCCATGTCCCAGTACATATTGGTGACCGGGGCCCCTGATACATTCACATCTATCGTGACCCTCTCGTCTTCTGTGACCTCGTAGCGGAGAACATCGCATCCGAGATCGACATGCTGGGTGGTGGGCTCTTCGATGGTGAGCAACTGGTCCACCGAAACGTCGGAGAACCGCTGTATACGTCCGGAGGTCCAGTATACGAACATCTCGTCGATACTGGTTTGGGAACCCAGTCCGAAATGTAGTCTCTGGGGCTGCTGGAAACCGTGCCCTCCGCAGTCTCCCCCCACATATCTGGTGAAGGTATCGGCCCCGCTCTTCACCACCACCTTGGTCCCGATGGCATCCTTCGAGGTCTGGTGAGCGCCGCCGGCTCCATTGAGGTCCAGTTCCAGCCAGTGGCCGGAGGTTCCCGGGTTCTCGAAGAGATGGAGTTCCCTGGGTCCTCTGAAGGGATATGTTCCTTCCGTGCAGAAATCGAGATCACCGTCGTTATCATGATCGACCCATGTGCCTCCTGTATTGGACCAGACCTTGAGACCGGAGGCATCCGTGGAATCCGAAAAGGTCTTATCCCCGTCGTTCTCCCACAGGAAGGAATGGTCCCAGAACGAATAAGTCTTCACCTGGGGAACCCATAGGTCGAGGTCGCCGTCGTTATCGTAGTCACCCCAGGCAACACCGAAGTAATCCTCGTCCTTCCACATGGGATCGCCGGTTTCAGGGTCCTGGACGATGGTGCCGGAGGGTGTTATGGGGATCCCCGCCTCCACCCTGACATCGGTGAAATCGACCCCGGGCGGACCCGAGTTCTCGAAGAGCTGTGAGTCGGCACAGTAGTATCCCCTGTTCATTCCCGACCTTTCATCGTCCTTGTGGGCAAGATGGGAGACCCAGACGTCCATGTCCTGGTCATTGTCGTAATCCGCCCACCCAGCGCCGTTGCAGTGTCCGTAGTAGGTGTTCCCCTGATACACGGTGGCCTTCCCCGTAAGGTTGTAATGGAATGCCATGTCGGTGAAGGTGCCGTCCCTGTTGTTGACCCAGAGCTGATTGGGGTTCAGGTGGTAGTTGCTGACGTATATGTCCGGCCAGCCGTCCTCGTTGGGATCGCACATCACAACACCCATTCCCGCATACGATGTGGACCTCGGTCTCAATCCGGCACTTGAAGATACATCGGTGAAGGTGCCGTCGCCGTTGTTGTGGTAGAGCCTGTCCCTCTCACCCGCGTACGGCCATTGTAGATCCCCCGGTTTCCTCCATCCAACGGTGAAGATGTCCGTATATCCGTCCCTGTCGTAATCGACCCAGGCAATACCTTCAGTGGGAAGTCCGTCAGAAGGGTTCCCCGCCTGGGATGTCACATCGGTGAAGTCCCAGTTAGGAGGTCCGTTATTGCGGAAAAGATGGTCATCGTTTCCTGCGGTATAGAAATCTAGATATCCGTCTGCATTGTAATCCGCCCACTGCGAATATCCTCTGGTTATATTGACGCCTGTGGCGTTGGACACCTCTGTGAATGTCCCGTCGCCCTCGTTGCGGAAGAGATAATTGGAAGACGGCCCCCGAACCAGAAGGTCCAGATATCCATCGTTGTTGTAATCCCCCCAGGCGAGGTTGTCTCCCTTGTAGCCGGAAAGCCCGGCCTGTACGGATACATTGGTGAACTGCTGAACCCTTGTGGGAAACCCTGGCCCGTCCATCGATACACCACCTGCATCTATCAATAAAGTGGCAAAGGATGCAGCTATTAGCACAATGCAGGTTAGTAGTGTCGCGGAAAGCCTCATTTTCTTCCCCCATGCAATACTGCGAAGGTATTACTTAAGCCGGTTGGTCCTTCAGGACCTTAACAAGTTCTGCTCTCCCCTGATTTCCGTATCCATTTGATGGTTCATATGGATTGAATGCGGGATCCCCGTACAGGGTTCTCACAAAGTATGTTGGAACGGCAGGGTTGTCCCTCTTGTCCTTCCTGACGGCTTCACCAACAGATAGATCATCGAATATTAGCGCCTCTTCGATTGGACCGGCCTTGGCCTCTGAACCCGTTGACCTTGTAGCGCAGAAGAAAGCGTTGATTCCCGAGGCGAAGAAGGCCTGTGTTATGGACTGCTCTGGTCTGAGCCCTCCAATTCTGCCAAGCAGACATACTCCTGAATTGAAGACAGAGGGTCCAAGTTGCCAATCGGATGGGTTCTCCATCAGGTCCGTGACCTTCACCCCGGTTGAATACCTGTCAAATCCGTTCAGTTCCGGGGAGAACCAGGACCAGTCACCGTGGAGTATCATCTCGAAATAATTTCCCCTCTCGAAGGCTCCGTTCAGGACAAGGGTCTGCCTGTCGTTCTCATAGTCCTGCATATAAACCTCGGATGCGAAACCTTCCTGCTCGGCGGTTCTGGAGAATTCCCTCTGATGGAACAGCCAGCCTGTCCTGCCGCCACCTTCTCCTGCAAGGAAGTGGAAATGGTCCTTGAAAGATCCGCTGGAGCCGTACTTCTCCTCCGACCGATGTATGAAACCTTCTGTATACTCCTCGTAGAACAGTGTCCTGGAGACGAGTGCGGAGACGTCCGATATCGATCTTCCAAGGGGTCTCCCAACTGAGAGCTGGAGGTCCAGTGAATACATGATATCTGTCGCCCACCCGGCCCCCCATATCGGATCCTCCTCCCAGCTCGGCTCCTTGTCCTCGTAATACATGGGAACCATGTTGCCTCCGCCAAGAATTGCAAGCCAGCCTTTTTCTTGCATGTAGCTGTTCTTCAATACCTCTGGGAGTTGATCGATCCTCATCTGAAGGAGGCCAGCATTCTCCATGACCTTTTTCCTTGCAAGAGGGAGCAGTTCCTTGTCATACCAGGGTCCAGTACTGTGCCCTTTTGCACCATCTGCATAACCCTCATCAGTAAGCTCAAGGGTGGATGAAGATAATACAAGTCCACCCCTTGATGCACTGATATAGGGGGCCAGCATCGATAGGCCCTCATATAACGGAAGATGCGGCGATCCAAGGATCAGAGGCTTGGATTCTATGGTGTAGGAACCCGAGATCCTGGATATGCCCAGTGCTGTACCGCTCATTGTTGAAAGCCCCTTTACACCGTAATAGACCTTGACCTCAAGGGAATATGTTCCTGGTTCGTTGACTATCAGGGTCTCCACGTAATTGTTGCCGGTGGAAGCAGAGAAGCTCGGGGCCGAGGCAGCAAGCCTTCCCTGGGGGTCCGTAAGCGTTATGAAGCTCATCGGTTCGATACCAACCGCGTTCTTAAGTGGATCGGCGGGGTGGCCGCGGATGTCAGAGAAGTTCACGAATAACTGAAGGTCAACGATGCCATCCGGGACATCTATGCTGTGGGTTTCCACGGATTCTCCCACCAGATCGATATCGATGGAATTGGTATCTATCAGTACAGAATTGACATCCTGTGTAAAGCTGACAGGTTCCACTTCCAGAATCTCCGGTGGGGAAGTGTCCCCTGGATTTGTCAAGCTTATGTAGTCAAGTCTTCCGAAACGGTCCTCAACTACTCTTGAAGATGCATTCCATACGGAATCCATGTCATCCAGGATGACCATATCGATACCGACGGACCGGGTGATCCCTTCTGCATGATCCCCCACCGCAATGAGGTATTCTGCTTCCAGGTCAGAGGCAAGTCCTTGGATCTCGTATCTATCGGTACGATCCGATACCACAACTATGGGTATGTTGAGGTATGATGCCATGGGAGCTGCCGCAAGAGCAAGTTCATAGCCGTGATCGCAGTTCGTTACGAACATGATCCCCGATGAAGTGATGAATGCATCCCTCGCGATCTTGGCACTTTCTGAATAGCATTTAAGATAATCGTCCGGGACCGATATTTTCATTATCGAGTCTCTCCCTGTAAGCTCCTCGAACCTGTCCGCAGAATCGGATCCTTTTACCAGAAGTGGAATTAGACCGCTGGATCCATCGACGATATCATAGTGGCAGGCGATCGGTGTTGATATTACAGCCGACATTCGGCTCTCACCGTCAGTATCAATAATGTTGTGAGCAGGTCCTTCTCTTTTCGATGTCAGGTTCAGAATATCCTCTATGCCGATCTTTTGCATTTCTTCATCATTGAGAATTGCGCTCCTGAATATGATTATTGATACCACAAGGATTAGGAAAGCTGTACCGATAGCGAATATCTTCTTCACACGTGAACCTGTCAATATCTCACCGGAACCCGATGAATAATCATCCACGTTTCTATATTTGCATTTTATCATGGCCGTTTGATACCCAGAAATAATTTATCGAATGCTTCTTTTTCTCTCTTCGTGGCGCAGGAAACAATCGAATTCGATGTGAGAAGGGTCCCGGGCGGGGATAGAAGACTGCTCTTCATCAATGGATACGGGGGCAATTTCCGGCAGCCAGGTGTTAAATGGTACATGAACCGGCTGAAGGAGCACGGGCTTGATGTGACCTACATCCAGCTCCCGACCATTGTGAACGATTTTCAAAGGGAGGTATTGGACCCCTGCCTCGAAGTTGAAATGGAGATGGGGGATCACGTAGCTGTCGGTTTCTCCTTCGGAGGACTGACCCTCGCATACATGTTCGGAGCCAGGAGGAGGATCTTCCTATCACCGTTCTGGGGTATTAACGATAGATGGGCGAAAAAAGGTCATAAGGCGATCGTCAAACTTCTTTCGATCATCACGAGGCCTGTGGTGCCGAGACATTTCGACAAGGAGGATGCAGGTGAACTTGCGGTAGATGACGACATGATAGGTATTCCCGATCTCATCTCCTTCAGGACTGTCGAGCAGTTCATCGAGGCCCAGGATAGGATACCTGAACCACTGGAGAACGACATAGTCTTCTATTCGCCCCAGGACAAGGAGGTTTCCCCAAGGTCGATAGAGGAACGGGGTATCGATTCGTATCGATATTACGGTGGTCATATTTTCTATCTCACACGCAAGAGGAAGGAGCTCATGGAGGCGATACTGTCAGCGGTGGATGCAGGGTTCTATCAGAGCCACTCCGCCAACTGATGCGCCCCGGTGAACATGGTCCTCCTGGACAGCGTGACCACCATGAGGGATGTTATTATGCCTCCGCCTATGATCATCAAATAGACGATTATCTGGTACTCCGCGGCCAGTATCGGATTGGTCCCCGCTATCAACAGTCCGGCCATGGCACCCGGTATGAAGATTATGCCCAGGGTCTTCAGTGAATCTATGTTCGGTATCAGTGCGGCCTTTATGGACATCCTGGAATATTCCTTCGTGGCCTCTTTTGGCGTCGCACCCAGTGAAAGCATTGTTTCGAGAGCGGGTTTGTTGGATTCGAACTCCCTCAGCAGCCTGTTGAGGGCCAGGGAACAGATGGTCATGGAGTTCCCGAAGACCATGCCGGATAGAGGTATCACGAACTGTGGTTCCATGGGCATGGCTCCGGTAACTGCCAGTACTATCAGTACTATGGTCGCACCGAAGAGTATGGAAGGCGTGGTTATTCTGTAAGCATGCGGCATCTTTCCAGCTCTCCTCGCCGACGTGTATCCCCCCATGGCGGCCATTGCGGCCAGTATCAACCATATGGGATAATACCAGAACTCGAACTCGAATATGAAGTAAAGCACTGCAGCGGTCAGGAAGAGCTGCACCGCTCCCCTTGCCAGGGCGTAGGTGTATTCCTTGGCTATCCCTACCTTCTTCCAGATGGATATGGCGATCACTATGAAGAAAAGCACCATGACCATGGCAAGTATGACCAGACCCTGGTCCCAGGTATACGGTATTCCGCTCAATAGGCTCCCTCCCACTGGAATTCGGTTGTTCTTTTCACACTCTTCACCTTCCCCGCCTTAAGGTTGGCGATCCTGTCCGCGACTCTCATAGCCTGGGGTACGTCATGGGTCACCCAGATCACCGTCAATCTTCTGTCCTTTGCAAAATCAAGGATGGTCCTCTCCATCCTGTCCACCCTCTTCGGGTCCACCCCCGCCGTCGGTTCGTCAAGGAGAAGCACCTCCGGCCTCAGAGCAAGGGCACGGGCAAGGGAGACCCTTTTCTTCTCTCCCCCCGACAGCTTGGAGGCATCCTTGTCCGCCATTTTTGGGGAGAGACCCGCGTCCCGGAGGCATTTCTTCACATTGCAGCTCTCGAACATCCCGGCGAGCTTCGGACCGTAGGTGACGTTGTAGCGGACCGTTCCGGGGAGCATCACGCTTTCCTGCGTCACCATAACTGCGGACCTCCGGAGCTCCACCGGATCGATCCCCTTAATGTCCTTTCCCTTGAAACGGATCGATCCCTTGTCGAGTTCGATCAACCTGTTGATTGTTCTGAGCAGGGTTGATTTTCCACTACCGGAAGGCCCCACCAGTGCCATGATCTCCCCCTTCCTCACTTTCAGGTCGATCCCTTTCAGCACATTCTTTTTTCCGAGCCTCTTTCGGGCATCCTTCACCTCTATGACACTCATTCGAGGACCTCCTCCGAAAGCTCCCTTATGTACCTCTTCATCTTTTCCAGCTCCCTCTCTCCCTTCTCTGTGGCCTCATAGACCTTCCTTATCTTTCCCTTTACGTTCACATCGGTGCTTCGCAGGACCCCCTGATCCTCCAGTTCGTGGAGTATCGGATAGAGAGTGCCCGGGGATATCTCGTAGCCGTGGCGCTTCAGTTCCTCCATCATCTCCACACCGTAGATGCTGCCGTCCTTTATTGCGTGGTGCAGTATGTGGGCTCTGATAAAACCGAGGAATATCTTTCTCTGGTACATTGATATCGGAGAACGATATCGAGCCTCGATATTAATAAGTGACCCCTAAGAGATGGCATCAAGTTTTATTACTTGCAGATCGATCCTCATGGAGTATGGGAAAGAGGTTCAAGATCGCATGGGCGATATCCACAATACTGGCCCTATATACCGGGATCTCTCTTGGAATTGCTGCTCCATGGGGCATTAGGTCCGATATGGACATGCCCGTGGGTGTCTACATAAATGCACAATGTTCCATAGGTGTCCTGATAGCGGGTATCCCGCTCGTTTTCTTGGTATCTGTAATGGTCCACAGGAAAAGGTCCATCAATGAGAACGAAGAAAACAGGAAGGCAGGACATTTGAAATGCTCGGAATGCGGATATCCTCTCTTTCCCGTTTCGAAGGAGAGACCGCTGACGGTTAGATGTCAGAGATGTGGTCATGCACACCTGCTCGAGGATAAGAATTACCTTGACCTGAAAATCGAAAGAAAGGAGCCGGAACCTAGAAGGATAAGGCTTGGATGTCCCAGGTGCAGTTACGGCTTCGATCTCATCCGCCATGGAGAGAAAGTGGCGAAATGTCCCAGATGCGGTTTTGAGATGGTGGTCCCGAGAAAGGTCATGGGGAGCTACACCTTCGATCTGCAGCTAGGGATCGACGGTGAGATGGAATATGCCATCGAGGATGAGGGAAGTTACCATGAAAGGGTGGAGTACGGTTCTGCGGGGCCCGGGACAGTTTATGTGAAGGAAATAATATGCCCCTACTGTTCGCAAAGGATGACCCTCAACTATTCAGGACAGTCGAACGCCTCCTGCGAGAACTGCGGGGAGTATGTGAAGTTCCTGGACAGAAAAGCGCTCATATTCATGAGGGGATAGGAAAATCATAACCCCGAATCTATTTATTTTGCCTCCTCATACACTACTCCGACCGACCGGTCGGTCTCTGAGATGATGTGAATGAAGCACGAAAGCGATATGAAAGAACGCATACTGAAAAGTGCCTTCGAGCTGTTCTCCAGCAAGGGTTACGACAAGGTGTCTCTGAACGATGTTGTGGAGAAGGCCGGGGTCTCGAAGGGAGGGCTATTCCACTACTTCGATTCCAAATATTCTCTTGCCAGGGACTGCCTCATCTGGTGGACCCGCAAGAACATGAAGCCGAACATGTTCATGGAGGGGACGGCCACACCACGAGATATGCTCATCCGTTTCATCGATCTCATGATCCACATAATGCAGGAGGAGGAGGGTTTCACCCGGTTCTTCTGGTCCGTCTTCGATGAGGCCATGAGCAGGCAGGAGGACCCCTCGGTCTGGGTTGATTTTCTGGAACAGTACAAGATGGCAGTCAGTACCCTTTACGAGAAGATGGAGGTCCGGGACCCCGAGATGAAGGCATTGATGTTCCTTTCAAACATGGACGGGATGACGTTTTATCATTCAATGCTCAAACAGGTGGGGACGGAACTCGATCTGGACAGGTTCAGGGAGGAGTTGATCAGGACTTATGTGGACCTGAACGAGGAGGCGGGATGATGAAGATGATAGAGGCAAAAGGGATCAAGAGGACCTTCCAGCTGGGAGAAGTAGAGGTCAGGGCTTTGAGAGGTATCGATCTTCAGGTTGACAAAGGGGAGTTTCTGGTGGTACTCGGTCCCAGCGGATCCGGGAAGACCACACTTCTCAACTGCTTAGGCGGGATAGATTCCCCCACCGAAGGAAGTATCGTTGTGGAGGGGGAGGACATCAGCGGTTACAGTGAGAAGAGACTTTCCGAATACAGAAGGAACAAGGTGGGCTGGATATTCCAGTTCTTCAACCTGATACCATCGCTCACCGCCGCGGAGAACGTGGCCCTCGCCCTGGAGATGGCACACGACAAGGAGGATATGATGGAAAGGAGCAAGGAAGCACTTTCGTTTGTCGGCATACCCGACAAGGCCAAGATGTTCCCTTCTCAGCTTTCCGGCGGAGAGCAGCAGAGGGTGGCAATAGCAAGGGCCTTGGTCAAGAGACCGAAGCTGGTCCTCGCCGACGAGCCAACGGGGAACCTCGACTGGGTCACCGGTAAGAAGATCGGAGAACTGATGAAGGAGCTCAACGACAAGGAGGATATCACCTTCGTGGTGGTTTCACATGATGTATCCATAACCAGCATCGCCGACAGGATCGTCCGTTTGATGGACGGCAGGATATCGGATAGGAGCGTTGAGGACCCCAGAAGCAAGAAGGTGATGGAAGAATGATCATACTGATCAAGAAGGCCGCCCGGGACCTGCTTCGGCACAAGTTGAGAACGATATCCATCATGCTTGCCATTGCTCTTTCCGTGGGACTCGGCATTGGGCTCGTGAATGCCACAAGGGATGCTTTCGACTCCTTCGATAAGAGACTCGAGGTCACCGATTACGAGGACATCGATATCAGGTTCGATATGAGCGGTATCGATCTGGAGGATGTAGATAATATAGAAGGTGTAAAAGAGGTATGCGGGAGGCTTTTTCTGGAGACACAGGTCCAGTTCGGTGAAGAGAGGTACAAGACCCACTGGATATCCTCCCCTTATCATCCGGAGGATCCGTACTCGAAGATAAACGGATATCAGATGATGGAGGGCTCCTATATTTCCTCGGAAAGGGCACGGGAGTCCCTTGTAGGCAATCTCTTCGCCGACGCGAACGGCATCGATGAGGGAGATATGTTGACCGTCTTCTACGACAACAGCTCATATGACCTGGAGGTCTCGGGAATAGCGGCCTCACCCGAATACATCTACGTTGTAAGTCAGGAAGGCTGGCCCGAGCCGTCCCTCCTGCTCCCCATGTTCACCACCTATGAGATGACCAGTGAAATTTTGGGTCTGGATGAAGGAAACTACAACGAGCTCCTGATAACGGTCCAGGATGGTGCCGATAAGGAGGAGGTCAAGAAGAGGATAGAGGAACATCTGACCTCTCAAGGGATCAGGATAACAAGCTCTCTGCTCGGCACCGAGGAAGCGGACTACAGGTTCTCCCGGACCGACGCCGAGGCCATGGGTCAGATGGGGTGGATATTCGGAATAATAATCCTGGTGGTGACCGCGGTGGTCATATACAATTCAATGACCCGGCTCATATCATCCCAGAGATCGTACATCGGAGTTATGGGTGCACTCGGAGGTAAGATGACCGCTGTAGTGGCTCATTACGCCCTTTTTGGACTCTTCATGGGTGTGGCCGGTTCGTTATTGGGCATCCCGATTGGCATTTTCATATCCAGATTGACCATGACCGAGTACGCTGACCTGATAGGTCTTGTCGACCCGGTGCTGAAGATATACTGGTATTATATCCTGATATTCTTTCTTATAGGGACCACCATAGCCACCCTGGGTGCCCTTTTCGGGTCGCTGAAAGCAGTATCCATCGGACCCAGGGAAGCCCTGACCTCGCAGTTCAATGTGGAGGACTATTCCAAGAAACCCTTGGTGGAAAGGCTCTTTGAGTTCGGCGGCAGGAGAAGGTCCATAATGGTCAGGATACCCATGAGGAACCTCGGCAGGCACAGGCTGAGGACCGGGATAACGGTACTTTCCCTGGGGGTTTCACTGATCCTGGTCTTTTCCTGCCTGGCCCTGGCCTTCGGCTTCACCCAGCCCCTTGAGGACAACTACCAGTACTACGAGAAATGGGACCTGAAGGTGAGACTGGTGGACCCGATGCCTGCGGAGATGGTCCGTTCCAGACTTACATCTTCAGGACTCGCGGAGCTGGATGCGGAAGTGTCATTGGACGATCACATACCCGTGAGAAAAGAAAGCGGTGAGATGGAGTTCACCAACTATCAGGCATTCGAAGAGGACTCCGACCTGAGGGAATACAACGTCATCGAAGGAAGCTACGACCCGGACAACGGTATACTTGTCGGTTCCATATTGGCAGACAAGCTCGGTCTCTTTGTGGGTTCGGAGGTTGTCTTCGTCATGGGAAACCGGACATCTGTCGCAGGGATATCCGGCATAACGGGAGAGCTAATGGACGATTCCTTCCTCATGACCCTTGACCAGGCGGAGAGGATAATGGGTACCTCGGGAGCAGTTAACTCGATAATACTCAACATGGGAGAGCGTTCTGAGGAGAGTATCGAGGACCTGGTCAGGGAGAACTTTCCGGTCTCCTCCTTCATCTACACCGACGATGTTATAAACGGAATGGAGATGATGCTCCAGGGGATCATCTACATGTTCATGATCTTCATCGGTTTCGGAGTGATCGCAGAGGTCCTTTTCGTCTCCACCACCGTTGTCCTCAACATCCTGGACAGGGAGTCGGAGTTCGTGTCCCTTAGGGCCATCGGTTCCAAACCGGGCAGGATACGGAGGATGATCGTGCTTGAGACCCTGATACTTCTTGCCGGCGGGCTGATGATCGGACTTCCTCTGGGGTTCTTCACCACCAAATGGTCAATGGCCTATCTGGTAAAGGACCTCATGCATTACGTCATCACCGTCGATCTCTTGGTTTACCTGATAACCGGAGCCCTGGCATTGGTATCCGCGGTGGCTGCATCCTACATATCGGCCAGGCACATAACCAGGTTGAAGCTGGTGGATGCCATCAGGCAGAGGTCCATCTAAGTTCATTGTAGGGAGCGCGCCCATTCCGAGAATCGTTTCATGGCGTTCAGGGCGCTTTCCAGATCGGAGGACGCAGTGAGCACACCATGCTCTTTCCAGTAAACGGTGTCCCGCTCTCCTATCTCCTGCAACGTGACCTGCGCAAGTTCGACAGTACCGAAGGGTATGTCCTGGACCCATGTCACCCAATCGGGAAGTTCCCGTGACTGGCCCTCCATGATCGGATCGATCCTCGGCACCTCGTCCAGGTGGCAGTGCAGTATGGAATTGATCGATCTTGTCTTGTGAGCATATAGGAACATGTGTGTGGGAAGTTCCGAGGAAGGAGGGCCTGCCCCCCATAACAACGAGACCGAGGAGCCTCCACGCTCGAAACGGAACAGACCCAGGTTCTCCTCCGGTTCCTGAAAGACATCACTGAAACGGGACCCCGATCTGGTAATGAGCAGGTGTTTTCCCTCAAGCTGTGGTAGAAAAAGATCGGTCCCGAAGTTTTCGGCAGGGGGCATTCGGGTTGTTATTCTACTCGTTATCAGCGTTGAGAGATTGCCGGTGCTCCCGTGTCCCCACCCCATCTCGTGCACGCACCTGGACACGTTCTTTGCCATATCCAGTTCATTTTCTATGTCTTCCATGATCAGAGCTCTCCGGCGCTTACGCTGCTCACAATTGACCTTCGCAGATTAATATCTATTGGGATTCCATCTTGGCCTGTCCACCGAAGAGCATTCTGCCTGTGAGTCCGAACAGCACCATTATGATGCAGATGGAATAGAGACCGAAGTCGAAGAACACACCATGTCTTATGATGAGCACTGCGGTCCATCCCAGATACAGAAGTATCCCTGCCACCATGAGGATGGTGAATAGGTTCTTTACCAGGTTCCTGGGGAGCAGCACCTGCTTTTCCTCAGCCATTTTGATCGTGCGCCCATAAGGCTTTTCATTATTAAGGATATCGGAAATGACGCGCCAGCTAATGAAAAGGTACACGCTCGAACAAAAGATCGAGGCATCCGATGTCCGATCCGATCCTATGATATGATCTGTAACCGACCAGACCGTAATAGTAAAATACAAAGTGGAATATCATCCGCGTCCAACGGTCAGCCCCGTAGTGTAGCGGTCCAGCATGGGAGACTCTGGATCTCCCGCCACCAGTTCGAATCTGGTCGGGGCTACCATTCATTTTCCAATTATTGTGTGGCCCCGATATGAATTATCTTTGTATAGCTCCAGATTCGAACTAAGCAAAATCGCAAGATAATTAATGAAAAAGCTGATTTTGCGGAAGTTGAGCCCATGTTTCCTCATTTGAAATGTCGGGCTCAAAAATAAGCAACTGTCGGGGCTACCATTCATTTTCCAATTATTGTGTGGCCCCGATATGAATTATCTTTGTATAGCTCCAGATTCGAACTCGAGACCACGAGGGAATTCACAATTTTCGAGCAAGATGCATTGACCTTGAAAAACAGTGATACTTCAGAGGTCCTCCCATCGATGGATTAATAATGCTATTCTGTATCTATATGCAGGTTTATTGCCTGTATCCGGAAGATGGGGCAGTATCAGGGAGTGATCACAATGGCCAAAGAAAATGGATCCAAAGAGAACCGGGAAGAGGGCCCGGGGAGGGCCGAGAGCAAGAACGGTGAACCGAACAAGATGAGCTCCTTTGCAAGGTCGTTCGTTATGCCCTACGAGAAGATAATCTTCTATAAGGACCTCAGGACATTCACCCAGAAGTACCTCGCTATGATCTTCAGCATCGTCATCACGTTGTTCGCAGTCGGGATATTCATAGTGGTCGGAGCATCCGTCGAGGATGACGGCGGGATCTTCTTCGGTATCGCCGCTGTCTGTTTTGTTGTAGGAGCGATCGTGACCATCATCATAATGCTGATGAGAAGTGTTCCCGAGCTCACGATCACAGACATGAGGATCATTTTCTGTTCAGGCAGAAAAGGGAACCAGCTAATGGAGGAATGCCCCCACGACAAGCTCAGCGGGTTCCAGGCTCGAAGGGTACGAAGGATACTACCGATAGTGATCGGGATATTGATGATACTGGGAGGTATGTTCTTCATACCGCTAGGCATAGGGAACATGGAGAGCGAGACTGAATCCGTGGAGGTCTCCCCGGGACAGTGGGAGGAACAAGAGGTGGAACCCAACACACTTGATTACATGGGGCCCTTCGTCTTTGGTTCGTTCCTGATAATAATGGGGATACTGATCTTGATATTCCTTGGTTTCATGTTCAATTATGTCTTCAAGATGAGCGGTGGGAACATCACGGTTCCCTGTACCGGCAGGAAGAACAGGGAAAATGCCACTTTGATAAACAGTATATTGATGAACATCAGGAGACAAGGCTGATATCACACTGAGAACGACACAAGGGTCCGCTTTGCATCAATATTATATATCAGTGCCCAAATGAATGATGGGGGAGCCGACATTGGATAACTACGTGCAGAGAAAATGTCCTGATGACATATCGAAGGGTTCATACGAGAATCCCCGGAAGAGACCAAAGGTGATGACAGCTTCCATGGTGCTTGCCATCATCGGCGGGTCCCTGATAGGATTGGCATTCGTCCTTTATATCTTTGGCAGTCTGATAGCATTGGGGGAAGGTGGCTATACCTACACCGATTTCTCCTATTTCCTCATGAACATGGGTCGTGCATTCTCCTGGGCCGGATTCGGTCTTCTGGGTCTGGGCATCGTCCTTGCCCTGAAGAGAAGATGATAAAGCGGAATACACCTTACTTATTATGACAACATTATTTAGTACAACGGGTTTCAGGAGAACCTGCAGGAAGGTGCCTCTGATGGATGAAGATGAAAAGCAGGGCAGGGATTTCATAAGGGAGATCATCGACGAGGACAACAGGACAGGAAAGTACGGAGGCCGGGTCCACACAAGATTTCCACCGGAGCCCAACGGCTATCTTCACATCGGCCATGCAAAGGCCATCTGCCTCAATTTCGGCATAGCGGAGGAGTATGGGGGAAAGTGCAACCTCAGGTTCGATGACACCAACCCCGTAGCCGAGGAAGAAGAATACGTAAGGTCCATAATGGAGGATATAAAGTGGCTTGGTTTCGACTGGGAGGACCGTCTCTACTACGGATCCGATTACTTCGATCAGATGTACCAGTGGGCGGAGCAGCTTATAGAACAGGGGGATGCTTACGTGGACGATCTTTCCGCGGAGGAGATAAAGGATCTCAGGGGAACGCTCACCGAGCCCGGAAAGGAGAGCCCTTACCGTAACAGGTCGATCGAGGAGAACATGGACCTGTTCAGAAGGATGAGGGACGGCGAGTTCGGGGATGGGGAAAGGGTGCTCAGGGCAAAGATCGACATGGCGCATCCCAACATGAACATGAGGGATCCGGTGATGTACAGGATCCTCCACAAACCCCACCACAACACCGGTGATAGGTGGTGTATATATCCGATGTACGACTGGGCCCACGGGAACGAGGATTCCATAGAGCGAATAACACATTCCTTGTGTACACTGGAGTTCGAGAACCACCGCCCTTTGTACGACTGGTTCCTGCTCAAGCTCGGGGTATACAAACCACAGCAGATAGAGTTCGCAAGGCTCAACATAACCTACACCGTGATGTCCAAGAGGAAACTGCTCGAACTGGTGAAAGGGGGGCTGGTCAACGGCTGGAACGATCCCAGGATGCCCACGATATCCGGCATGAGAAGGAGAGGCTACCCGCCGGAGGCCATCCGTGACTTCTGCTCCAGGGTGGGCGTCGCAAAGGTCAATTCCACCATCGCCTTCGAACTCCTCGAGCACTGTGTCAGGGAGCACCTGAACAAGACCGCCCCAAGGTTCATGGGTGTTTTGGAGCCCTTAAAGCTCACCATAACCAACCTCCCAGAGGATCACGAGGACCAGATGGAACTCAACAACAATCCCGAGGACCCCGAGGCGGGGACCCGTATGGTCTCCTTTGGGAGGGAGCTCTACATCGAGAGGCGTGATTTCATGGAGAACCCCCCCAAGAAGTTCTTCAGACTATATCCCGGAAAGGAGGTGAGGCTGAGGAATGCCTACCTGGTGACCTGCACCGATGTGGTGAAGGAAGGTGACGAGGTGGTGGAGGTGATCTGCGAGGCCGACCTTGATTCCAAGGGCGGCAATCCCTCTGACGGAAGGAAGGTGAAGGGGACACTTCACTGGGCATCCGCAGAGCACTCGGTGGATGCGGAGGTAAGGCTGTACGAGAGGCTTTTCAACGTTGAGAACCCGCTGGGCGAGGAGGGAGATTTCAAGGAATATCTTAACCCTGACTCGCTGGTGGTGAAGAAAGGGTGCAAGGTGGAGCCCGCGGTGAAGGAGCTGAAGCCATGGACATCATTCCAGTTCGAGAGGACGGGATACTTCATGATCGACCCTGACAGCACGGAGGAGGAACCGGTGATCAACCGGACCATAACACTCAGAGACAGCTGGACGAGGATGCAGAAGAAAAAATGAGTTTCCTCGATTTCAGCAAAGATTTATAAATGAAATCCACTTTCGCCGGACCTACAAATGCAATGGAATGCTCCCGTAGTGTAGCGGCCAATCATGCTGGCCTCTCGAGCCAGCGACACGGATTCAAATTCCGTCGGGAGCACCATCTATTCTTTCCGGATCATTTTCTAATTCAAAGAATAGATGCCTGACAGGGAATTTGAATCTTGATCTTGATGCATACGTGCATCAAGGCAAGTAAAACCACTTGTGGTTTTACTCGATCCCAGAACTTTCGCGCTTCACTTGTTCCGCGAAAGTTGTGGGCCAGCACAATTCCGAAG
>JAWOCK010000051.1:0-12099 GCA_046483845.1 Thermoplasmatota archaeon | reverse complement strand
ATCATACCTCCTGACACCTCTTTCCTGCGGAAATTGAAGGATGCGGGCGCGGAGAGGGTCGGCATTGCGGTAGATGCGGGTTCAAGGGACCTATACGACAGGGTAAAGGGCAGGTCCGCCGGCGGACCTACAGATTGGGACGAGGTCTGGAACTCCATGGACGAGGCGCTTTCGATCTTCGGAAAGGGGATGGCATCCACCCATCTGATAATAGGCTTGGGGGAGACCGACCGGGAGGTTTTCGATGTAATGGAGAGGTGCCTTGTAAAAGGGGTTCTGCTCTCGCTTTTTGCTTATACCCCGATGAAGGGAACGAGTTTCTATGCCGACCCTCCGCCGCTTGGAAGGTACCGGGCCATGCAGGTCGTGAGGCATCTTGTAATCCAGGAAGGAATACTTGACGGCTTCCGTTTCGATGAGAAGGAGAAGCTGGTCGGCGTACCAGAGATGGACAGTATCTCCGGAAGTGCGTTCATGACAAGGGGCTGTCCCGACTGCAACCGACCCTATTACAATGAAAGACCCCGGGGCCCCATATACAATCATCCTAGGAAACCCTCCGGAAAAGAGGTGGAAAAGGCCCTGCGGGACGTGAAGGAGTATGTTGAAGGCACCCGTTGATATCCTGGCAACTCCTGAATAGTATTAATAATGTTGAATAACACTTCCTTGTGAAATACAGGGGACTTGCCATTGAGGTTCAAAGGGGTCGCTTCAGGTCTGGGGATAATACTACTAATATTCCCGATATCCCTTCTCCTGCCCTTCATCACAGGCCTTCTTTACAGGGAAGGATTGCTCGTCCTTGTAGTGGCCTATATACTCCCTGGTGTATTCACCTTCTCTATCGGGTTCTTTCTTTACACCTATGGGAGGAAGAGGGGTGGGAACACCAAGAACCTCAGACCAGTTGAGGCCCTGGTCATAGTGGCATTGACCTGGGTGCTGATAGCATTGATAGGTGCGCTGCCCTTCATGCTGATCAATGCGCTCCCCAACTTCGTGGATGCCTTTTTCGAGTCAATGTCAGGATTTACAACAACCGGATCATCGGTGATAACGGAGATAGATCCTCTGCCCAGGTCCATATTGTTGTGGAGGGCGCTAACGCAGTGGATAGGGGGACTCGGGGTCATCGTTCTGATGGTGGCCATATTCTCAGTGCTCATCGGAGGTCAGAAGGCGGGTATGCTTCTGATGAAGGGAGAGGTGCCCGGGCATTCCAGCGAGAAGCTGGTCCCGAGGCTGAAGGACACCGCAAAGATACTATGGGGGATCTATGCCTTGCTTACCCTCATCGAGATAGTGCTGCTCACCATTCTCGGAGTGTCCTTATACGATGCTGTCTGTCACTCCTTCACCACCTTGTCGACCGGAGGCTACGGGACCCATACGGCAAGCATAGCCTTCTACGAGAACTATGCCTTCGCCCCGTTGATAGAAGTGGTCATCGTGATATTCATGATGCTGGGAAGCATCAACTTCGTATTGTTCTACAATATACTCAAAGGAAGACCAAAGACCCTATTCAAGGACGCCGAGTTCAGGATATACATACTGGTACTGTTCGTGATGCTCTGCATCGTATCCATGGATCTCATGATCAACGACATCTACGGTCCACTGGAGTCCATCAGGGCCTCTCTCTTCAACGTCACCTCGATCTATTCCACATGCGGGTATGCCACCAAGGACTTCGGACAGTGGCCGGCGCTCTCCCAGTTCATAATGGTGGTGGCAATGTTGATGGGAGGCATGACCGGCTCCACATCGGGTGCTATCAAGACCGCGAGGTTCATAATTGCGGGGAAGGCCGTATCCAGGAGCCTGAAGAGGATCGGTCATCCAAAGGCCACCATACCGCTCAGGGTGGGGAGCGTTATCTTCAACGAGAGGATAGTCAGAGGTGTCGGGATATTCATCTTTGGCTATCTGGCTATCTTCGTCTTTGCTTCCTTCGTCATGACCCTGGTGGGATTGGATCCTGTCTCTGCCTTATCTTCGGTATCGGCTACAATGGGCGGTGTCGGTCCGGGCCTGGGCATGGTCGGACCGGGGGCCAATTTCGCAGATGTTAACGTTCCGGGAAAGCTTATCCTGAGCTTCCTCATGTGGTTCGGCAGGCTTGAGATGATAACCGGACTTGTACTGTTCTTCCCTTCGACCTACAAGATGTGATAACCCTTATCTTTTCGAACCCCATTCTCATCATGTGCTCGATCCACTGCAGTTCCAGCTTGACCACCATACGGCAGACCTGAGGCCCGGATCAGGTGTTCATTCGTTGAAGGCGGAGAGGATAGTGTTCAAGAAACCAAGGAAAGTCCCCCTGGGAATGGGTCGGCTGCTGGAGAACCTCTATCTGGTTGCCGTGGGAATAAGGCCTTCTTCCATGTTCCATCCGGAGAGCATAGAGGAGATCGTTCAGGTCCACGAGATAGCCGAGGAGCTCGGTCTGGGCATGGTGGTCAGGAAATGCGGGAAGCAGGTGTACAAGGTCTTTCTGTTCTCAGAGGAGAAGAAGGATCTTGCCGTAAAGATACCCGATCTCTACGAGAGCATGGGTTTCAACGAGTTCATCCTGGCCCAGATAACCATCGCGAACCTAACAGGCGTTTTTCTGGACCTTCCAGAGTGCTGCAGGAAGAGCTTCGTGGGGCATCTCATGGAGGGAAGCGACCAGGACCTGGAGGCCCATGAGAAGCTGAGGCAGGACAGGAGCCCTGACCCGAGGGCGTATTTCGTGGAGAGGTTCGTCCCCTGCGATCCTCACTGCAATGCGGCCATTGCAGAGGGGGAGCGCATCCAGAGAGAGCTGCACCTTATGGACAGGGAACTTGAAAAGAGATATCTACAGCTGAGGAGGGAGCACATGGAGGATGTAAAAAGAGGCAGCATCCTCAAGGAGAAGAACAGAAGGAACGAATTGATGGGCAGGGTAGGATGATCAAGCCTTGATATCTGAATCTTGTGCTGTTCGTCTATTGCATCCACACCCACCGATAGCCCATCGTCCCACTCTATCCGTGGGATTTTCTCACCTTGGTAGGTGAAGATATCTTAGCTTACCAGAATTGGAGCAGAGTTCAGGAAAAGTCTTACTAAAATTGGAATGCTTTCCAGGTTCAGTAACCTATATATATAGTTTGTTACAATGTAACTATGTGTATGTTGAAAGGGATATCTCAGATCATTTCGATAAGATAAAGGAGATCTACAATACAATAGCCGTCGTAGGTCCCAGACAGGCAGGAAAGACGACCTTCCTGAAGAACAGGAAGGGTAAGCAGATATCTTATCTTCTGTTCGATGATCCAGATATAAGGTCGCTTTTCGAAAGGGACGTGAAAGCTTTTCAGGAGAGATATCTGAAGGGAAACCGGTACAGCATCCTGGATGAGGTTCAGATCTGCGATGATGCAGGTGCGAATCTCAAATATCTCAATGATGAGGGCAATAGGATGTGGGTCACATCTTCTTCCGAACTTCTCCTTGGGAAAGAAGTGCTCTCCTATCTTGTCGGCAGGGTTTCCATCCTTCGGCTCTTCCCGTTCTCAATAATGGAATACATTAGAGCTAGACAATATGATCAAAAGGATCGAAGACAGGTTTCAAGGTCGATAAGGGACCTAACTGGATATGGTGGATATCCGAAGGTAGTGCTTGAAGAAGATAGGAGGATGAAACAGGTCATTTTGAAGGACCTGTACGAGACGATGGTGATACGTGATATTGCAAAGGTATTTGGTATCGGAGATATAGGGGCGCTGGAGAGGGCTGTTCTATATCTGGCAAATATGTATACTGGACAATTCTCCATCGATAGCATGTCCAGGGATCTGGCAATATCGTTCAAAACCTTGAGATCGTATATCTCCGCAATGGAAAAGAGCTATCTAATCAGTATGGTCCCGCCTTACTTTACCAACCCCAACAAGGAGCTGATCAAGCAGCCGAAGATCTATTTCTTTGACAATGGTATGAGGAACGTGATATCGGGAAATGTCGGTATGGACATCGACGGGAGATCCTTTGAGAACCTTGTTTTCACGGAGCTCGTAAAGATGGGATACAGACCCAAGTACTGGAGGAAGAAGACCGGACAGGAAGTGGATTTCGTTGTTCAAATGGCCGATGAGATGGTGCCCATCGAAGTAAAGTTGAAGACCCCTGGATACAGGATAGAATCCGGTCTCAGATCTTATATCCGCATGTATTCTCCCAGAAGAGCTATAGTTGTGATAGCCGAAGGTGAGGGGAGCGAGGTCGAGGTTGAGGATACTGTTGTGGAGTTCATTGATATCATCAAGTTCAGGAGAGCTTTTAATTTTCTGATTTGATCGCCCTTTCTTTTACTATATAATACATGATGGTTAGTCGTTCCTCTTCTCCAGACATAATTATCCCTCAATTTGTTTCCGACTCATTAGCAAAATCAAAGATTTTGCTTGTGTCCAGCAAATGTTCCATTTGCCAAACATCATGCAGATATCATAAAAAGCAGAGCTTTTTCTTATGTTCAGAAAATCAGCGATTTTCTCAACAAAACGGAAATTGGAACCCGTTTTTCAGTGACATTTCATTTTTACCCTTGAGTATCTAATTAATGTATCGATAAACTATTTCGGTTACGGAGGTTTCAAGCAATCCTAGTATCATTCGTTCGACCATCCCTAATACAAGTTGCAGCATGGATCGAATCGAAAATCCCCAGGAAAGGGTATTCCTTCAACAGTTCATTGGATATTGTTTCGATTTCTTTGTTCAGAGGTATTATGCCCACGCCCAGATCATCTATGGAATCTCCAACATCGAGTATCATTTCACGTCCTATCTCCCTTGCAATAACCAATTTGCATTCCAAGATGGTAATGATCGAAGTAGAAAGGTCCTTTTCACTTTCCAACCTTTGGATCACATGGTCCTTCAACCAATCCTTATCCTTTATCAATGCCAGTATGCAATCCGTATCAAGATAGATCCTTTCCACGTTCCAAACCTTCCTCGATCTCATCCATGGCATATTCCTCTGCTCTTGAATGCAGCCTCCGATGGTAGATCACGGCAAGTCGAGCGCCGTAACGGAGGACCTCGGATCTGGATCCGAAGAGCTTGTCCTCTACCAGATCATCGATCTCCTGGACTAATCCTGTGGGGAGCGATACAGGAATTGAAACGCGGTCCTTTGCTTTGGACATGACTATACATATGTATAGTTCCTTATAAAAACAAATCGCTTTTCCTTTGAAATTCATTGATCTCGGACCCCTTGAACCATGATTTGATCTCATTCATCGAGGATCCAGATCGATATATCAAAGAAAGAATGGGAGGGTAATGTGAAAATGATGTTGCTTCAGATACAAAGGACCCTTCAGGGTCCTATTCGTTACAATTGCTGAAGGTATTCCGATATCAATCACCTTTCGGCTTGATAGTTTCCCCCTCGATCATCAAAACCACGGTCTTCTCCTCTGCCCTTGTCCTGTGCTCTACCCCCTTTGGCACGGTGAACCCCTGTCCCGGGGTCAGCTCCATCGTTCTTTCAGGAAGGTCCAGTAGTAGCTTTCCGGAGATCACGAAGAAGAACTCATCTTCGAGATCGTGATGGTGCCAGTGGAACTCTCCGAGGAAGATCCCCATGCGAACGACGCAATCGTTCACCTCCGAGAGCGTATAATTGATCCAGTCCTCATCAGTATTCTTCACATATTCATTGACATCGATCAGTTCCATTTGTCCTTTGCCAGAATACATGGATCGAACCAATGGTGGTGAAATATAAAAAGAAAGGGGAGCCCGATCCGAGCTCCCCGATTGCTCAAGCATTTTACTTCAGGAACTTCTCCACGATACCCTTCAGGTCCGGTTTCCCGATCACCTGAAGGTCGTACCTGACCCTGAAGATGGGCTTGTTGACCTTGACGACCCTGCTTATGTCTATCGGGGTCCCGGTAACCACAACATCGCAGTCAACCGCATTGATGGTATCCTCCAGGTCCTTCACCTGCTCATCGCCGTATCCCATTGCGGGGAGGATGTCCTCGAGATGGTCATATTTCTCGAAGGTATCCAATATCGAACCCACCGCGTATTCGTGGGGGTCCACGATCTCGCCTGCACCGAACTTGGTGGCGGCCACATAACCTGCTCCGAAGCCCATACCTCCGTGGGTCACGGTGGGACCGTCCTCGACCACAAGCACCTTCTTTCCCAGGATCGCATTGGGATCCTCCACAGTAAGAGGTGATGCTGCATCGATGATAACTGCGTTGGGATTGATCTCCCTGACGTTCTGCCTGACCTCCTCAATGTCCTCGGGATAAGCGGTGTCGATCTTGTTGATGATTACGACATCGGACATGAGCACGTTTATCTCACCGGGATAGTATCCGATCTCGTCCCCGGGTCTGTGGGGGTCCACCACTGTAATGTACAGGTCCGGCTTGATGAAGGACATGTCGTTGTTGCCTCCGTCCCACAGGATCACATCAGCCTCCTTCTCGGCCTCCCTGAGGATGGCTTCGTAATCAACGCCGGAATAGACTATGGAATTCCTGTCGATGTGAGGTTCGTACTCCTCCCTCTCCTCGATGGTACAATCATGCTTGTCCAGGTCCGAATAGTTGGCGAACCTCTGTACCTTCTGCTTGGCAAGGTCACCGTAAGGCATCGGATGCCGGATGGAAACCGCCTGCTTTCCCATGTCCCTGATCAGCTCCACTATATACCTCGATGTCTGGGACTTGCCGCAGCCGGTCCTGGAGGCGCAAACCGCGATCACCGGTTTGGTGGACTTGAGCATGGTGTCCTTGTGACCCATGAGCAGGAAGTTGGCGCCGGCGGCGTTTACCCTTGCAGAGAGCCTCATCACGGTTTCGTAGGATAGATCGGAATAGGAGAGGATGCAGGTCTCGACCTCGTAATCCTCTATGAGCTTTTCCAGGTCCACCTCCGGTTTGATCGGTATCCCGTCGGGATACAGCTCCCCCGAAAGCTCTGAGGGATACATCTTGTCATCGATCCCCGGGATCTGGGTGGCCGTGAAGGCTACCACTTCGTATTCGCTGTTCTGACGGAAAAACATGTTGAAATTATGGAAATCGCGTCCCGCGGCCCCCATAATTATGACCTTCTTTCTTGCCATCTTTATCACATCTCCGTCCAGACGATGTCACGAACATGTCCTGCTCCCGGACCGGGGTCCAATAAGACTATGGAGCGGCGTCATGCCCGGACCGCTTCGGGCGGTCATGGACTAAGACCCTAAAATAAAACAGGGTCATATACCTTGCGCACCCCTCATATCAAGTCATTCATTATGATCCTGGCATTCGTTACCTGTTCGGAGGTTTTCATCCGGGAGCTGAAGATCCACTCCACCGGCCTATCCAGTCCGATGAAGAAGACCACATCTTCACATCGAAGAGCTTTCATACTTTGCCCTTCTCGTCGCTCGGCAAGCAGGTCTTTTGAGAGATGGAGGAGATAGTTCTTTATATGATAGTTTTCCATCAAATATCAAAGTGGTGTTCCAATGAAAAAGATCAGATCGATAGGCATTGTTCTGGTACTGTTGATATCCTCGGTTCTCATGGCAGGTGTCATAGCACAGGACGAGCAGAGAGAACCCAACGTATACGGATTTGTAACGGATGAGGAGAACGGAGGCGGCGTCGAAGCTGCCGTCCACTTCAGCGGAGGTCCGAATGTGACCGTGAGGGTCGTATCGGAGAGCGGACATTTCAGGGTACACCTTCCCCCTGGATCCTATGTATACAAGGCGGAGGCGAGAGGTTATCAGATCACAAGGGGTGAGCTGAAGGTACCCCGTCAAAATGCCATAAACATCTCGATCTCGATGGCCCCGCTGGAAGAAGAGGAAGAGACCTCCATCCACGGGGTAATGTACGATGAGGGCATCGACACACCGGTCCATGGTTTCGTATACTTGCACAATGACCATTTCGAGACCAAGGTTGAGACCGACAGGAGCGGCTCCTTCAAGGTCCAGGTAAGACCAGGTCTATACTTCTGGCTTGCGGAGGCCAGGGGATATGTTTCCCAGAGGGGGAAGATAGAGGTCCCTGAAGAGGGCGTCCGTCTGAAGATAGCCATGTCTCCGGAGGAAGGGGAGCCCGAAGCGAACCTCTTCGGGTTCATGCATGTTGCCCGGACCGAAAGGCCCGTCCGGGGAACGGTCACGATATGGAACGAGAACCATCAGACCATGGCGAGGTCGGATGAGAATGGAAAGTTCCAACTGCTGCTCAGGCCCGGCGAATACCGCTGGTCTGCCATGGCAAGGGGTTTCGAGCCGAACAGAGGTACGGTGGAAGTATCCTCCGAAGGAACAAGGTTGAACATTGGAATGGTGCCGCTCAAGGAACGGTTCGGAGTGGTCACCGGTCGCGTCATGGGTCCCGAGGAAGAGCCTCTTCCGGGCTCTAGGGTTGTCTTCCGCAGATTGATGAGGGAGGACCGGTCAGAATACGGTGAGGCCGGAGGAGTACACGGAGACCCTGATATTGACGAGAGTACACCTGGGATGGAACCTGAGGGAAGACCAGGTGAGATCTTGTTCACCGCGGAGACCAACGAGCGGGGTGTTTTTAAAATAAGGCTACCCTTCGGAGCATATCGTGTTATCGTTCATCATCCCGGTTTCCACCCATGGAAGGACACAATAAGGGTCACCGCGGAGGAGCCCGAGATCAAGATGAGGATCGTTCTGGAGCCGATGGAGCAAGAGGAAGTAAACCGCATCAAGATAACCATGAACAAAAAGGACGAAAACAGCGACGGCAACTTCGAACTGATCCATTTCGAGGCCGACCTTGACGGGGACGGAGTGATCGATCTGTCATACCATATAGTGGATAGAAACAGCGACGGGGACCCCGAATCCGTTGAATGGACCATCGATATGCCCCCTGAGATGGTGGAGAGGATCATGGCTCTGCTCCGCTACCTCATGGAGAACGGTGAAAGCTGGGAGGATGACGATATGTTCTCGCCCATACCGGAAGAGCCTTATTATCCTGACCGGAAGGATATGCCAGAATGGATGGATGAAAAGGCACAGGAAGGAAGTGAGAACTTACCCGACCCCGATGACCAGGAGAGGCTTGATGAAGGCGGGACAAGCGGAGAGGAGACCACCTCCTCCGATCTGCCTCTTGATGGGTCCGATACCTCGGAGAAAGGGTCCTCGGGGAACGCTGAGGGAAAGCTGGAAACTATTCTGGCAGGATCAGCGGTGATGGTCCTGATCATCCTCGGTCTCATAGGTTCTTTCTGGTACATCGGAAAGAGGCGCTGACCAGTTAGATATAAAATATCCTAACACCCATGGGGTACACATGCCTCTCGTATCCACGGCGATCAAGGGACTGGACGAAGAGATAGGCGGGGGGATACCTCCTGCCTCCATTGTGCTCCTTTCAGGGACCCCTGGGACCTACAAATCATCCATGGCCTTCGGCATATTGCACGATGCGGCGCTGAAGAAGGGGGAGGTCGGACTTTACGTACTTCTGGAGCAGAGCATGGGCTCTCTCCTTTCCCAGCAGGAAAAGATGGGAAGGAATATGGACGAGACAGCCAGGAAGAAGATAATCGTCACCGATGTGGGAAGGATCAGAGCGGCAATGGACAAGTTCTCCACCGGCAACGATTGGATGCAGGCACTGAGGTCCTATGTGGAATACATCGTTGAGAAGAGGAGCGCTTCATATCTGGTGATCGATTCACTTCCGGTGCTGGAGATACTCTCGAAGGACAAGAACAGGAGGGAGTTCCTCTTCGACCTGTTCGAATGGATCCACAGTCTCGGGACGACCACGTTCCTGATACAAGAGAAGCCCTCCCTGGAGGGGGAGTACGGAGAGGAGGAATTCCTCTCCGACGGTGTCTTCCAGCTCACATTGAGCCCGGTGGGAGAAGTCGATCTGCAGAGAAGGATACGCTGCATAAAGATGAGGGGAATGGAGCACAACACCTCCATGTTCGCACTGGAGCTCAAGAACGGCAGGTTCAGGATTGCTCCCGCAATATGATTAACCGAAACCCGTCAAAAGCATACCTCCATCCTCTGACAATTCACTGACCTCGAATCCTACAACAAGTACCCTTCACCTAAACTATTCATTGGAACCTTCGGAGACTCAAACAGAATCGGTTCCTTCGGACTGCGATTCTGCGAGCATTGAAAAAAGTTCGATTTTAATCGTGTTTTAAACTTTTTTCAATATTCTTATCATTGACTCACACTCATCCGATCCAACCGTTCCTTCACTTCGTTCATCCACTTCCCACGTTAACCACTCTTCCTTCTGCGACCTGGTTCTAAGGCGCGCAGAAGAGACAGGGAAAAACTTCACGAAAGTAATTTTTCAAAATAATCGAGAAGTAAATGCGTGAAGCACGGTTCACGATTATTCATCAAGGAAGAATGTCCATAATACTTTACACACAACTAATCATTTCAAGAAACTCTCTGGAACTTATTATTCTGATCCCTTCCACTTCCTTCATCACCAGTAGATCCTGATCCCCTGATATGATATAATCCACTTCAGAAGCAATTGCACATTCCAGTATCTTGTTGTCTGAGGGATCCCTGCTTTTGATACCTATCTCGGTCTTGACCGATACCAACCTTGAAAAGGAAAAGTAGATCTTCAGAAGTTTATCTATCTCTTCACTGGTTAGATTGAATTTTCGGTATGACAACACTCGCTCCACTTCCGATAGAATGCCGATGGAAGTATGATTTTCAAGTATTCCATCAATACACATGTCAACGATCTTTGATTCGTTACCGTTCCAAAGAACGCCTGACACATACACATTGGTGTCAATGACCACTTTCATTCAGTTTTCCCTTGCCTTCTTGACAGCTTCTTTCACATCATCTCTGGTGATGTCCATTTCCTGGATCCGTTCTCTGATCTTCGAAGTTGTCTCATCGAACTCCTGCTTCAGAGTGGAAGAACCGATCTTTTTGATGACAAGTGTGTCACCATCGCCAATGGCAAGAAGTTCCTCTCCTTCTTTCAGATCCATGCTCCTCCTCCAGGCAGCGGGGATCACTATCTGACCTTTTGATGATACCTTGATTACCGAAGCGTGCATCGTATCACATTAATAAGTAAGACATGTCTTACATATATATTTTCTTGCTGTTTGAATTCAAAATGCCTTTCTGTGGACACACTATTGTTCATAACCTTACGATATCTTTCCTTATAACGATCCTTCCTTTCATAATCACCACAACCTCCTCCCTCCGATCTTTTTCGGGATCCCCTGAAGAAAGATCTTCAGGAGGAACAAATAAATGAGTTGGCCAAACCACCTTACAAAGTTGTCGAACGAATCCTACAAACATTTCGTTGCAAAAGCGGTTCTGTTCTGGGTCCTGAGGGATATGAAACATGATGTATCATCTGAATGGAAGGTCCCAAACGGATATGTCGATCTCTGTGACAAGACAACAAGGACCTTGTATGAGATCGAGTTCCATGTTTCCAAGATGTACCGGAACCGGAAGATCGAGCAGTACAGGATTCCGGGTTTTGAGATCATCATCGTTGATTGCTCCAAGCTCCCTTCGGATGTTGATGAAATTCGGAGATATCTGGAACGATTCATCGTTCCCGACTGATCACCTCCGACATAGTTTTTCTTGTCATATAGGAATTACAATATCATATATGAATCGTTCTGATACATTGATGAAAACTGCGATTCATATTGCTCAAGTGTTATGATCATGATCTGTATATGTCTTAAGCACTCTCACTCCAGTCGTTTGACTCTTTAAATAGTCCCATATGACGTAGAACGCCTAGCCTTGTGGGGAGGGGGTTAAAGGTCGGGACCCGATGCTTTTGATCGGGTTCCGTTTCTCAGGTGGCTGATTACTATCTGATTGCACATGCTCATGCAAATGGTCACACAGTTGTAACTCACGAGAAACCTGCGGATTCAGTGAAGAAGATAAAGATCCCTAATGTCTGTATCGGACTGGGGATCAAATGTGTTACACCATATGAAATGCTGAGAAAGGAGAAAGCAAAATTTGTACTGGGTCCT
>JAWOCK010000020.1:0-10321 GCA_046483845.1 Thermoplasmatota archaeon | reverse complement strand
GACAGACCTATGAGGGACCTTCCTTTACTGTCCTTGGGGGTCATCTCATGGTCAGCTATGGTATGCACCAGGTCCTCCAGCACGGCGGATACCAGGCCCATGGAGAGGTCGGCCTTCCTATCCTCCGCCATACGGACCCCCGGTCGAAGTTCGCCGTCTATCTCCTCGAGCAGTATCTTCCATCTATCAATGATGGGCACAGTTCCCGAGACCGGACCGGACCGGAAGATCTCCACATCAGGCTCCCTGCTCCTCGAGAGCAACGCCTCCATCCTCATTGCAGGCTCACCGTCGTAGGACCTCCAGGTCACGCCGAGCATCAAGGAGGACATGGCATCCAACAGTCTTCCAAGGGAGGTTGTCATTATCGCTTTATCATGGGACCTCCGGAGTATCCGGTCCGCTGACGGGTCCCCTGTGGTGAGGTCCATGCCGACGGAGGTGGAGAGCCAGTGTGCTATCCTCTCGGGATGGTGGACCGAGCTGTCCCCTCCGGGAAGTCCGAACTGCTCCAGGTGCCCTATCCTTTCCCACTCGGCCCCCCTGCAGATCAAAGCCTCGCCCCCCCAGGGGAGCCCGTCGGTCCCATAACCCACTCCGTCGATGATAACCGCTCCTATCCCTTCCAGGCCTGCATCGGTGTGCAGCGAAGCGGCGTGAGCATGGTGGTGCTGCACATCCAGGAGCGGTATACCCCTTTCCTCCGAGATCTCCAACGCCAGCCTCCGGGTGGCGTATCTCGGGTGGAGGTCGCATACCACCGCCTCGGGCTTATCGGCGCCGAAGAGGTAGGAGAGCCTGTCAACGGTATCCGATGCATGGCCAAGTACGGAAGGGTGCCTGGTATTTCCTACGTACGGGCTGGTGAAGGCCTTACCTCCACTGGTCACCGTTATGGAAACGTTCCTCTCGGGGCCCACCGCGACCAGGGTCCGCCCGTGTCCCACCGGCAGCGGGTCCGGGACCATTCCCCGGGACTTCCGTATGGGCGATGCCCTTATTCCGAAAGGTCCCTCTGACTGCACCACCCTATGGTCCCGGGGGGTCGGTACAACAACGGAGTCATCGCACCTTGCAGCTATCTTCCTGTCGTGGACAAGGTATCCGTCGGCATGCAGCTTGCTGGCGCTCTCTAGGGTCAATGCCATGGGCTCTCCCGGTGGATTGGCGGAGGTCATCACGAACCACCTGAGTCCGCTTCCGACTTCCTTCAGGGCGTCGAAGAGAAGATGATGGATACCGGAATAGGGCAGATAGAGACCTATGTTGTCCAATCCCGGGGAGGCAAGTCCCGTGCCCTTCTCTGCCCATTCAGGGACCTGCGCCTTCTTCTTCACGAGCACGATCGGTCTTGCGGGCGAGGTGAGAAGACCCTCTTCATATCCGCCGATCTTCGATATGGACATGGCCGTTCTGATACCATCCACCATCACTGCAAAGGGTTTGAATGGTCTGCCGTACCATTCTCTCAGCTCCTCCAGGCGGTCGGGATCGGAGATGATATGCATGCCCCCCCAGCCTTTGACAATGATCATTCTGCCGCCGGAAAGCTCCTCCGCACAGTGCAGGAAGGCGCTCCATCCCGACCCCATCTCCCGGAGGTCGCGATCCAGGAACCTGTACCTCGGTCCGTCCGCCGGACAGGAGAGCGTCTGGGCATGATATCTTCTGAAGCCGATGTCGGAGTATTCATCGGAACACTCCCGACAGGGTTCGAAGGGCTCCATGGTGGTCCTCTCCCTGTCGTAGGGGAGCTTCTCTATGACCGTGTACCTGGCACCACAGTCGGTGCAGTTGGTGAAAGGATATCTGTATCTCCTGTTGGCGGGGTCCCTCATCTCCCGGAGGCATTTTTCACAGAGTGCCGTATCATAGGGAAGAGAGGAGTCCCGCTCACCTGATGAGGACCTCTTTATGGAAAATGCCGGTGGGGGAGAGCCGTCGGTCCCTTGGATGTCGAACTCCTCTATCCTTGCGATCGGTCCTATCTCTTCCTTGAGCTCCCCCATGAACACTTCAGGATCGGTGTCGATCCCGATGGTCACATGGGAGCCGTCGTTCCTGACGAACCCCTTGGAGCCCAGCTTCACGGCGGTCCGGACCACCGACGGTCTGAAGCCGACCCCCTGCACGACCCCTTTTACAGTGATCCTCCACATCGGTCTCCCTTCACAACAGGCCCATGGCATCCGCCAATTCCTCTATCCCGACCCCGTGTTTCGCATCCGTCACCATCATCTTTATGTTGGGTCTTATGGTGGAGAGGTCCCTCCTCAAGACCTCCAGGTCCACCTCCATTATCCGGGCCAGGTCCGATTTGTTCACCACCACCACATGGGCCTCGGTGAATATGATCGGATGTTTCCTTATCATATCGTCCCCTTCGGTCACCGAGACGATCACGGTCCTTATATCGGTCCCGAGCGGGAAATCCGCCGGACAGACCAGGTTCCCCACGTTCTCGATGAGAAGAACGTCGATGTTCTCCAGGTCCAGGTCCTCAAGGGCATGTTCCGTCAGATGAGCGTCGATATGGCATTCCTTTCCAGTGTTCACATTGGCCGTCTCTATCTCCTCGATGGAGGAGACCCTTCTGAAATCGTCGTCACCGGCGACGTCCCCCGTTATGACCCCGACCTTCTTTCCTTTTGACCTCAGGAGCTTGACAAGCTGTTCTATGAGGAGTGTCTTGCCTGATCCGATGGACCCCATTAGGTCCACCGATCGGATCCCTTTTTCCTTCAGTAGCCTGTTGTTCTCCATTGCAAGCCTCCTGTTCGCCTCCAGGAGGTCCTTTTCCATATCAACGGATACGAGCTGATGCATGCGGACACCTCGGATCATCCTAATGCTTCCCCATATTTAATTGGGTAGGTAACCCCTCCACGGTCCGAAAATCACCGGGTAAGGGCGTATAAGGGTCCAGCTTTTAGAATATAATATATAATCGTACATCCATTTGCCAAGCAGCAATAGATATCTACTGCATGGCCGCAGAGGGGGATGTACCTGGGGGTATGGTCGACTTTGCGGTCCTGTGGAACTGGGAGGGCAAATATATGGATAAGAGGTTCGCTTTTTCGATGACTGTACTGATGGTCATGGTGGCTTTAGTGCCTGCCTTGGCCGTTGCTGAACCGACGAGAGCCGGCGATGCTGAACTGACCGATCTGATGTTCGACGGATCACAGGCCTCGACAGAGGAATTCGCCTCGGGTAATATCTATATCTCAGTGGAGATGACCAACACCGGAGGTGGAGAGTTCATCGATTGGGTAGATTATACCCTGAACATCACCTATGCGTCCAACGACACCGTTCTACTGCAAGAGTTGATCGCCGGAGAAATGGTATACATCCCGGCGGACAGCCAGGCGGTTGTGGAACTGATCAACCTGACCATGGAGGAAGGAGAGTACAATGTGAGGGTCAACACCACCATCGGGATCAACGATACCGAGGTCAACGATACCCTGGTGGTAATGGACGTTGTGGATATGAGCGTGACGAACGTGGGCTTTGATGAGGGTCCATACGGTATTGGGGATCAGATAATACCGATGTGCAACGTTTCCTACGAGGGCAACGTTCTGGACTATGCTGATACACTGGAGGTGAACCTCATAATTGACGTGATCGGTGAAGCATCGGTGACCGTCTACGACGAGACAATTGGCATACTTACCCCGGCCAGTCCCGGCGTGGACCCGGGAAAGAACTGGATGGTGTCCTTCCCGGCATGGACGCCCAATGTTACGGGGGATTTCGAGGCGACGTTCCTGGTATATTACGATAACTACAACGAGTCCAACAACATGGATGTCATATCTCTGAACGTGGAGAACCCTGTTGCGGTGGAAGGTTATGCCCTGACCGATGACCAAGACCCCATTCCCGGGGTGCTGGTTGTCCTGTCCACCTCGCCGGAGAGGGAGATCCTGACAGATGATACGGGTTATTATTCCTTCATGAACGTGTCGGAGGGAAATTATACAATTCAGTTCACCAAAAAGTGGGTCGTCACCTACGAAGCGAATGTCACCATAGTTCCCGGGGAGACGAAGATGGTGAACGCCACCATGACCCCGCTGATGGTGGGAGGCCTCAGGGGTTTCGTCACTCTGCCCGACAGTCGGCCCGCACAGGGGGCGTTGGTGGTGGTCAACATACCCGCACAGCCCCTCTTCACCATAAATACCAATTCCACCGGGTTCTACCAGATAGAGGACCTTCCCGCGGGCAATGCAACGGTCACCGCATCTCTATCGGGTTACGTTGATGTGGAAGAAGAGATCGTGCTGGCCAGCCAGACCTGGAATGAACTGGACCTCCAGCTGGGGGAGATACCCTTCAACGTAAGCTTCAGCGTTCCGGACGGTGAACCGGCTTTCCCGATCATGGAATCCGTTTCGGTCTTCTTCACCAGACCGGTGGAGAGGTCATCCGTGGACGACAGCACACTCGTCCTTAGGAAACTGACCACCGCCACCAAGGTGGATGTCATATATTCCTTCACCGACAGCGACGAGACCGTGGTCATCACACCGAGCGAGCCGCTGGATCATTCCACGGATTACCAGATAGAGGTGACCTCGTGGATCATAGACATCAACGGGGATTATTTCCCCGGCCCCGTAACCACCACGTTCACCACCGAGAGCGAGATAATCGAGGTGTTGGTAGAGAGCACATATCCCGAGGATGACGGTAACGAGATACCCATTGATGCCTCCATATCGGCCAAGTTCTCGGTGCCAATGGATGCTTCCACGATCAACGGGACCACTTTCAAACTATTCGCACAGGGTGGAGTGGTCATATCCGGTTCCGTGAGCTATCAGGCTAGCACCTGGACCGCATACCTGGAGCCTGCATCCGATCTGGACTACGGCACCAGGTATTCGGTGACATTGGACCCGGATATCCGTGCCCAGGACCCTGACTATGTATTCTACGGTGAATCATGGTCCTTCGAGACCGAGGTCCTTGTCAATACAGGAACCCTCAAGGGAAGGATACTGGACGAGAACCAGGAACCTTTCTCCCCCAGTCAGGTGACCATCCTGCTGGAGACCGGTGTGGATACCACCTGGATCCGGCAGCCCCAGGCGGACGGGACCTTCGAGATAATCGACATGGATGAAGGAATATGGACGATAACCGTCAAGGTCCCCGGATACAATGATCACACCCAGCAGGTCAACATAGGTGCAGGGGAGACCACGGAGATAACCGAACCGATAGTTCTGCAGGCAGAGGGCACGGCAGAACAGGAGGGGGATGATCTGAACATATGGATCTTCGTGGTGATCGCCTTCATCATAATATTCCTGCTGGTGGTGTTCTGGCTGATATACAACAAGAGGCAGGAACCACTTGAAGTGGAGGAGCTCGAAAGGAGACCCGCCTTCGGCAGAGAAAGAAGGGAGCCGATGTATCAGGAGCCTTATGGCGGGCTTGCAGAGGGTGAGTTCCTTTGTCCTGCCTGCGGGTCCGTGGTGGAGGGCGAGGATGTGATCTGTCCTGCCTGCGGTGCGGAGTTCGAAGAGGACCTCTTCGAATGTCCTGAGTGCGGCGCAAGCATCTCCGCCGATGCGGAGGAGTGCCCGGAATGCGGCGCTATCTTCGAGGAAGAGGGCCCCGAGGAGGAAGAGGAAGAGGAGTTCTACGACGAGGAAGAGGAGATCGACATCACGGAGGATTTCGAGGTAGAGGATATCGACGAGGACGAGTTCCCCATCTCCGAAGTGGAGTAGAACGGATGGGACAGAGGATACGGGGAGAGGTCCTTACCCTCCCCTTTTTTCTTTTTGACATGGTATAGGTTACATTTTATTGTTCCAATGGATCTGTGGAATTTCCATCATTTTCCATTCGTATCCAACATTGACCTCTCCATTTTCGTATTGCGGAATCGAAGGAATATATCGTCCGCATGGAGGCTGGACCCAGCGAGGAGGTATGCGGCGGCGCTTCCGATCTCACCGGCACCGATCACGATATGGTCGGGGTCTGCAGGAGATAGTATTGCTTTAGGGTTTAAAAGAAGCTTCCTCGAATGTCCATTCTTTGTTCCAAACCCTTATAATAAGTACAAAACGTATGAATGACCATGGCGAAGAGAGCGTTGATAATTGCAGGGGCCGTGGCCATTGTCCTCATTCTTGTGCTGGGAGGAGTGTTCTACTGCGTTTTGGACAAGGAAGATGGTAAAGACGACCGGGGGAACATCCAGCATCCCGCCGAATGGGACATGGAATTCTTGGACGAGAAGAATTCCACGGAGGACGGGGTGCAGGATATGGTGAGCGCCAACAACCGGTTCGCCATGGACCTGTACCTCAGATTGCTGGAGGATGAGAACGTGATGATCTGTCCCTATTCCATCTTCTCGGCACTTTCCATGACCTACGAGGGAGCCAATGGGAACACTGCTTCCCAGATGAAGGATGTACTTCACCTCCCGGATGATGACATAGAGAGGAGGGGCTCCTTTGCCAAGGTGCAAAACGACATAAACAGAGGGAGTGAAGAATACGAACTTGCGACAGCCAACAAGATCTGGCCCCATGAGGGCTTTCCGGTCGAGGAGGATTTCGTCAACATCATCAAGCAGTTCTACTACGGCGGGGTGGAAGCACTCGATTACGGGAACGATCCCGCCAGCTGCAGGGAGAAGATAAACACATGGGTTGCAAACCGAACCAACGACAGGATAGAGGACCTGATACCCGAGGGCGTACTGGGCTACGAGACCTACATGGTGCTGACCAACGCGGTTTACTTCAAGGGGACCTGGGTCTTTCAGTTCGACGAGGACGAGACCATTGACCGTGATTTCCACAGGGAGGACGGGACCAAGGTACAGGTGCCAATGATGAGCATGCTGCTCGAGGACGATGATCAGCTTGACTATTGGGAGGACAGCGATCTGCAGGCCGTCGAGCTCCCCTACGAGGGCGACGAGGTCTCCATGATGCTTTTACTACCGAAGGACGGTACGCTTTCGGAGATGGAATCAGAGCTGGATGCTGAGAGGCTGGAGGAGATAAGGAACGGTATGGACAAGACCGAGATAGAACTCTACATGCCCCGGTTCGACATGAAGCAGAAATACAATCTCAACGAACCCCTCAAGGACCTGGGAATGACCGATGCCTTCGGTGATGCGGACTTCTCGAAGATGACCCCCGAGCTCGATCTGTTCATCGACCAGGTCTTTCATGATACCTTCATCGAGGTGAACGAGGAAGGCACCGAAGCAGCAGGAGCGACAGCTGTTGGAGTGTCCTATGAATCGATCCCCTCTTACCCCACATTCAACGCCAACAGGCCCTTCATGTTCCTGATACAGCAAAAGGAGACCGGGAACATACTCTTCATGGGCAGGGTCGCCGACCCTTCCATTTGATCCTCTTCGAGCAAAGGGCCGAAATTAAAGGTTACCCTTTTCTCTGAAAAGCGATGATAATAGGCAACGATAGGGCATTGAAGTAGAAATATCGGTCCATGGAATATCTTCCGGTAGTGGAGGAAACCACATTGAATGGAAGACCAATCGGACTCTGGCTGCGGTCCTGAAGATTATTCCCTCTGGGTGATCACCCTGAAGGAAAGGTATGCCACCACACCGATGATGCAGAACATCAGTATGAACATAGATACCGAATCCGTTCTACTGTCCATTCCATTATCATCCTCTTCCGCCTCTCCGGGCCCCCCGTCCGCCTGAGGGTATCTGTCCATTATGTTCCTCTTTTGATCTATTACATACGGCTCATCAACGACGCCGTCAGAGTTCCTGTCGGGTCCCCTGAGATCGAACCAGATGTTCCCCACTTTCTCCCGGGCTCCCTCGAAGTACCAGATATTGTCATCACCTTCATCGAGCACCTGTATGTGGAACTCGTCATACTCATCGGTGGAACCGTGATTGTAACCGAACCTGTTGTTAAATATCTGATTCGAACCGGAAAAATAGGTGAGCCGGATCCCGTAGCCCCTGGAGCCTGTGATATTGTTTCCGAATATGAGATTGGAATCGGAGTATTCGACGAACACCCCGTCTTTGCCGGTGCCGTTGATACGGTTGTGAAAGATATCGTGCTTACTGCTTGCGTTTGATATCTTGATCCCGTGGTCAAAACAGTCGATGAAGGAATTGTTCTCCACGGTACATCTATCAGAGTTATCCAGTTGGATACCTATCATGTCATTCTTGAATGTACAGCCCTTCACCTCCGATCCCTCGGTCTGGTACAGTCTCAGGCCAATGCCCCTGTATATGTCCGAGAACGTTGAGCCTTCGATACGGATGTCCTTCGATCCCCGGACAACCATTCCACCGGGACCGGATACGGAGATATTATCGAAGTACATTTTCGAGGAATCAAACACCTGGATGCGCCCTCCAACGAGTTTTGCACCCCTTATATCGCATCCTCTGCAGTTTGCCACAAGGATCTCTCGGAGAGCATCCCCGCCAAGGTCGATATCCTCATCCGTCCTGTTAAAAAGATAGACCGTCCTCTCTCCTCCGATGGTATTTCCTTTCGGTTCGGGAAAGAGGCCATCGACCACAAGGGATTCGGGAATGGATATCCTGCCTTCACCAAGGGTATTGTTCTGGATAATGGTGCGGGAAAAGGATCCGATCCTGATGCCTTTGCCGCTCTTCAGCCGGTTTTCGATTATCCGGTCATTTCTGGAGAGATCCACGAAAAAACCGTAATCAGAACTGTTTAGCTCGTTCTCCTGGAAGGTACATCCCACCGTACCTTCCATCTGTATGGGTGTGTGCATTGCATCTATCCGGTTGCAGCAGAACTCGGACCACTTTGTGTTCGAGACCAGGAAACCGTTCTCTCCGTCGCTTACTCTGTTGTGCAGAACGTGAATCCTCTCGCTTCCCAAGATGTAGACGGCACCACTGTTCCCTCTGATATCACAGTGTGCAACGGATATGTTACCGCACCCGGCTACAGTGATCGGGACGAATGTATCGTAGAGTTCCAGATTGTATATGGTACAGTTGCTCACATTGGCCAGGATGATCTGAGAGATGTCATTCTCGTTGATCATCCTCCCTTCGAGATCCTCATCCTGTATGTAGAGGACCTTCCTTCCGCCAACCGTATTGTCCGGTGTGATGACATGTCCCTGGAAATCACCTTCCTCACCTAACACGTAGATGCCTCCGGCCTTCATCTCATTACCCTTGATCGTCATTTCCCTGCAGTATGAAACAACGATGGAGACATAGTCTACAAGTATGTCGTTGTCCAACACCTCCACCATACGTGAGCCTGCGCAATACAGACCTATCTGGGTTCCGGATATGTTGTTGTTGCAGAACCTCCCCTCCTCCATTTCCTCGAGCACCACCATGACCTCTGTGGAACCGTTGAACGAGTTGTTCAGGACCTCACAGTTCCTGCCTGTGATATAAAAGCCGTAGTTTGTCGGGTCCTCAATTGTGTTCTCACATACGGACAGGTTCCCGCAGGAGATGAACTGACATGAATGATCGAGCGAAGTGAACCTGTTGGAGCGGACATCCACATCATCGCTTCGGCTCCCCCAGAGGGAAACACCCCCCGAACCCCGAAATTCACATCCCGCTACAGTGATGTAAGAGGAGTATTCGAGACCCACTCCCCAGGTATCGGGTGTCATGTAGATGTCTGAATCCTTCAATGTACAATTCCTGGAGCTAGTCATCAGAACGCAACCGATTCCTCCGGAAACGAACGAGCAGTTCGAGATGGAAATATTGGAGCAGCGGTCCAGCGTCAAGCTGCTCACGAAACCCATGGACCCCGTATTGTTCTCGATATTGAAGATGCAATCCCTGATGATAATATGGTCCGAGGTGTTCCTGAGGTATAACCCCACGCCTGTCATGTCGCTCGTGAGCAGATAACCGGATATGATGAACGGAGATCTTTCCTCTCCAGTACCGTTCCAACCTTCCACTCGTGCCTTTGTGCGAAGTCCGTTATTTCCCTCGATATCCATCCGATCATGATATTCCAGCTCAGATGGGTCAGGGCCTGATGCCTGAACGCTAATTATGGAAACCAACACTGCAATAACAAGGACAATGTGCAACCGGCACGATCTTTTCCACATCATGCTTTCAAGGGAGCCTTTTTAATTAATATTAACGATTCATATCTGAAAAATAGAACCCCGATCAAAAGCACCGTCTATAACTCGAAGTCCGATCAAAAGCATCGGACTTCGCCATAGAAGAAACAAGAAGAAAGAAGAAATTGAAGATCGAAGAAAAGCTATAGAAGAAAGTAGAAAAAAGAAGAAT
>JAWOCK010000074.1:0-13005 GCA_046483845.1 Thermoplasmatota archaeon | reverse complement strand
CTCCAAGGCCTTGGCCGGTTGGTAGATCATATCCACCATACCGAAGAACTGTTTGATCTGTAAACCGGCGAAGACCAGTTCCATGACAAGGAGCAGGAGGAACATCCAATGTACAAGGTCAGGGACAACATCCCTGCCCCCCGTATCGGCTACCAGAAATGGCAGGTAGAGGAATATCAGCATCATGAGCAAAGGGAGAAGCAGTACCAACAACACACCCAATGCAGTTGTCCGCCTGGCACGCCGTATGGGGTACCTCTTCCCCAGCCCGAAGAGCTTTTTCACCAGCCAGCGAGCGAGCCTATCCCTCACTCCGAAAAGGACCATCTCCCAACCCTTCCAAAACCTACTCTTCCTCCAGGCTGCCTCCTGCACGGGGCCTCCTCAGGAAGAGGACCAGGATCACGGCCAGAAGCAACAGTATTACCACACCCAGCATTATCACCAGGACGGGGATGGTATCGTTGTCATCCCTGCTGTCATCATCATCTGCGGTATCGTCGTCCACATCATCGTCTACTACATCATCATCTGCGGTATCGTCATCATCCGCGGTGTGGTTGGCTCTGGTGGTAAAGGTCAGTTCATAAGGGGCATCGATAAGCGGTGCTGCGATCTTGGAGAACGCCGAATCTATCCAGATGGTGTAAATGGTGGAATATGTCAGGTTCTCCTGGAAGTTCATGACCATCACAGTATCGTTATTTTCCCATGCAATCTCGTATTCGGGGGCCCCCGAGGCCGAGATGAATACCAAATCGGTATCCACCGGGACCGAGAACGTGATCTTCACCGCCACATCGATCGGAACATCGACATCCTGGTCAGCGGGGGAGGTCGAAACGATCCGCAGCTCTTCTTCCTCTGTGAAGTTGTTCTTGACCGTGACCTGTGCGGAGGCCTCGGCAAGATTCCAGGAACCGTCCCACACCGATACATGTACTGTGTGGTTACCGTCCTCGTATTCGGTGGTGTTCCAGAATACGACCAGGACCTCCTGGGGTTCAGGGGTCGAGTTGTAGATCCCTGTCCCGGAGATATCGATGGTCAAAAGTTCCACCCCGGAACCCACATCGGAGATGTTGAGGGCGATGCCCACGGTCCCGGATACATGGGAGCCGTTGGCGGGGTTCAATATCTCTATCTGCGGAGCAATATCATCGATCACTGAAAGGGTCCCATCAGACCAATTCATGTTCCCCTGTGCATCAACAGCCCTTATTGAGATGTTCATCCATCCCTCATCATTGAGAACTGGAAGATCCGCACTATAGAGGTCCCCTTCAACTGAATGATTGATCTCCATTCTATCCATGTCGGGGAGCTCCACCATGAAACTGACGTTCAGGATCTCGATATTGTCGTAAATCCTGACAGAGACCGTGGAGTTCTGGCCTATCCCAAGGAGCGGAGGATATGTCAGATTACGGAACCATGGACCGTCGTTGTCGACCACCTCTTTGGTCCTGACCGAGGTGCTGTTCCAGTTGCCGGATGCATCCTCCACGGACATACGATAACTCACGTTCAACACCGTATCCGGCACCGATACAATGCTCTCGTAGATCATCTCCTCCTCACTTTCCATCGTGCGGTTGATATGTACGGAGCCATCGAACCAGTACTCGATATGGACCCCGCTCACCCCGCCCAGATCGGATGCCTCGGCCGAGAAGGTGAACGGATCCCCGGTGGTGGGTGTGCCGGAGGTGGTGTCGGTTATCTCCGGTGGGAAGTTTTCAAAGACAAGAGGCAGGTGGTCACCCGGACCGTAAGGCAGAAGGGTGTCACCCATCATATCACCGGTCATGTCCACACCATTGTAATCACTCCAGTAGTTGCCTCCCATCATATCACCGCCAAGAATGTTCCTCCCCTCTTTAAGCGAGACGTTCCATCGGTGTTCACCGGGATCTGTCAGATTCCAGTTGAGCTCATTATCGAAGTAATTGTTGTAGATCGTTACGTTGTCGCTCTTGGAGGAATACAGTCCCGTGTCGTTGCTATCGGTTATCCGGTTCCCCTCCAATTCAACGTAGCTGTTTCGACTCAGATATATTCCGTGATGGGAGCAGTTGTCTATGATGTTGTCCTTTATCAGTATGTTCTTTGAGCGTATGGAGAGTATACCGTCATTTCCACCATATATCTCGTTTCCGATTATGGAGCAATTGGTCTCCTCCACCAACTGGATCAGATATCCGGTAGGGTCTCCTCTGAACAGGTTCCCGATCACGGTATTGTTGTCCGAGATCGGGAGGGACATCCCTCCTCCTTCCGTATCCCGGATGGTCCTGGTATTCCACTGCTCCAGGTATGCCGTATGCTCCGGGTCGGAGGGATACGCCTCATCAGGAGGGTACGGATAATTGGACATGCTGTGGAAGGGAAGGGGGCCAACGGAGGACATCTCCTGTTCCAGAAGATGTTTGACGAAGGGCTGCTTGAAATATGCATCGGTCACAAGCCAGAAATCCCTTTCTTGTAACGGGGCAGGCTGCTCCGGGAACCTCAGTTCCACAGCATCGCCATCCTTCATTATCACGTACATGTCATCGGTCTCCATGAGCAGAGGGAGCACATCACCGTACTTGGTGAACTCCCCCTGGAACCTCTCGAAGGTCGGATGGACGGGGCCCTTGAAATAATGGTCCGCTGCGGAAGGCTCCAGTACGGTGACCGTTACGGGTTCGTCCGGGGTAGTGTCCACCGCGATCCAGTCCACGTGTATCTTTATGTTTCCCGTATGAAGCCTCAAACGGTAATCATCGGTCCTGAACCAATCGGTGATGTCCATGACATAGGTCCTTGGAAGTGCCTCCGGCTTTCCAAGGTGCTCACCATCTGAAACGGGCTCCCATCTGCCATCGATACCTATCACCTCGGCATGAACGTTCTCCTTCAGCTCACCTATCGGTGACCAATCGGTGTATGCAGAATAGATCAGTTTTATCTGCTCTGCTCCGGAAAGATCTCCCAGATCGACCGTGATGTGATTGTCATTCAATATCTCTGCGTTGGTATATGTCCCATCCCTTTTCGATACCACATCCAATATATCATTGCCGTTCCAGTCCGTTGCGGTTACCGGAGCGACCGGGTCCTTGACCGTATGTATCCCGGGAGAGAACAGGTCCGGCTCGAAGGTACACAGTGCAGCTTCCGGATTGTATATCTCCACATCCGGAGGGTGGTCAATGACCCATAGCTCCGCCTGATCGAAGTAGGTTATCTCATCCTGCTCCTCCACCATTTCCAGGATGTAGCTCCCGTCCAATGCCTCCAATGACGATGCGTCGATGGCCGTATGATCCTTGGATGTCGGCGGTCTCCTCTCCATGGGGCCGCCGCCGTTGATGGTCATATCGAAGCTGTATCCCAGGCCTCCCATTCCGTTCACATCTCCGATGAGCTCCATATCATTACCGTTCCAGGTATAGAGGAACGGGCAGGAGCCAAAATTCCCCAACTCGGTCTCCAGAACCGTGTTGTTCTCTATCCAGTTGTCATCTGCATGGTAAAGGAAGAAACCGAACCTATGGTCCTCCAGCCGGTTGTCCGCTATGAGATTGCCATGGGACCTCTCTAGATACAACCCGTAGGACTGCCCGATCATGGTGTTTTGTTCCAAGGAGGAGTTTTCGGTATCCATCAGGTATATTCCATAACTGTCCCAGTCGAATTGATTCCTCAGCAACTCGCAGTTGCTCACCGTTATCCGATCGGCCCCATCCAGTACTATGCCGGCCGAATCGGCCGCCGAGTTGTTCACTATCCTGCAGTTCTCTATGGTAGAGCTCCTGGTATCTTCAAGGTAAATGCCTGCGCATTCGTTGACCCCGGTGCTGTTCAGGACATGAAGTCCCGAAAGTGAAAGATCGCTTGAGGACTCGGTAAAGACCCCATAGGTCCTGCCGGCGCCCACGTTGGATATCATCCGGGAGTCGCTGATCACCACACGGTCGCATGATAGGACGTACACACCCACACTGGCCTCTCCGGTCCCTCCGTTATCTGCGAAGCGGCACCCCGTGACAAGTATATCGGTGCACTCGTTCAGCCAGATCCCCGTGCCCTCTATCTCTCCGTTGCCCACGGCGGTGGTGTTCTCTATCACACCGTTGATGACATTGAACAGTGTTATCCCTGACGGGGCTTCGGAAGCGGTCCTTACCCCGTAGACCTCGCAGTCCTTGATGATGAAATGATGTGTGGTATTACCGATATATATACAATGACTGTAACCGGTTCCATTGATCTCCAGACCCTGGATCAAAAATGGGTCGGTTTCACTTCCGCTCCCGGGCCAACCATACAGCTCCGCCTGGTCCTCCAGTTCCCCATCACTGTTTATTTCGATGACATCCCCTGTTTCCCTGACAGGTTCCTCAACTCCTTCATGTGCACCTATCCCGTCGGGCACCATCATAAGCAGAGCGGCTGCAAGCATTACATTCAGGATCACTGACCTCAAAGACATTCCAATTCCCCCATTATTTTCTATGATCCATCGTAAATATTGTTGGACCTATATAATATCGTCCTTGAACATCATTCTATGTCGATGATCAGACCGACCGGGCAGTGGTCCGAGCCCGTTACCTCCTGCAGTATGAAAGCATCCTTCAATCTGTCCTTTAGCTCTTCATTGACGAAGAAATAGTCTATCCTCCATCCAACGTTCCTTTCCCTGGCCCTGGTGAAATAGTCCCACCACGAATACTGCTCGCCCTCACGATGGAATTTTCGGAATGTATCGATATAACCCCTGGAGAGCAGTTTGTCGATCCATTCCCTCTCCATTGGGAGGAAGCCGGATATTGAGCTGTTCTCCCTGGGCCTTGCCAGGTCTATCTCCTTGTGTGCAGTATTTACGTCACCGCAGGCGATGATATCCTTACCCTCTCCCCGGTATTCCTCCGCCTTGTCCAAAAAAGCGTCGTAGAAGTCCATCTTGAGATCCAGCCTCTGCCGGTTCTTCTTTCCGTTCGGAAAATATACATTGAACAGGGCCAGGTCCCCGAAATGGGTTATCAACGTGCGCCCCTCCGCATCGAACCTCTCGATACCGAGTCCGTGCTCGACCTCGTCCGGCTCCATCTTGGTCCAGGTGGAAACGCCGGAATAACCCTTCTTTTCCGCCGAGGAAAAGTATTTGTGGTAATCGCCGAATTCCATCAGCTCCTCGGGCAGCTGTTCGGGATGCGCCTTGGTCTCCTGCATGCAGAATATATCAGGGTCCCTCTTTCCCAACCAATCAAGGAAACCTTTCCGGTATACCGCCCTGATCCCGTTCACGTTCCACGACAGGAACTCCACGATCAATCACCCTTGTTGGAGGCTTTGAGGTCCACTTCCGGCGACAGGTCTATTATACTATGGCCCTTCACAAGCTCGTCGGACAGACCTTCCTCTTCTCCCTTCATCTCGGGGAAGAGCTCTATCAATTTCTTGGTGGAGTACGGACCTGCCCTGATCAGCTTGGGAGGTTCCGAGGAGAGGTCTATGACCGTGTGCCCTACCCTGTAAAGGGAAGGACCACCGTCCACTGCGAGGGTAAGCTCCTCTCCTACCTGCTTCAGGGCGCCTGACAAAGTGGAAGGAGGAGGAGAGCCCGATATATTGGCGGATGTCCCGCATATCTCTATCCTCTCCATCACCCTGTTCATGAAGGCGTTCTCACCGTCGGCCAAAGAAACGGTGTTCAATCCGGATGTCACGTAGTCAGGCACCGAATCTTTGTTTCTGGGAAGTATGATGGAGATCGGGCCCTTAAGCTCGTCGAAGAGGAGTTTCTCCACTTTCTCTGGTATCTCTGCATACTTCTTGAAGTGCTTTCTGGGAACGATCATGGTGAGGGGCATGTCCCCGCTTCTCCTTTTCAGCTCATACACCTTCTTCACCGCATCTGGTCTCTTAATGGAAGCAAAGAGACCGTAGGTGGTGTCAAAGGGGCCGCACAATACTTCGCCGTTATCCAATCTCTCGACCACAATATCCACATATTTTTCATAGGCTGGATAGATCTTCGTTCTTCCCACCTCCCTTGGTTCAATGTTCTCTTCGATGGGCCTTGATCCCGAGGAGATGCCCCCGGACCTCTTCAACATCCCGAAAAGACCCCCGCTCTCAAGTATCTTCAGCATGAAAGGGGGAAGTGCCGGAAGGGAAAGCTCTACATCCTTTGTTATGTTGACGAGACATTCCATCCTCACCTCCACCTCATCATCATCATCGCAGCATCCCCAGATATCATCATCCTCGAAGATCGGGATGCCGATATTGAACAGGTTCCTCTTCATTATCGGTGCAGCGGACCTTGCCACCACCGCCCTGATCCCCAGATGACGCAGGGCAATTGAGGCGTGCTCCCGTGAGGATCCCTTGCCGAAATCCTTCCCGGCAATGATGACATCCCCTTCCTTGACATTGGGAGCGAATTCGGGTCTGGAAGCTTCCATGCAGTGGAGTGAGTATTCCGAAGGGGGCAGGGTCAGATAAGGTGTCGGAGCGAGCATGTCGGTATCCACTCCATCCCCCAGCTTCCAGGCCCGACCCCTTGCGAAAACCTTCAATCGGACACCTCCTCCGGATGGACTATCATTCCCCGTACCGCGGACGCCGCTGCAACCGCCGAACCGGATATGTATACCTTGCTGGACGGTTCCCCCATCCTTCCCTTGAAGTTCCTGTTGGTGGTTGCAAGTGCCTTCTCGCCATCGGGCAGGATCCCAAGGAAACCTCCTGCACAGGGACCGCAGGTAGGCATGGAAACCATGCCCCCCGCATCGATCATGGTCTTGAGATAACCCGCTCGATCGGCCAACGAATATACCTTGCGTGAACCGGGTATCACAAGCAGCCTTACATCCCTGTGCACCTTCCGGCCCTTCAGAACCTGTGCCGCCTGACGCATATCATCCAACCTACCGTTGGTGCAGGAGCCAATGAACACCTGATCGATCACTTCGCCGGTGACGTTCTCAACGGGCTCTACGTTGTTCGGCCGATCCGGGACCGCGACCTGGGGGCCCATACCATCGATATCAACGGTTTCCGTGTGGAAGGACCAATCCGGAGAGAGCGGCCCGTTCTCTGGAAAATCAGTGGTCAACAAGGCCGAGTCACACGAGGTCTCAGCTGCCAGGTTGGTGATGGTGAACCTGCCGTCATCACCCAGCCATTTGATCATCTCCCCGTCCATTTCTAGTATCCTGCCCCTGCCTCCGCCGGCACCCAACCAGGAGATCATCCTCAGTGCGATGTCCTTGCCTTCGCACCATACGTCTGGGGTTCCGTGAAGTTCTATACCGTAGGGTTCCGGTACCTGGAGCCAGAGCTCGCCTGACGCGATCGCCACTGCAAGGTCTGTACTGCCTATGCCGATGCAAAGTGCACCCAATGCTCCGCCTGTTGTTATGTGGCTGTCAGCTCCGACCACGAGCTGCTTTGGAAGGACCTTGTTATCCTCGAACATGTGGACATGACAGATGCCTTCCCCCCAGTCCACCAGCTCTTCTATACCATATCTCTCCGAGAACTCCCTGAGAAGTCTGCATGCCTCCGCGCTCTTCCTGTCCTTCGGAGGGGTGAAATGGTCGAGATATAACGTGGTCCTACCGGCTGCCCTGAGGTGCACAAGCCCAGCCTGGTTGATCATATTCGCGGCTGGAGGGGTTGTCACATCATGGCCCATTATGAGGTCCGGGGAGAAGACCGCATAGGAGCCCGGCTCTGCGTCGCCTTCTACCAGGTGGTCGCCCAGGATCTCCAGACCAAGAGAGGAGTTCACCCTCGCCATGGCCCGTTCCTCCTTTCCTTTCTTCCCAGATCGAAACCGTTGTCAACAGCAAAATCAAGAAGCTGTTTTTCCGTTTCAATGGGCCCGGAGACCATGCTCTTCTCCTTTATCAGATCTGTGAGCGAGGTGATCTCCTCGTCCTCCAGGTCAAAACCGTATCTGCTAAGGAAATGTTTGACCGCGGCCTTTCCGGTGTGCTTTCCTATGACTATGCTGCCCCCATTGATACCGAGGTCCTGGGGATCCACCAGTTCGTAGGTAAGGGGATTGTTGAGCATACCGTGAACGTGTATGCCCGATTCGTGCCTGAAGGAGTTCTCACCTATCAAAGGCTGCGAGTGGGCCGTGCGTATCCCCATCTCCTCTATCACGGTATCACAGAGCGGCCCGAGATCATTGTATCTGATGTTGGTCTCGACACCGAAATGTCTCCTGTGGAAGAGCAGTGCAACAGCCACCTGCTCCAGGGATGTGTTGCCCGACCTTTCTCCGATGCCCGTCACCGTAAGGTCCATCTGACCCGCGCCTGCCCTGACCGCTGCAAGTGTGTTCGATGTTGCAAGACCCAGATCGTTATGGCAATGAACACCCACGGGAATGCGGTCCTTGACAGCCCTTCTTACCTCCTTTATCAGCAGTGCCATGTGCTCCGGGAGAGCGCACCCCACGGTATCGGCCAGATTGACCACATCAGCTCCGGCCCTTACAAGCTCCCTCATGATCTTTCCCAAAAAATCCATATGTGACCTTGTCGAGTCCTCAGAAGAGAACTGGACCTTGTCGAACTTCCCGGAGGCATACCTAACCGCATCTATGGACTTCTGCATTACCTTTCCAGGTGTCATGTTGAGCTTGTACTTCATGTGGATGGGGGATGTGGCTATCCAGAGATGGATCCTCGACATATTTGCCTTCTTCAAAAGCCCTTCACATTGATCGATCTCGCTCTTTATGGGTCTGCACAGGACCGCCACCTCTGAACTTTCCACCTCCCTTGCGATCAGTGATATGGATTCCCTCTCGGTATCACTGTTGGCAGGGAAACCAGCCTCTATCACGTCGATCCCGACCTTTTCCAGAGCCCGGGCTATCTTCAATTTCTGAGGAGGCAGGAGTTGTATACCTGGAGCCTGCTCCCCATCCCGTAATGTGGTATCGAATATGGGTATCTTTCTCACTTTGGGCTTCTCCCCCTTTTGTAAATGGACCGGGATTATTATAGGACAATGAAAGTTTATAAAAGCCAGGGGGGGTTGAGTGAAAGTGAGCCGATCGGGACCCGAAGACCTTATCTACAACCCGGACATAGTATTCTTTGCTCCAGTTCTAACCGGAGGATCCCAATGTTGAAGGAATATCCCCTGGAGGAAACCCTCCTGGAAGGTTTTGAATTCCCCGTGGCAGTGATGGTGGAGGTCACCAAACAGGGGATAGTCCTCTCCAAGATGAGATACCTGAAGGCGGTGGGGGATGTGATCAACCAGACCATCAGGTGTGCCTCCATCGCAATGTACGCCCATGTGAGCCATTTCGTGGACCCGCATCTGCAGGACCAAAGGATCGGTCCCGTAGGTATCGATCTGGTCTATAATTTCCAGGTGGACAAGGGCATCTTCAACGAAACCATAGAATCCGTAAAGAGGGGAAAGGCCACCATAAACCACAACAATCCGCAGACACGGGACATGGCCATGGCCCTCATGGATAAGATACGCACCAAGGAGAGGATAAATTTCAAGAGATTGACCGCACAGGAGCAGGGTCTGGTGCTCGAACCTTATGTCTATCATCTCTTCTGCAAGGTCGGGAGCGGTAGAAGACAGGTCCTTCAGAACATAGAGCTCATCGACAGGGAGGGATTGTTGAAGTGCCAGGTGAAGAAGGATGTCATCAGGTACAAACCGGCACCTGCACCCACCATGGAACTGGACATACTGATGTTCACCGACCTTCAGACGGTACCCTCCATATTGATGGGACTGGAGCAGCACGGCTTCAAGCGAGAGCTTTGAACCCATCCCGGGAACTCATCGATATTCCTGGAACCCGGAGACCGCCATGGTTATGGACCTCAATTGTTCCTGTCCCTTATCGGGAGGATGCTGGTGCTCTTTCCCTCCTTTTCCACACCCACCATTCCCTTGTCTGCAAGGGATTTGATATTGTAGTTGACAGTGGAATTGGAGAGCTTCAGTTTCTGGGATATCTCCTTCTGGGATAGACCGGGTTCTTCCAGGACCAGCTCCATTATACGGCTCTGGATCGCAGATAGGCTGACCTTTTTCTCATCTATCTTGTATCCCGCAGGATAGAACCTTCTGTAAAGACCGTCCCTCTGCGACCGGATAAGGCTCTCCTTCTCCAATGTATGGAGATGATGGGCAAGGGTTCCGTTGGTGAGGTCAAGATGGGTGAGGATGGACCTGAAATGCTCCCCGGGATGGTTCTGGACATAGACATAGATACGTTTTCTAAGACGATTGTTCAGGATATGCTCCGGCCTGAGCTTGCTGTAAAGTGGCCCCATGGCCAGGAACAGGGGGTACCTGATGATGTCCTTGGAGGTAATGAAGACCAATAGGCCGGTGACCAGTACCAGACCGGCTCCTCCGGCTATGGCCGAACCGGCCGGTATGGCCGTCTCCTCTCCCTCTGGACTGGCATCCCGATCCACCTTTGTCGGTATCACGTATATCGGTTCCACTTTCTCGTTGTCCTCGTGTGACATCTCCTCTTGTCCTTCAGGGACGAATATCCTTGCCCTGATGGACCTTGCGGCAGGCTGGGCTTTCCATTCAAAACACAGTGTCCTTTGCTCACCAGCTCCCAGGTCCACCGATCTCCTGTCTATCTCGGGATTTGAAAGACCAAATGTTATCTGCTTCAGTACCAAGGTGGCATTCCTGACTGGAAGGTTCCCCACATTGGCAACAGTTATATTTATGTGTACCAGCGAGCCCTCGTCAAAGGTCCGAACAGGAATATCTATACCCTTCAGCTCCAGATCGGGAAGTTCCCGGAAATCCACTCTTATGGACCCTGAACCTACCTCTCTCCATTGGCCGCCCAGATCATCCACCGGCATCTTCAGGGAGAGCTCCAGATCAAAGGGCTGGTCCATGTCATCCTCCATTGGGGTCAGCTTAATCATGAGGTCAATCGTTTCATTCGGACCTATGTACATATTCTTGGAGGGTGCGATCTCCACGATGTATCCCTCGGGGACCCCGAAAACATCCACCTTCGCCTGCTCGGAGAGATCACCACGGTTACTCACAGTGGTGGAGATGCTAATTTCCTTACCAACATCGAAGGGCGCACCGCTTATATCACCGAGCAGAAGGTCCGAAACCGGTTCGAAGAAAGCGGTAATGGTGGAAGACGACACCTCTGCCATCGACGAAGAGCCGCCGAATTCCAGTTCGAAATAGCCGAAGGGACGCTCCGGAGGGACCGCCCTTACGGATACTTCCATCTCATCCCCGACATCGAAGACGAAGGGGCCGGCAGGAGCCGTCATGATCACCCAGTCCTCAACGGGATCTCCCCCTGAGCTCACCGATATCACCGGATCGAGTACCGCATCAGTAACACCGGAATGTATCAATCTGAATGAGGTCTCGATATGGTCCTGACATTCCACAACGCCCTTATCAAGAGGAACTACAGAGATCGAGGAGCCCTTGATGACATGTATTTGGATCGTGACCAGGTCCGAGCGCTTACCGACACCATAGTTCTCTGAGGAGGTGGATAGGGAATATATCTCGATATCCACTTTGTGCCCCGCGGTTGCCGAATAAGGGACCTTTATCATCAGGCTGGTCTTGTATCTATCGTCCGTATCGGAATGCCCCAGAGGAACCTCCAGTTCTTCACTGCCCTCTCGGAACCGTATATCCCAGGACAACTGATGCTCCAGTATCCTGACCTCGTAGGTATCTTTCATGTTACCCCGGTTCTCCAATCCTATGTCTGCGAATGTGTTCTGTCCGGGATAGACGTTAAGGGATAGCTCATTCACGTTGTTCGGTAACATCGTGAGCTTATGGTCTATGGATATGTCCAATTCCACCATAGCGTTCAATGATGCCCGGTCCATAGTGAGGTTTGCAATACCCTCGATCCTGATCGGATATGACTTGGTTGGGTCCATCTGCTCATCCGGAACAGAAACATAAAGGTCCACCGACCTCCGCTCTCCGGCCGGCACATCCACCGAGCCGGTGACGGCAATGGTCCAATCCGGACCATCGGCCACCGAGAGGAGCACGCGCTGCTCCTTGCTGTGATCGTTGGTCACCCAGAGGGTAAAGTATATCTCACTACCGGGAAAACCCGTCTTGATCGGACTGCCAGTGGGTGTTAAATGGTCATCCTCATCGGGGTCCAGTCTTATCGAACCCTGATTCCAATCGGCACCCTGGGACAACGGTAATATCAGTGCCAAAAGTGCCAGGAGTGCAAGTAACGTAACCTGCGCTCTCCCGTTCGTACCATATGCCATCGTATTATCATTCAGGCAATCCCTATTTAAAGGATATAGTACACTTTTAGTAACGTCCATGAACATGATAACTATCTTTTGTCAGTCACCCTGATCAAGTGATAACCGAACTGGGTCTGAACAGGTTGGGATATGGCCCCTTTCTCCATGTTGAAGGCAGCATCCTCAAAGGGTTTTACCATCTGTCCCCTCTTGAAATATCCCAGATCACCGCCCTTTTTCCCCGACGGACATTGTGAGAACTTCCTTGCCATGTCCTCGAACCTTGCTCCCGACCTTATCCTGTTCAGAATATTGTCCGCGTCCGCCCTCTTGTTCACAAGTATGTGTGATGCCTTTACCTGCTCGACCATCATATCACCCGGAGAGGTCAAGGTCTAATAGGTATATAACCATGTTCGGACCGGCCTATCCAAACATCCATTTGGCAAGGAACAGGTTTCTTGTAATGGTCGGTCCATGGATCAAAATATCCCGAAATTTGCTGTTTAATGCCACGATATATGTTTCAAAACCTCGTAGCCAGTCATGAGAACTATCCGTTTAGGTTCTATTTTATTAATCATTTCGAAAGCTTTATATACTACTGTGTATCATGGTTAAAAGAAAGGTTTATATCTGATGAAACGCGACCGTGGTGAATTCATCGGAAATATATAAAGGAGGGTGTCGATGGATTATAGTGAGATTTCGCCTG
>JAWOCK010000023.1:0-21370 GCA_046483845.1 Thermoplasmatota archaeon | reverse complement strand
GAATTTCGATGTTCAGCAGAATTAGACCGTCGCTTATTATCTTCATTCTGCGAACTTTTTCATTCTACCAAGCTTGAATATGATATGAATGAAAAAGTAGCGGGGAATAGATAATGATAAAATGGTATCGTAAATTCCTTTCGTCAATGGGAAAGTGGAGCGGAATTTCGATGTTCAGCAGAATTAGACCGTCGCTTATTATCTTCATTCTGCGAACTTTTTCATTCTACCAAGCTTGAATATGATATGAATGAAAAAGTAGCGGGGAATAGATTTGAACTATTGATCTTCGGGTTATGAGCCCGACGGGATATCCTGGCTACCCCACCCCGCTGTGATGCTTGGCAATTGATGCCCACGTAAGCTCCATATTCACCCCTGGGCTAGGGGCGGTATATACTGGTATATTATAAAACTTTGCAGTTGTGTACAATGGATCACTTCCTTCATGCTCTCAGATTCAGTATCCTTTATCTATCATCAATCCTTAATACCAACGTCCTTTCCCAGAGAGATATGAAATGAAAGAAAAGAGAGTTTATCTGCTTCCGCTTTTGATGGTTCTACTGGTGTCGCTGCCTGCCCTGTCCGTGAAGGTGAGCTACCATGATGAGAACGTGGAGAAAAGGTCCACGGAGATCTTTCAAAACTCCACATTCGGGGCCCCCATGGACGGTGTCTTTTCCGGAGGCAGATATGCGGCACCGTTCGAGACCAGTTTCATGGTACCGTTTCCGGAGCACGGCTCCGGAAGAGGTAGTGTGATGCTGCTGGATCGGGAAGGAGTGTCCCTTACGAACATTTCGCTGGATGAAGATGAACTGGATCTTTCCGGGTGCCCCCCGTTAACAGGATATCTGGACGATGATCACCTGGAGGATATCTTGCTCAAGGGCGCAAACGGGTCATGGTATCTATTCCGGGGAAGAAGCCCGGACCGGCTCGATACTTCCACGGTGTTGTCCTCGGATGATATGGTGGCAGGAGGCCCGACGGGTCCGGCCGTTCTGATGGACACGGATGGGGACGGGACCGATGAGATGGTGCATTTATCGGATAACGGATCCTCATTGATGGTGTCAAAGGATATCATCGATGCTCCGTCGATGATCGATGAGGTGGAGCTCCCCTTCAACTGCACCAGGGTCCTTTCGGCAGACGATACCGATGGAGATCTCGTGCCCGATATCGTGGTATACGGGGAGAGGAACTCCTCCTCGGCCCTCTTGATCTACTCGGGAATTCCCCTTAAGCTTTCCAACATGATCTCACTTCCCGAAAAGGCCGTCTCCATCTCCACAGGGGACATGAACGGTGACTGGATGGACGAGATAGCGGTACATCTACCGGACCTGGGGAGCAGTGGCGGGATATTTGTCGTACAAGACGGTTCCAAGACATTGCCCGTGGAGGCGGAAGATGTCTCATGGAAGATACTGGGCGGGGCCGGAATGGGTCTCTTGACAGATGTTAACCTCCGGCTGCTGGACCTGGACGGCGATGGTGCCTCGGACCTGGTGATAGGGGACCCGCAGAAGGGTGCCGGAAAGGGCAGAATATCGATCTTCTACGGGGGTCCGGACCGTGATTATTCCACTGATACCAGCTACATGTTCCCCGATGCGGACCTGGTGGGAAACGATACCTCTCACCGCCTTGGGTCCGGTTTCTACATATCAGAATATGATATGAGCTCCACCGTGCCGCGTGTCTATCTCGGGAAGAACTCATCCCTGGTGGAATGGGAGCTGCCGGGTTGGAGGGAACCGATAGTGCAGAGCTCCCGTTTTTTGGAATCAGGACAGGGAATGAGGATCGAAAGGGCCCAGATGGGTCAGAGGATCGGCATATGGATAGCCGTGTCGCAGGGATCCCCCACAAGGGTGGATTCCATGAGGGTATGGCTCAGGGCAGTGAACGAGACCCGTTTCTGCCCTTACGAACCGTTGCTGCTGACCGAGACCGGGCCGGGTACAGGCGTTCTCTACGGTGAGATGATAATGGGAGAACACGGATCGCCTTCAAGGTCGCTTTGTGCTTTCCAGAATGCCACCGTCGGCATATTCGCCAATTCAGAGACCCTATCCGCCAAGCTCCATATCAGGGGCAGGATTGGCTTGGATGATCCGCCCTATTTCGAGGGTTCTCCGCAGGTGCAGTGGACTGCGGTCGAGGGGAGCCCCTTCGAGAAGAAGGTGGAAGCTTACGACCCCGACGGGGACCCCATATCCTGGAGCCATTCGGCACTGCCTGCGTGGTTGGGGCATGAGAACGGAACGTTCAGGGGTACCCCGGGCAATGACGATGTGGGAAACCATACGTTCAACTCCACCATTTCCTCCACCTCTCATTCGGTGAGCCTCACCTTTCACCTCGAGGTCCTTAACTTTCCACCTTCCATCGTGGAGGTCTCCGTTGCCCCCATGGCCTGGGAGGGGCAGGTATATGTTTCGAAGTTCCACCTCAGGGAGGACGGCGAGAAGTGGAACGTTTCGGTCAAGGTACAGAGGAACGCAGTCGATGCGGATAGAAAGTACCAGTGGCTCCAGGTGGCAAGGAACGGCACCGTGACAGGTGTGCCCGAGAACATTCACGTTGGCAACTGGACCGCTGTGCTGGAACTTGATGACGGCAATCCGCCATCCGGTTCGGTTGTATACAACTGGAACATCTCCGTTGTCAACAAGGTCCCGGAGCTCATAGCCCCCGGACTGGTCACCCTGAAGGAGTACGAGCCCGCCCTGATAGACCTGGATTCGGACCAGGAGGGTGAGAACGGTACGGTATACTCCATCATCAGCTCCAACCTGAACGATCTCTGGCTCGATCCCCTGACGGGAAAGATGACGTTTACCCCGATCATAGGGGTACAGGAAACCGGGATCACCGTCAGGGTGACGGACATGTGGGGGGAATACAGCGAGGGGAGGATAGAGGTCCATATCGAGAATTCTCTCCCCTATCTGACCTCTCCCCTCCCGGATGTGCTGGTTGCAGGCGAGGTCTACGAGATGGACATCGATTCCAATGAGGAAGGCAACGACCTCGATTACCTGCTACATCCGGCCCCTCCTGTATTCTCGGATCATGATACGAAGATATTCACCAGCGAGGGAAGGATGGACCTCTTTCCATGGAACCGGGATGAGGGTGAGCACAGATACACACTGGTTCTCAGGGACAATCTTGGAGCCTACAGGAACTACTCCTGGAATTTTACCGTGCTCCCCAACTCGAGCTATGTCGATCCTGATGTCGAACTGGATGTGGAGGTTGTAGGTTCCAGACTGATATTGTCCGTGAACATTTCCGCCGGAGGGAAGATAATAAGGGACCCTGTGGTCCGGATATACAAGAAGGACCCGGAACCGGACGATATCCGAAAGACCATTGACCCCTCCAGCGACGAGCCCGTGGAGTTCGACATATCCGGATTTAACGGAACCATACTGGTCAATGCATCCTTTGATGTCGAGACCACCCCTGGAGATCTCCGCCACGTGTACAAGGAGATCCCGGTCAGGATACCTGAGCCCGAAGAAGTATCCCGGGTGGGTTCCGGTATTTGGATAATAATACTGCTGATAGTGTTGATCTTCCTCATCGCCGGGGCGGGACTTGCCATGATAGAAAAGACATCGTATGCTTTCCAGACACTCCTGTTCAACAACGGTGTTCCCCGGGATGAGGTGGTACTTTCTGCTGTACAGGACGATCCGGGGGTCCGTCTGAGGGATCTGGGCGATACCATTTCTATCTCCAGAAAGGACCTGGTGACCACGCTTGTGAAGCTCGAGGACGAGGGCCATATAAGGTCCGTTCCCGATGGTTTCTTCATAAGGTTCCTTCCCACCGTCGGGTCCTTCATGGAGGGTCCCCTGGCGATGAACAGGTCCCAGATACGGATAGCAAGGACATTGATGGACCGCAAGAAGCTCACCAGGATGGAGCTTATGGAGGAGACCGGGTTCTCCAAGAGAAAACTGGACAGGGAGACCTCTCTGATGAGGTTGAAGGATGCCCTGTCGGAGAGGAAAGGACCCCGGGGTAAGGAGTACTACATGTCCTCAAGGCAGAAAAAGAAGGTAAGGGAGTGGGTAGAACGAAAGGACTGAGTCGCTATTCGTTCTCTTCGAGGATGTCCTTGGCTATGTTCTCCAGAAGCTCCTCCAGGGTATTGGTCTTGTATTCCCTGATGGGTTTTTCCTTGGACTGGTGGGCGATGATCTTTGCAAGGTAGTAACTGTTACCCTGCAGGACCTCCACATCGTATAGCGTATCTCCCATCTCATTCACCTCGGTTTTTGTCGTTCATTTGATATTGAGTGCGGTGGGAGTGACTTGAACACCCGGCCTTCTGATCTTCAGTCAGACGCTCTCCCAACTGAGCTACCACCGCATCTGTTGGTAATTCTGGGATATCGGCTTCCACTATAAAAGTTTATACACATTGTGTGGACGGCCTTGGACCGGTCCAGACGGGAGAGTATAACGGGAGGTCATCTGTTCGTATGCCATCAAGGTTGTCAGGACCTTACGAACTTTCCCTTCTTCTTCCTGTATCTCTTCTTTTTGTTCCCGGTACGCCCATCGTCCTTCTTCGATCCCGCTCTCCTGATCAGTGGCGCGTCTCCTTTCATGGTCCTTCTGAAGAGCTTCAGAATGGACCTTGCATCCTTTGACGGGACCGTGATGAAACTGCGCTTGTCCGTTATCTCGATATCCTTTATCTTTCCCGGATCGGTACCCGCTTTCCTGTTTATCATATCCCTGATCCCGGAGGGGGTCATGCCGTCCTTCTTTCCCATATCTATGGACAACCTTTTTGTCACAACTTCTTTATTCTTCTCCCTGTTCCCCTCGTAGGTTCCGTGTCCCTTTCCCTGATGATCCGTTGCGTCCCTGGTGTTGGTATTACTCCTATCAGCCCATCCCCTTGCCTCATGGGACCGTTTACCGCTCTTTCGGCTGTCTTTCATGTCATCCTTCCATCGGAGGTCGGTATCAGCCCCATCCCGATCCTTGCCGAAGGAATACCTCAGGAGAGCAGTTACAAGATCCTCACCGGAACTGTCATCCAGTAGTTCTTTGGCCCACTTTCTGTAGGATCCGGTCTCCTTTTCAACCAGTATCCTCTCGATACTGCTCTCGAACTTCTCTTTCCTGAACTTCATTACCTCGTTGTCCTCGGGGACCTTCTGTTTGACGATATCGGCATTTGTGAACTTCTGGATGAACTTCATCTTCCTGAGCTCGGTGGGGGTGACGAAGGTTATTGCGGTTCCTTTCTTGCCCGCTCTTCCTGTCCTGCCTATTCTGTGCACGTAAGCCTCCGGATCCTGGGGAATGGAATAGTTCACAACATGGGTGAGGTCCTCGACATCGATCCCCCTGGAAGCCACATCCGTTGCCACAAGGATGTTTATCCTTCTATCCCTGAACTTTCCCAGTATCTTCTCCCTGAGATGTTGTGATATGTCCCCGTGCAGGTTGTCGGCCTTCAGTCCTTTTTCCATCAATCTTGTGGCAAGATCCTCCACGTCGGCCTTGGTCCTGCAGAATACTATTCCGTAGAAATCCGTCTCGATCTCCAGTATCTTCACTAGAGCCTGCAGTTTGTCCTTTCGCCTGACCTCGAAGTATATCTGCTCCGTGAGGTCCGTGGTCAACTCCTGTTCGGACCTGATATGGGTATATTCTCCCATGTATCTCTCTGCCAATCTTTTGATCTTTTTAGGCATGGTTGCAGAGAACAGGAGTACCCTCTTATCATCCGGAGTCTTCTTCAGCACCTCTTCGATATCCTCGATGAACCCCATGTTCAGCATCTCGTCCGCCTCATCAAGGATGAAGTACCGGATCCCATCAAGGACCAATGTACCTCTTCTTATATGGTCCAGGACCCTTCCGGGGGTCCCGACAACTATGTTGACACCTTCTTTCAGTTTTCTCAGCTGGATGTCTATGCGCTGCCCTCCGTAGATCGCAGCGGTGGATAGACCGGATCCCTCCTTGAGCGAATCGATCTCCCCGCAGACCTGGATCACCAGTTCCCTGGTTGGTGCAAGTATAATTGCCTGAACGAGATCCTCTCCGGGGTCCAGTTTCTCTATCAGAGGGAGGGCGAACACGGCTGTTTTACCCGTGCCCGTCTGTGCCTGGGCGATGATGTCCACTTTATTGTCGAGAAGCAAAGGAATGGCTTTACCCTGGATCTCCGTGGGGTCGGTATAACCCTTCTTTTCCAGTGTAGCGATCATCCCTTTCGATAGTCCCATAGATCTGAAATTTTCCATAGTGTTCTGAAGCGGCCACAAACGGACCTACTATTAATCCTTTGCATTGGATCGGGTGTGGCCGCCCTTCATTTGTGTATCTTCCGAAAAGAAGCGGTTGAACGGATCCCATATCCGTTTCCTTTGGTTCGGTCATTTATCCAGGATACCCAATCCTTATCAACAAAAAGGCCCATTGATATATCCGTATGACCTTTGATCGTCCCAAGGACAACAGGGAATTCTGTGATGAGATGCTGTCAAAGCTCGAGCGCCCCCTCTCCTTCATCGGAGAGCGCAGACAGAATTATATAGTCTTTGAAGGGGAATGGACCAATATCAAGACGCTTCTGAAAAGGGCACAGGAAGAGCCGTCCTTCAGATCGAGGTCCAGGGGGGTCCTCCTTGGCAGGCTGGAGGAGATCAAGGATGAGCTGGGACATGAGAACCTCACCAAGAGCGAGGCGGAGGACCTCTACGAGGAAGGAACGGCCATCAGAAGGCTGATCCACCTCATGGACAGGAGGTCAAAGGATGGAGAAGAGGACCGCCACGTGGACACCAAGAGATGGATAAGGTACGGCCGCTCTATCAGTCCGTGAACGTTTGTTCGGTCGGAAAACATTCAAACGAACCAGCTTTTAAGCTCGTGGAACTCGCCGGATATCCCGGAGAGGTCCAGTGAATGGCCGACACCGGTCCCGCCGCAGAAAGAGCAGTTTCCCGAACCTTTGCAGTGGCCGCAGTGACCGAAACCGTTGCAGTAATTGCACTCCTTTGACCCCTTGCACCTTATGCACTCTCCGGAACCCTTGCAGTGATTACATTCATCCGGTCGGATGCCCCTGCATGTGGGGCAGACACCTTTTCCTCCGCAGTAGGAGCATTTTTTGGTACCTCTGCACATGATGCATATTCCGGTTCCACCGCATTCGCGGCATTTTCCGGTCCCCTTGCAGTGGGAGCATCTCCCGGTTTCCCGGGCAAGGCCGACCTCTATGAGATCGTCCCATGCCTCCATTCCCTTTCCCAGCTTTATCTTGGCGGCGGCCATCAAGAACCAGGCATCCATATCGCCGGGGTTCTGCCTGACAACCTCGGTGAACTTTTCCAGGGCCTTTCGATACTCCTTACTGTCCAGGGCCTCGAGTCCTCTCCTTATGGTCGACCTCAGGGCGGAGATGGAGGGAAGCTTGCTCTGACAACCTGCACAGTAAAGCTCACTGTCCCTGTTCTCCTCCCCGCAGCGAGGGCATTTCAGCATTGGAACTCACCTTTATCATCTGATGAACTGCACTCCGAAGCGCTCTTCCCTGCGGGTATATCCTCTTTCCTTTTCCCCGAACTGTCCAACGGACTTTCCGGAGATCTGATCTGAGGTCACACCCACCAGCACGAGCATTACCCGGATCGCGCCCTTTAGCTCTGGGTCGATATATGCTCCCCAGATTATGGAGGCGTTGCGGTTTATCCTCTCGTTGATATATTCGGCAACCGCCTCCGCCTCGGTGACCGTCATATCCTCTCCGCCCGTCACGCATATCAGCGCTCCGTTGGCGGAGGATATATCGTATTCGAGAAGAGGTGAGTTGATGGCCTCCTCCACGGCCCTTACGGCCTTCTCGTTGGCCTCGTCGGACTCGCCGATACCTATGACGGCGACCCCCCCGCCTTTCATGATCGTCTTGAGATCAGCGTAGTCAAGGTTGACCAGGCCCACCTTGGTCACCATTTCGGTGATACCCTTTATGGCTTTCATCAGGATCTCGTCAGCCACCTTGAAAGCAGCGTTCAGAGGAAGCCTGGGAACAAGTTCCAGGAGCTTATCATTGGGTATGACAATAACCGTATCGGAGTTCTCCTCCAGTTCCGCAAGACCCCACTCTGCGTTCTCCATCCTGGATTCTCCTTCTCCGGAGAAGGGCTTGGTGACCACTGATATGGTAAGGGCACCCAGTTGCTTGGCTATCTCCGCCACCACGGGTGCGCATCCGGTTCCGGTCCCGCCGCCCAGACCGCAGGTGACAAAGACCATATCGGCCCCCATCAGTGCCGCTCTTACCTCCTCTTCCGCTTCGAGGGCGGCTTCTTTCCCGATCTTGGGACTGGCACCTGCTCCGAGCCCTTTCGTGGTCCTTTTTCCGACCAGGATCTTGTGTGGGGCATGGATGGTCAGTAGGTGTTGTGCATCGGAGTTCATGGCGTATAGGTCCGCGCCTATGATACCCTCTTCAACGATCCTGTTAATGGTATTGGATCCTCCGCCACCACATCCAATGATCTTGATGTTTGTCTTCAGGGTCGACAGAACCCGCCTGAGCTCCTCGTCCTCCGGATTGGATTCCGGCTGGACCGGTGCTTCCTGCACTTCGGTCTCCCTTTCCGTTCTATCATTCTGCTGAGCTGTTTTGTCGTATTTGTTCATATACTCGTTGATTATGGATTTGAAACCCATGGCCATCCCTCCATTTCGAGTATTCCCTATGCATAGAGGGAAAACCACTGCTTTCCCCCTTCCCACCAATGTTATCTCCGAATTTAAAGGTTTGTGAGTAATCAACGGGGTTGATGCCGAATATGCCTATTTTCGACCCCTTCGGAAGGCTACAACAAGAAAATACAGGGCAAGGGGCCCCAACAGAACGAAGACGAGGAAGAAGATGAAAACAGCCCTGCCGAGGGACAGTTCACTCTCATCATCAGGTCCCTCCGCGGGAACCATGAAGGAGCTCTCTGCAGTTTGTGAATTGCCCCATGCGTCGACCGTTGTGAAAGTCACAGTGAATTCCCCCGTACCGAAAGGTCCGTAAAGGACAAGGCCGATCTCGACATCATTCCCCCTGCTCCGGAGGTCCATCCAGTTGACACTCTCCTGACGGACCCTGTCACCGTGTTCATCGAAGATCTCCAGGTTCACATGTTCTATCATGGAATCATCTTTCAGGACCGCCGACAGAAAAAGGTGATCATCCGAAATGGAGTATTCCGCCACGGGCTCAAGTATGGTGGGCCGGTTCGCGTCCTCTATCTCCAGGCCCAGCTCTAGGTATCTCTCACGGCCGACCCCGTCAACGGCCTTCAGTACGATCACCTGATCGGACATGGACCTCCGCAGCTCTCCGGGGGAGCCGTGGTATGTCGCAAGGATGTCCATTGTATCCACCTGAAAATTGAAATCCAGCCCCATGTTCACGGTCCCCGCGATCTCGTTGTAGCTTGACCCCCTGTCGATGGAATAGTAGAGATGGATATCGTCTCCGTCATCGGTCACGGTCCCTATGATGGTGATCATGGAACCGAGTCGGAAGCCGGACCCCTGTTCGGGACGGGCCAGTGATATCTCGGGTCTTTCAACGTCCCGGAAGCCCATCTCCTCCTCGTAGATGCCTATCTCCATGGATATGGAAGCTGGGTTTCCCTGTGCATCCACAGCCCTCAGGACGGCCTCCTTCGTCCCTGTGCTCCATCTATCCGTGGACATCTGATGGGAGAAGGCACTGCCGACAAGATCGTCCAGGATCTCGACCCTGTAACCTCCCACTGTTAGGGTAAGGGAGGAAAGCGGTGAGTCGTCCAGGACCGTCCCCCTGAAGTTAATGACCTCTCCCTTCTCGAACATCTGTCCGTTCCGTGGGTCATCGAACCTCAGGACCGGAGCTTCATGGTCGGGAGGAGGCAGCAGGGTCACGTTGAAGGAGGATGAGTTCCACAGGCCTACATTGTCCGTGGCATTCAGCTCTATCCGGAGATCTCCCGGTTCGGCCTTGAACACCAATACCTCATCTATTTTGCCATCTTCGTCCAAGTAATCGCCCATATCATGGGTACTGCCGTCGATCATGACCTCGAAGGAGAAGATCTCCACATCGTCGAGCACCTTTCCCCTGATCCGAATCTCGGACCCATCCAGCTCATCTCCGGGGGACGGCGAATCGAGTGATAGGGTCGGGGCAACCGGGTCCAGGAACATCGTGCAGACAAGGGTCTGTATATTTTCCTGTCCGTCCCATGTCGTCATCCTGATATTATGTCCGCCAGGGTCCGATCGGGACGTGTCGAGGTCGAACAGTATCTCGTGTTCGATCCCGCCCGTGGCCACCGAAGTACCTTTTGAGGGCACCTCATGGTCGACCCAGGACAGGGCGGTCAGGTTTCCTGTGGCATCGAGAAATCTGGCACCTATTTCCGAACGGGCCCCCCAAGGGACCGTGCCGTTGCCGATGATCTCGTGCCATCTCGGAGCCTGGTCATCAGATATTTTAACGGACAGAGGTAGAGTGGCCATGATGTTGTCATGGTCATCGAGAACATTGAAGGACATGGGCTCCACCGTCCCTGGCTCACCCCTGATCCCAGTCACTTCCCAGGAATGTACGTATGGTAAAGCTTCCGTTCCATTGATCAGTGTACCATCCACCGTACCCATGGAGGTACCTATGCTTATTTTTGCTCTTTTCGGATCGAGGGATGGGTCATCCCAGAACAGGAAACCCTTCAACGTGCCATCGCCCATGACCTGGAAACCCCTGTCACGGGGACCCATGGGGTTGACCGCCAGGACAGAGGGTTCCACGTGGGCACCGTTATACTCGTAGATCTTGACCCGAATGCTTGTATGGGACTTGATGGAACCCGGGTCCGTCAAGGCCACTGTGATATTGCCGCCCCCGTCCATGAAAGCCTTCGTAAGAGGGGCCTCTTCATTGACCATGGAGCTGTAGAACCCCTCGATGGAAACATCTCCGCCTCGTGGATATATGCTCACCAGGACCTCGCCGCTTTTCATCTCGTTCCTGAAGGAGGTGCCGGTGGTGAGCTCGCGCTGGTGCTGAAAGCTTTCCAGGACCTCCACGGATAGAAGATGGTTCCTTCCATTCTGGGCCAGTGGAAAGTTGGTGGGTACCTCCGTGGGGTCGGGTCCATCCGACTGGAGACGGATATGGAAGGTCATCCTGTCTTCATCGGACATGGTGAACTTGTCGGAGATGTGAGTCCCCAGGTCCGAGGTAACCCTGAAATTGAAGCTCTGTCCCCAGACCGTGAACCGTGCCGCTCCGGTCCGGTCGGTGTAACCCCAGATGGAGGGCAAAGGTATCGTTGGGACAGGTCCCTGAAAATCCCCTGTATCGATGGCATTCTCCATGGTCCAGTGTGACATGACCACGACCCTTGCCCCTTCCACGGGTCTACCCGATGCGTCCAGGACGTTCACCGTGAGGTCCCCGGTAACATCCGGGGAGCGGTATCTCTCGCCGATATCGAAGCTCTGCCCGGCACCATTGGAGGCCCAGACACCCGAACCGCCCCTTTTTCCCCAGCCCCACCAGTAGTTGAGGTCGTTTGCAACGACTCCGCCTCCGTCGGACCAGTAATTGTCCCACTGGTGCCAACCCCCGAGATAGAATTCGGACCATACGTGGTCTTCCCCCGTCAGGTGAACCCCCCTTGCCGGTACAAGAGCGCATCTTGCAGCGGCTATGGTGAGGTCCTGGAGCTCGCCGCAGTTCCCGTTGTGCCCGTGTGCGATCCTCACCGGCTGGTTCGGCCTCTCCTCGTCGAGTGACTCCTGCTGGTTCAGTACCAGGGTCTTTTCCACCCAATGAGAGATCTTTTCGATGGCGTGGTCCCTGTAGTCCCACGGGTGGGAGTTTTTCTCTCCGTTGTTGTCGAAACCCTTGGGATATTCGTAGGGCTGCATGTCCCAATATATCCCGACATCCTCCAGTTTGGCCTTCAGGAGAGGCGGTGATGCGTTCCTGGGGTAGTAGACCTTTCTTCCGGTCCAATCATCCGGGAAGTCGGGTCCCGGAGGATATTCCTCATCCGCATGCTCAAAGAGGTATTCCCTCCAGTATCTGCCCCCGTTTCCTGGCTCGGCAGGTTCTCCTGTCTTTGGATCTATGTAGGCAACGGTCTCCTCTGTTATCCTCGGATGAACGATGCCCCAGTAGTATGCATCCCTGGATATCTCCATGCTCCTTGTCCTGTCGCCTACCTTGACAATGTAAGATGCGGTGGTGTAGGGCGACGCCCCTCCTTTTTCCACCAATTTCACATATTCGAGCTTTGGATCCCTTCCATAGATATACTGGACGTTCTCCAGCAATAGCCCGGACAGCATGTTGTCAGCGAGCTGGGAAGATGGGGTGAATGCGCATGTGAAGCCGATCTCGTCCCTGTATCTGGGATCCGGTGGCGAGATGATGAGATCCAGATATTCCTCTATCCTCTCCTCGCTATAGATAAGGAGTGAAAGGTCGAAAGCGGACCCGTAGTTCTCCACCTCGAAGGCGGGAATATGAGGGTCGGGGGCCCAGTAAGGGTCAAGCTGGACTCCATAGTTCACAAATGTGCGGATAGACGGACCACGGCTTCCCAGAGCGAGGTCCTGGTTGAGGTCCCCGTTGAGGTGGCAGGGGACAGGTGTCACCTGACCGGTTGTTATTACATTCCTGAAATATCCGGGTTCGGGGTTCATGAACTTCCCGTCAACGAACCGATGGTACTTTATCAGCCCGCCCCCGGAGCCCACCGACATACCTACGACGTTGTGGTATTCCTCGTTGGCTCCGGAAGACCTCCACAACCTGGGTGAGGAGAAATTGGCCACACCCAGGCCCGGCATCACCGAGGGAGGTCGATGGAACGTCGTTGAGAATGTCTGGCCGATCTCCTCCCACCTGAACTCCCAGTAGTATACCTGCCCCTGCCTGCACCCGAAGTACAATTTGAAGGTGTTGTTCTCCCCTGTGATGGGTGCCGGGGATATGTGTGTCGGAGGGTCCGAGCTGGTCGTGTAACTGATCCCATTGATGGTGTAATCGATCACCCTTCCGTTTCCGATCCCCCTGTTCAGTATGATATTCAGGTATTCCGATCCGTCTCCCCATATTATATCAGCATAACCGTCAGAGTTAATATCGAACAGGGAAGGGCTGACGAAATCGCCAGAACAGGATATCTTGTTCCACCAGTTGTCCCAGATATCCGTCGAGAAGACAGGATCTCCCTGGGTCCCTATGTTCTTGAAGAACCTCAATTCTCCGTTCATGCCGATGACCAGGTCATCATCGCCATCCGCATCGAGGTCGCCGAAGGCCGGTATCACCGGGTTTTTCTGCTCTCCTTGGGTGATCGGCCTTTCAGCGGTATCCAGCATGTTCCTGATGAAATCGTCCCGGAGCCAATCGGGAAGATGCTCCGCCGCCTCTTTCAGCTTCGTATCCTCATCAAGGATACTCCCGATATGACCCTCCGTGGTGATATCGCCGTTTTCATCGAGAAGTATCCTGGTCTCCCCCCCAGGGGGTATCTCCAGCACCTCGTCGAATACGGGGTCGAAAGAAATATCCTTCGTGGGTCCAGTATGAACCGCATCCGTTTCGCCCACGGAGGCCGCAAGGGGCCCCAGTGAGACCATGGACATCAAGAGAACGGTCAGGAATGGGTTGGGCCTTATCATGTTCCTTTACCCTCCGATAACATCCAGTAATGTAAGTTGAAGGATTTATTGTTTAACATCGGAGATCGGTGATGAAGGCCCCTTTATCCAACTGGAATAACATGGCCCCACTCATAGAAAAACTTTTATATTGCCTCTTGGAGATTATGGTTTTTTGAATTACCTATATATTATCCGGAATGGGTTAGTAAGGTTCAGGCGGGATCCGGAAAGAAGATCGAATGCGTGATAAGAAACCATGAACCAGGAATTGCCCGTTCCGTCATACCATCTTGGCGGACCTATGTCCAGGGGAGGAGAGCTCTTTTAGAATGTTAAAATACGGTGAACAGTATGCACTCTCCATGAACGATCGCGAAGAGGAATGCAGGCCCAAAGGGGACTGCAGTTATACCATCCGGTTCGATGAGGAAGAATATCCGGAGAGGGACAGCTGGGATGTATATTTCATGAACATTGCCGATCAGGTGGCCACCAGGGGAACCTGCCACAGGAAGCACGTCGGGTGTGTTATCGTAAGGGACAGGACCATCTTGGCCACCGGTTACAACGGCTCCATCAGGGGAATGCCCCACTGCGACGAAGTTGGCCATATGATCGAGAACGGACACTGCACCAGGACCGCCCATGCCGAGCAGAACGCCATAGCACAGGCGGCCAGGTACGGGGTCTCGGTCATGGATGGAGAATGTTACGTGAACACGTCTCCCTGTTGGACCTGTTTCAAAATACTTGCAAATGCAGGCATCAAGAGGATCGTGTTCGGTGAGTTCTACAGGGATGACAGGATGTTCGATGCTGCGGAGCACATAGGCATGGAGCTTGCCCATCTCGATGAGAAAGGGGTACTCAAAGTCTTCGTCAAGGGAAGTAGGTAAAGGGACCATACCGGTCCATCTTCATCTGCCAATAGTATCATCATGTTCTCAGTGTGCCCTCTTAGGATAGGTCACTCCAATATCCATTCCTCTGCCTTGTAGAGTTCTTCAGTGCTGAAGAACCTGACCTGCCCGGTGGTGAACACCTTGCAGAACAGCTCCATACCCTTCTCCCATTTCCTGTCTCCCACCAGGGCAAGCTTTTCCAGGTCGGTGAAATGCTTCACACCGAACTTGGTATCTTCCCAGGCTGCACCGGCCGACCATCCTTTGAAATCGATCAGTTCCACCAGCATACGGACCTTACCGAACCGCTCCATGTTCTTTTCCACCACAGGAACGAAAACCTCATAGTCCTCCTTGAGCAGTTTTCCTATTATCTTGACCCTTATGATATTGCTCCCAGCATATTTTTCCATCTCTATGTCATGGAATTCGATGGCCATGGTCCAGCACCTCTTTTCTTTCTGAACATATCTTGAATTGGAGGTTTATAAAATTTGTGAGAGAATATTGTCCAAGAGCGTTATGTCCGTTTTCGAAAAGTATAAATACACTTCAGAGGAAGGTACAATATACATACAAGGTCGGTTCGAAGATGATAGAACAGGATCTAACAAAAAAAGCCGAGATAGAAGTAGTGAACCAGTTGAGACAGGTAGGTTGGAACGTTCAGAACTGGGACCCTGAAGCGGAGGGTGCCAAGGATATAGAGGCAGAGGCCGCCGGAAAGAAGATACTGGTTCAGGTCCAGACCGCACGGGCACCTAACAACCCACCAGATATATCCCGGCCGGAGATGGAGAACCTGATGGTCAGGGCGCAGAGGAGGAACGCCGAGGCCTATCAGGCCAGGGTCAGGATGGACCAGAACGCCAACAGGGTCGGGAACATCGGCTGGAAGAAGCTTATATGAAGGATCTTTGTAAGATGACCGCCGTCCCGGGTCTCTCTCCCCAACCCCTAAATGATCGATCCAGATCCCCCGGGATGGCCTTATTCTATCATTTGAATTTGACATATCCAATGCAGTGAGCGTAATTTTTCGACAGAACCTCTGACAGACCACCATAAGGTATAAGTAACTCAAGAAGAAGGTGTTAATGTGATAGGATGGATGAAAGAATACTCTTCTATGATACGAGGTTCACGGATATCGCAATGGAGAACAATCGGAGAATAAGCGAGCACCTGACCACGCTCGGATGCAAGCGATTGACAGATACCAACGTAAAGGAGCTCATCGAGGAGATCTACCAGGACCACAAGGTCAAGGAACTCTCTCTGGACCTGAAGAAGATTAAGGTATTGGAATACAACAGCAGTTACATCAAGGTAGGGGTCCCGATCCTGGAAGGCAGACAGATGCTCACCGTGAGGCCCACCAACGAGTACGGCTCGGTACACCCGGTGGGGGCATTGGAGGATGACTGGATAACAAAGATCTTCTCCGTGGACAAAGGCATGGAAAGGGTGAACAAGAGCATAAAGGTATGGAGGAACGTACTTGACCTCTACACCACCAATCTCAACGAGGATATTATCCATTACCATAAACATCTCATGAAGGACATCGAGGACAGGATAATGGAGCTCAGGGAGAGGTGCGCCGACCTTGACAGCAAGGTAAGGGACCTAAGCAGCGATCTCGATATGTATCTGGAATGATCCAAACCAGAGCAATGGAGAGGGGAGTTCAGTTATGTCAAAGGTGATAATCGCATCCAACAGATTGCCTAGAAAGGTGGTAAGAAGGAGCAACAGGGTATCCTACAAGGATTCGGCGGGCGGGCTGGCCACGGGATTGGCTTCCCTGTCCGACGAGTACAAACTGAAATGGATCGGATGGCCCGGAGTTCCCAGAGGATCCCTCAACAAGGCAAAGAGGGAACAGGTGATCCGGGACTTCGAGAAGGATGGTCTGATCCCCCTTTTCCTTACCGGAAATGAGATATCCAATTTCTATCACGGTTTCTGCAACAGGACCATCTGGCCGCTTTTCCACTACTTCATCCAGTATGCGGAGTACCACAGGGACCAGTGGGAGGTGTACGAGAGGATCAATCAGCGTTTCCTGGATAAGATCATCGAAACATATGAACCCGGGGACATGGTATGGGTTCACGATTATCATCTGATGCTTCTACCGAGGATGATAAGGGACAGGTTGAAGGAGGCGAGGATAGGTTTCTTCCTTCACATCCCTTTTCCATCCTATGAGATATTCAGGCTCTTCCCGTGGAGGAAGGAGATACTCGAAGGACTGCTCGGTGCGGATATCATCGGCTTCCATACCTATGATTATGTTACACACTTCCTCTCGAGCGTACGGAGGATAATAGGATACGAACACGATCTGGGTGTTGTTGGATGCGGTGACCACCTGTGCAGGGTCGATGCATATCCCATGGGCATAGATTACGAGAAATTCTCCGAGGGTCCCAGGAAGGCAGGCGTCCTGGACCACATGGAGGAGATAAGAAAGAAGGTCGGGGGCAGGAAGATAATACTCTCCATCGACCGCCTTGATTATTCCAAAGGGATACTGAACAGACTGGAATCCTTTGAACGTTTGCTGGAGAAGAATCCCGATCTGCAGGAAAAGGTCACGCTCATACTGGTTGCGGTCCCCTCCCGCGAGAAGGTCGACCATTATGAGGAATTGAAGAGCGATCTCGATGAGAAGGTGGGCTACATCAACGGCAAGTTCGCAAAGATAGGATGGTCGCCGGTCTGGTACATATACCGGTTCCTCCCCTTCGAGCTACTTCTTGCCCTTTATCGATCAGCGGATGTATGTCTGATCACGCCTGTCAGGGACGGAATGAACCTCATGGCAAAAGAGTTCCTGGCCGTCAAGGAAGGCGGAAAGGGTGTCCTTGTGCTCAGTGAGATGGCAGGGGCCGCCCACGAGCTGGGGGAGTCCTTGATAGTGAACCCCAACGATTTCGATGAGGTGTCAGAGGCGATAGGAAAAGCTCTGACCATGCCGGAGGAGGAGCAGCTCGAAAGACTCCGTCCCATGCAGGAGAGGCTGAAGAGATATGATATTAGAAAATGGGGCAATGATTTCTTTTCGGACCTGGCAAGGAGCCGTCCGGAGGAACACCCTATCTACTCCAAGAGGTTGATCGACCGGGAGAGGGAAGAACTGCTTCGTGACTTCAAGAAGAACAAGAGAAGGCTCCTGGTCCTTGATTACGATGGGACCCTCACCGATCTGAAGGATAAGCCCGAGCAGGCATCGCCTGACAGGGAGATACTGGATATTCTGAAGGACCTCTCTTCCAGGGAGGGTAATGAGGTGGTCCTGATCTCCGGAAGGGACAGGAAGACCCTGGACGATTGGTTCAGGGACATCGGGATAAGGATGAGTGCCGAGCACGGGGTTTGGATGAAGGAAAAGGATGGTCAGTGGAAGCTCACATCCCCAATGACCAGCGATTGGAAGGGCTCTATCAGGAACCTGTTGGAGGTATACACCGACAGGACCCCCGGGTCCTTTATAGAGGAAAAGGACTATTCACTGGTCTGGCATTACAGGAGGACCCACCCCGAGATGGGCTCCATCAGATCGAGGGAGCTCATAGGGGATCTCCTTGACCTGACCGCCAATACTGACCTTGGTATACTGGAGGGAAGCAATATCATAGAGGTGAAGAAGATCGGTATAAACAAGGGAACAGTGATCAACAAACTGCTGGATGAGGACCGGTGGGACACCATGTTGGTCATCGGCGACGACATTACCGACGAGGACATGTTCGGGGCAGTGCCTCCCAAGGGATGCACTATCAAGGTCGGACTGCAACCTACAAAGGCCAGGTACAACGTTGAATCGGTAAATGAGGTCAGAAGACTTTTGAACGAACTGAAGGAGTTGTGATAAATGGTGAGAGTAGAAGATTATCTGGAACTGGTTGGAGATGAGGTCATTGCTGATATATATCGACGATCCACGCCGCTGAACGGCAAGGATGTGGTACACATAAATTCCACATATTACGGTGGCGGCGTGGCCGAGATACTGAAGACACTCGTCCCTCTCATGAACGATGTCGGGATAGATGCTGGCTGGAGGGTGCTTCACGGCAACCCTGACTTCTTCTCCCTGACCAAGGATTTCCATAATGCACTGCAGGGCCAGCAGGAGATAGACCTGCCGGAGGATAGGATAGCAATGTACAGGCACACCAACGAGGATTTTTCGGTCTATACCCATCTGAACCATGATTTCGTCATAATACATGATCCCCAGCCTCTCCCGCTGATAAAGTACTACAGAAAGGGGCAGCCATGGATATGGAGGTGTCATATCGACCTGTCCCAGCCTGACCGGAGAGTTTGGAACCTGATAAAGAGATACATTCTGAAATACGACAAGGTGATAGTATCCAACAACAGGTACAGGAACCCCACCCTTCCGGTGGAACAGGCCCTGATCTATCCGGCAATAGATCCACTCTCCGTAAAGAACATGGACATGTCCGAGACCGAGGTGGGAAAAGAGCTGGATTCTCTTGGCATACCCACCGATAAACCATTGATCAGCCAGATCTCCCGTTTTGACAAATGGAAGGACCCCGTAGGGGTGATCGATGTCTTCAAGAAGGTAAGGAAGAAGGTCGACTGCCGGCTCGTTCTGTGCGGATCGATGGCATCGGACGATCCCGAAGGTTACAAGATATACGACGAGGTGAAGAGGTCCGGTGGCGACCTCATCGATAAGGGTGAGATCATAATCAGGGCCAATGAAACGGAACCCGCAATTAACGCCCTGCAGAGGTTCTCATCCGTGATCATCCAGAAATCCCATCGGGAAGGTTTCGGACTGACCGTTACCGAGGCCCTCTGGAAAGGAACTCCGGTGGTATGCTCCAATGTTGGGGGTCTGGCCGTTCAGGTGACCGATGAGCATAACGGATACGTTCTGGGACCCGATGACAACAAGGGTTTTGCGGATAGGATAGCACATATCTTGAAAAACAATGACACCCTAAATGAGATGTCATCCAATGCAAAGGAGACCGTAAGGGACAAGTTCCTTGTCACCAGATTGCTCCTGGACTACCTGAAGCTTCTCAACGAGCACAATTATGACAGGCTCTTTCCTTCCAGGTCCGAGAGTATATTGTGAAGCTTCTCAAGGAACCACCATGCGACTATGAGCTGGACCACATTGGAAGGGTCCAGATATTCCTCATCCCCCTCGAGCATACGACCCTGTTCGGTCCCGGTAAAGGAGCATATCCTCTCCTCCAGGGATGAGAAACTGTCCTTTGATATCGATCCGTCCACGGTGAGATGTTTTGCTCTCTTACCGTAATGGTAATCGTTCCAGAACTCCAGTGCGAAGTGGTCCCGGGACCCCATGAACATCGCGGAGAGGTCGAAGTTGATATCCAGATGATGCTTTGGCCCGCCCTGGTCGGCCATGATCAGCTTGACCTGGGGCCTCTCTATCCGTTGGTCGGGATATCTGGAGGGTTCTATCCTCACCACTATGTCCGAGTAGACCTTCTGCACATCTATGAACAGTTTGAAGTATGGCTCCCTGGCTAGTATCTCCTTGAAGGCGTCTTCCTTCTGGTGCCCTCTCTTTTCCACGTCCCTCTGCAGCTTCCATTTCCATTTGACATCCCTTACGGGGTCAACGAAAATCTTCATGTCCATCCTTTCCCTGAGATCGTAGGTGTAGAACGGATGGAGCCCCTCCACGATGGTGATCCTCTTGGGCTGGAATACCACCTGGGGATCGAGCTCTCCTGTCTTATGGTTGTAGACCGGTTTCACCACCGCCTTGCCCTTCCTTATATCCGCCAGGTGCTCTGCCAGCAGATCCAGGTGGTTGTATTGGGGGTCCAAGGGCAGATGGCCGGTGATCTTTCTGGTCTTGCGGTCCTCCTTGTGGTAATCGTCCATGGAGAAGCCGGAGATCTTGTCCTCACCGATCATCCTCCTTATTCCCCTGGAGAACGTTGTCTTTCCGGCTCCGCTGTCCCCTCCGATGCCCAGTATTATGTAGGCATCGATGCTTTCCAGCCTTTCCCTTATGGTGTCCATCTTCATTTCACCGTTCCTATCTTGTCCTTAAGGAGTACTTGAAGATTATGGAAATGAAGATGACGGCGATCAGCGCCATTATTATGAGGATGGAGATCTGGAAAAGCTCCTCGGGCCTATCCGCTCTTTCCTCGATGGGTTCTTCGTCCTCCTCTGTTTCCAGAATGGGGCCCTCCTTGGACAGTTCCCATCAGCGGGAAGGATATCAACACGCTCAGCATTATCATGATAATATCCGCTCTTTTGATACCAAAAACACATCCTGTACATTTCTATGGAACAGAGATATTGATGGGTAATAAAGTTTAACATTCTCACATTTCTCCATCGCAATTTGCAATTGAGATGTGATTGAACCATTAAGGTCTTCAAGCATTATGGTACATACTATTCTGTCACTGTTTCTTATAAATAACCTGTCCATTAGCCCTGTTTTACTACAAATCAGCCATATGCGCCCCAAATAATGTGCTATTCAACATAGTCAGTGCCATAAAGCGCTTAACTGATGAGTGCATTATAGGTATCAGGTGATACTATCAAGGAAATCGTGATCGAGGGTGAGAAAGGTAAAAAATTCACAGTGAATCTGCAGGACCCCATCCAAAGAAGATACGAACTTATTAGGGAGTTGAAACTAAGTGGAAAACCCAAGAAAGATATCTGCACCAAATACAACTATAGCAGAATTA
>JAWOCK010000100.1:0-28601 GCA_046483845.1 Thermoplasmatota archaeon | reverse complement strand
GGATCAAATCCGAGCTCTGCAGGAGCTGGGACAGGCATAATTGGAAGAAGGAAAAGGTCGAAGAGGAAGAGGAATAAACCTATTGTTCCTCATCAATATGGGATCCCACCACCACTTTGATGATGGTGCCCCCTTTCATGTAGAGCACGTATCCGAACCTGTTCAGCCTCTCCAGCGATCCCTCGACCACTCTCCTTTCCGTTTGGGGGAGCACGTCCTCGATGGGAGTTTCCTCTATGCCATGCTCCTCATAGGCCGACCTCAATTGATAGTATATCTTCTTGTCCAGCGGTTTCAATCTGGACCTCCAGGGCGCATCTTTCCGGGAGGGGAGCAGTTCCTCTTCCCTTATCCTGTCCCTCACGGTCTCCAGACCTTTCTTCAACAGTCTATCCAGTATGTCCTTTCCTTGGGAGGGGTCGGTCCGTGTCCTCGAATAGCCCGAGCCCGTGAATTGCTTTCCTATATGCAGCCTTGATACCGCAAGCCCTAACTTCACGGCTGCGAATTGATCGGGCTTTCCGATCCCCGGCATATCAAAGAAAGCCTCCTGGTGAGCTTCCTCGACCGTGGAGAGAGCAAGGTCCTCCACGACCTTCTCGGGCGGAGGCGGCAGATACAGTGCCGTGAGCTGATAGTCGAGCACATCGATATCGAATTCCGCCTTTTTGTTCCTGTGGATGGAATCCACCAGGGTAAAAGGGAGCTGGACCGGCGCCCCAATGCCCTTCATCGCATCCTTCATTCTCCTGGGCTTCAATATGGAATAGCAGTCCTCCCTGACGTGTGTGCGCTTTTGGTCCATGACTGCCCTGAGGGAGTCTATGGAGCGGTACCTGTAGAACCTGTTCCCCGAGGACCTGAACTCCACGGGAAGCTGGTTCATGATAGAATCGGACACATCTCTGGGGGTTCCCTTTGTGGTCGATGTGTCGATCCGGAACCCCTCGGAACCAAGGCCTCCTCTGCCGTAAACGGAGTATGGAGCTGAAACAATGGTCAGACCGATCACCAAATCCAGCAGATCCTCCTCGGGGTTTCTCCACTGCGTCGAGACCCTATCCAGAAACTCGTCCATGGGCAGGTTGGGAGGAGAGATCGGGACCTTTGCTTCCCTATATGACCCCACCTGGACCACCGACCTGGAATCAGCCTCTACCGAATGGGGCTGCCGGGTCCGACCCATACGGATCTCGATACAGGAGCCATCGGGATCGACCTCTATGAAGGATCCCTCATCCGGCAGTGCGGATATTCCGTCCGGTAGACGATATCTCCTCCCCGTGTTGATATCCGTGAACAGCGATTTCCTGAGTATGAAATGCCGGCTGTCAAGATATTTAACGAACCCGACGTGGGTAAAGGCATCGTCGAATATCAGTTTCCTCTCGAAACGCGAGAACTCGGAACCCCTCTCCCTGTCCGCAAGTCTTATGCTCTTCATTATCCGGCACCCTCCCCGAAACCAACGAGGTCCGTGTTCTTCTGCCTGGACCCGCCTCCCTTTACAAATTCCTTGAAATTCATTTCCAGGTCACTGGCACACCCCTTTCTGTGAAAATAGAGGGCGCTCAACCTTCTGAGATCGGAATAGGAATCCATGTCAAGAGCCACCTCGGGATGGACAGGACATGCCTTGATCTTGACTCCCGTCTTCTCCCCGAAGGTCTCCTCCGCCTCGGAAAGTGTCATCTTCCATCTCAGGCATTTAAACAGAGGCCCGCCAAAATGGATGATGAGGAAAGGGTAGGTCAGGGGATTTGCCAGCATCTTTCTCAGACCGTAAAAACGATCTATGAACCCTTTGCTGATCCTTTTGGATCTGTACAGCAACAGGTTCCCCATCATCATATGGACCCTTTGATCCTCTTTCCCGAAGATGGGGATATCGTCCACCAGGGGAAGACCGAACTTGTTGAGATTTCCCTTCCTGGGGTAGTTCGGACCGACCTTGCCCATACTCTCCAGACCGTTCTCGGATATGAAATCGCCCACCTCCTCCCTGGATCCCAGGCCGTAGAATATATCCGGAGCTCCATTCCTTCTCTCAACCCAGCCGATGGCGTCATCTATGGAAGAAGAGGTCACCAGAGGAACGTCCCCCCCCATGAAGAGTATATGATCGTTGGAGCAGCCCATGGACTTGAGCTTCTTCGATCCTCTCAGCATGTTCTGACCCAGGGAACTTCCCTGTTCCACAACGGCGACACCCCTTATCCCCCTGAATGACAACTCCCGCTCTATCTGCTTTTTGGGGCCCACAACCACTATCCTGTTCCGATGCACATGTTTGGATCCTTTAAGGGCCCGTATCACCAGAGACAGAGGGGTGATACCTTCCTTGGAGAGAAAACGGAGAAGGTCCCTCTTGTTGTTCCTGAACATCCTGTTCCCTGTCTTTCCAGCAAAATAAAGGACCCTCTTCAGGAAGTTCAGATTTTTCTGGGATACCAGATCAGGATGGAGGTATAACAGCGATTTGTTCTCTCCAACGATATAGTCATCCCTGTTGATGGTGGATGCAAAGGAGGTCTCGAGCTTCTCCCTGGGAGACAGCCAGAGCCTGGGATTCCTCAACCTGAAATAGAATCCCTTTCTCTTGCTCCTGCGGAGCTCCTTCCTGATCTTCTTGTTGCCTGCAAGGACCACTGCCGCTATCTTTTCCATCCCGGCCTCCTCCCTCTATCTCCGACATGTCATGCGCATCAGGTTATATTAAAGGGGCGGAAAGGTGAAAGTAAGTTCGTCAAGGATATGTGGCGCTCAGATGTGTACATACATACCGTTAACTATTTCATGGACCTGATAACTTTATCATCAGTTCCAATGACCCAAAAGAAGAGAAGTATGGATAGAACCTTTCTCATCCTGGCAGTAACAATGTTGCTTTCCCTCACTTTCATCGTTTCTACGGGGACCGAGTCGGTAGAGGGGTCGACCGGGGAGCGGACGGAAGGAAAGGTTTTGACCAGGACGTCCCTGGAGATCGATTACATCGAGGACCTGCAATATATAGCCATAGGAGAGGAGAGGTTCAGGGACGAGCTCAAGCCCCTGCTGGATTGGAAGACCCAGAAAGGTGTAAGGGCCAGATTCTATCCCATCGATGGGGAGAATGGGATACTGGAGAACTACAAGGACAGGGACACACAGGCCGAGATAAGGAGCTTTATAATAGATGCCAAAGAAGTAAACCCCTCCATAAAATGGGTCCTGCTCGCCGGGGACGGCGAATCCATACCCGCCAGAAGGACCTTTGCCAACGAGAGTGCTGAAAACGGCGGTGACGATGAGAGCAATTACGTGAACTCCGATTTCTATTATGCCGGGCTTACCGGTAGCTGGGACCAGAACGGCAACGAGGTATACGGAGAGTACATGGAGCACGATTGGGAAGCGGACGTTTATGTGGGGAGGCTGCCCGCATCCACCAGGAAGGAGATGAGCATAATGGTCAGAAAACAACTCTCCTACGAGAAAGACCCCCCAATGGGCTCCTGGTCGGAGTCCATGCTCCTTTCTGGTTCGCTGATGGACAAACCAAATGATCCCGATATCTATCAATCCTACAAGGACAACGCCTTCGAGCTGGTCCTCAACGTTGAAAGGGACCTCCCCGAGGATGTAACACCTTTCCATCTGGTCGACTACCCCAAAATGGAATACGGCGGTTACAACCAGATGTTCGATACCCTGAACAGGAGTTCCTTTGAAGCTTTCTACGAGATGGGGCATTCCACGGTCCTTGTCGCCTGCCACGGCGACCCTTTCAATGGAAATTGTACCAATTACAAGGGGGAAGGAGGCGGCAGATTGCCGTATATAAGAGATTACGAAGACCACTTCACATACGAGATGGCCGAGACCATAGAGAACGGAGAAAGGCTGCCCCTTGTCTACATATCCAGCTGCGGATCCACGAATTTCATGGAGACAGACGATACGAACATGGAACGCCTTCTCAGGAACCCCAACGGTGGAGCGGTCGCCCTGATCGGGGCCACGGTGGACACCTACAGGGGCGAGTTCAGACCCGACCCCGAGGACGCGGATGAAAACTCATCATACGGGAACTGGTGGCTCGCCCAGGATTTTTTCAGGGTGCTTTACGGGGAGACAGCCCGTCCCGGAGAGGCCCTGTACAAGCAGAAATTGAACTACAACAATCATGTGGAGAGGAAGTACAGCTACGATCCGCTTTACTTCCGTATGTTCTACATAGACAATCTTGCCTACAACCTTCTGGGGGACCCGGAGGGTCCCATCTGGGTCCGGAGACCGCGTACCATGGATGTCGTTCATCCAGAACCGCTGATCTACGACAATGGGACCCTGGAGGTAAAGGTCAGGGATGAAGCTGTACCGCTGGAGAACGCCCTGGTCACCATCACATGCATGAACGACGGTGAGACCTACATAACAGGAAGGACCAACGGCTTAGGTATCGTTGAGATGGATGTCGAGAGAAAGGACCTCCGACCCCTGACCCTAACGGTTACAATGGACGGGTATGTTCCCTTTACAAAGAGGATCGAGGTCATATCCGACATGAACCTTGCCATAGACCAGGTGCGATTGATACCCGAGATACCGGTGGGCAGAGAGCAGTTTGGAGCGTCGATAACCATTTCGAACAAAGGCTCCAGGGACATCGAGGTCTTCCAGGTCCACCTGGAGCTTGAGGGTGGTGGAGAGGTCGAATCCGAGACAATATTGAATATAACCAGCGGAACCTCCATGGTCAGGGAGTTCCACCTATCCTCCGCGAACAGACCGGATTACGGCAATAATCTCCTCGTGGCAAGTGTCGAGATAGTCTCTCTCAAGGACAGCTTGGTGATCGAATCCGATGACCAGGACAATATGGTGGAGATGAACTTCAGGGCCAACCACCCCATCGAGGTGGCCGATTATATCCCGCCACTTAAGATCAAAGAGGACAGTACCCTTGCACTGGACAACGGTCCCATGAACCTGACCGAACCCTACGTATTCGACTTCGATGATTTTCCGAGGGCGGCAAGCGTCTGGGCAGAAGTGATCTACGGCAGACTGGACCTCAAGATCGAAGGGACGGCGATGGACGTCATACCAGAACCTGATTGGTTCGGCCAGGGCAGGATTAGGATATTCGCCTCCGACGGATCCGTCACCAAGAACGGTACGGTGGATGTCAAGGTGATACCGCAACCGGATCCGCCACAGTTCACGGACTACCCCAGGACCCTCCAGGCAAAGGAGGATGAGCTGACCACATTCCAGGTCGTTGTGGAAGATATTGATTCCGACGATGTCGATCTATCATCGGACAAGGATTGGGTGAGCATATCCAGAGCACCGAATATGACCTCAATGGTGTTCAACGTAAGTGTAATGCCCACGGACGAGAATGTCGGGGAGTCGCTGATAACCTTAATAGCGATGGACGACACCAACAGGTCCGAAGAGATAAGGATCAACATCGATGTCGATTCGACCAACGACCCGCCGGTAATATCCCTGATGGGGAACCTGACACTTGAACAGGGTTCCAGAAAAGAGATATACGTATCCATAGAGGACCCGGACGGGGATACGGAGTTTTTCATCAACGCAAGCTGGCGATTCGGTTCCTTCCAGACCCGGCATCCCAACTTCACACTGGAAGTTCCCGATGATTGTGAACCTGGCACCTACGATATCACCATCGAGGTGAACGATCATTACGGCGGGACCTCCCGGATCACGGAACATGTCACCATAGTTGAGAAGGAAACATCAACCTCATTCATCTTCATCGTGCTGGTCATAATGATCATCGTGGCCATACTCCTGGCCTACGGGATATTCATCAGACTGCAGGAGAACAAACAGAAAAGGGTGCTGGACTCCGTCGGTACCAATGCAACGCTGGAGGCCAAGGAGCTATCGGAAAAGGACTTCAACAAGCGCAGAAGGAGGGACGGGGGCTTACCGATGCCACCCGCTCCCAGCAATATTGAAGGGGCATTGGTCAGGGAAGTGAAAAAAGAGGAGAGGGCCCCCCCATCAACAAAGAAAGGAATGAAGGACCTTGACACGGAGATAGAGGATGTCCTTTCGGAGCTTTTCCCAAGGGAAGGGCGCAAGTGATCCATGGGTCCACACCGCCCGGACCGGGTCATAATACTTAAATAAGTAACCTGTATGTAGTGAGGCGTCCGAGGTAATATGAATGGCAGAAAAACCACTGAACGCCCTCAACCAGGCCATATCCAGCAGGGTTATCGTAGAGCTGAAGGCCGGAAGGGAGTTCAGGGGAACCCTTGATGGTTACGATGTCCATATGAACCTCGTCCTCAGGAATGCCGAGGAGATCCTTGATGGCGAGGTCGTCTCAAAGACGGATGTCACCATCGTGAGGGGAGATAACGTGATCTACATATCACCTTGATAGGAGGCTGTAAGATGGGAAAAGGAACCCCCTCGATGGGAAAGAAGAACAAGACCCTGCATATAAGATGCAGAAGGTGCGGCAAGCATTCCTATCACATTAGGAAGAAAGCTTGTTCATCATGCGGTTTCGGAAAGAGCTCCAAATTAAGGGATTATAACTGGGCAAAGACCCATTGATCCAACGGTCCTCTATCCCGTCTTCCCAGCAGAGGTCGCTTTTTCTCTATGGATCCTGACACCATTTTCCTGAAGAGCGTGCTCTCCGCCAATTTGATGGCCATTCCAGGTACTCAAAGAATGGCCATCTCTTCAACGAGCATCGAGGGAAGTGTTGCGAACCCCTGCTTGGAGAACAGGATTGCAGGGTCCGTCATCGAATGTGGAACCGGGCAGATGGTCACCTACCCTGTTGGTCCATAAGAAGTGGTATCAGATCCAGAATATGTTTGATGGTCGGCTCGATCTCAACCCCCTCTGGTGGCTCCCCCGCGGTCTTGAACTGCCGTATGTAGACCGGCTTCATTTTGACCCTTGCCGAGCCCATGAAATCAGTTTCGTATCTGTCCCCCACGTATACAGACCTTTCCGCCTTTATCTTCATCATGTCAAGGGCCCTCAAAAAGATCTCAGCGCGAGGTTTGGCAAATCCGACATCTCCGGATATCACTATACTGCAGAAGTACTGGGTCAGGCTCTCCCTGTCCAGAAAATCCCTTACGGCTTCCGGGTCCCCCGCATTGGAGATCAAACCCAGCTTTAATGGAGTGCCCTTCTCATTGGTGGACCTGCTAAGAATATCGAGAACGCGGCGGGCGCTACTGTTGATATGGAGTGTGGCCGCAAAAGACGCGGAATGATGCTCCTTTAGCGAACCAAAGGGTACTTCGATCCCGGTCTTGTTGTTGGAAAGCTTCTCAGCGACCCTTCTTGACCTTTCGTCCACGGATGTCTCCCATCTCTCCCTTGCCGCCCTCGACCGCTCCTCCCTTACCACTTCCCTGTATGTTTCCAGGAAGAGAGAGAACGGTATGTCAAAGGATCCCATCTTCGAGGAAGAATACCACTTCATCACGAATTCCATGGAATCCCTGGGAGTGAACGGTATGAGTGTGTTCCCAAGATCGAATATCACTCCGTCTATATCTTTCAGAGTTGGCATGAAGCTCTACCCTATCGGGATTCATCTTGCCTTGTTGAAGTAATTGGCAAGGTATGTGAACAGTGCACCGCCGACTATTATCGGCCATGCGACCTCCGGTCTCCCGAATTGGGCCTCATAGATCCCCCAGAGGATAATGGCCATGCCAAGAGGGGTCACGAAATGATAGGACCACCTCATCAGATAGAAAACGCGGGCCGCCGAAGATATCTTCCTCCTTGGCACCGGAGGTGCTTTAACGCTCGCCTTTGCACTGTGTCTGGGCGGAGCTCTTCTTACAGATCTTCTCACTCTTTCCTGCAACTTCGTTCACCCCTTGGATATAAGTGGTGAAAGCATGATAGGTTAAATAAGGTTATCCTGAAAAGCTCATTCGGGAGCTTCTCGATCTACCATATGGATATTCCCAGAACGTAGAGGAGGGCCTGTATGATCAGCCCCACAAGACCTATTATCATCGCGACAAGGCCCATCCACTGGATCCTCTTGATATCCAACCTGTTCGAGTTAACATAGGCTATCATCCCCAGGATAATGGCCGCTTGGCTTAGAATAGGGGACACTAAGCAGACAAACGGCAGGAGAATGAACAGTAATCCAGCTCCTCCAAGACCGATCCCGATCCTTCCGAACCATTCGGTTATATTGCTACCTTCTTCCATTGTGATACCTCACCAGTTTTTTGGAGCTATACTCGGGCTACATGGTGGAAGGGGATTATTTATTAAAAACCCTACCATGGTTTTTGAAGATCGGGGGCCAATAGAGTGGCCGTTGCCTGGTTAAAATAAGGAAAACCTTGCTCTTGGAGAATAAACCCATTTTATAGAAAGAAAAAAGGAGAGGAGAGAATACCCCTCTCCGGCATAATGCTCATGTCCGGTTACGGTTCAGGCCTTTGCCCAGATTTCATTAAGATGGTTCTGGGCGAAGATGATACCTATCCCGAACACTATGCAGGTCAGTAAGAGGTTGACGATGGGATTCAGTCTCTCATCTTCCGGGATGCCGACCATTTCTTCCATCTGAGCTATCTCATCATACATCTGGTAGAGTGTGATCAGGTTCAGGATGGGTATGAACATGAATATTAGCTTCGTTCCGGGGCTGATATCCTTCTTTGTGAACTCGGCTATCTCTGTCCACACCTTGAATATCCAGACATACATCATGATAAAACAAACAATTCCGAGTAACCACCAGACGACTCCGTTCCTTTCTTCACCTACAGGTCCATGTTTCTTTGCCATATTTTTCACCTCATAGATCCCCATATTTATGAGCGGTGCGTATAGTAATGCCAAAGTATATAAAAATAATTGTGATCTCTTGTTATCTGGACATTTTATGGAATAGTGCAAAGATGAAAGGAAATTACAGGGAGATCGATGAACTGAAAAAGGGGATGAGATACATTCGATGGGCCTTCCCTTATCTTCTTAGCCACCACCCTCATTGCAGATGGTATGAGAAGGACGTGCTACATCTCGGAAAGGTAAGATTATGCTGGGGATGCATAGTGACCTATCCTGTGGCGATAATTACATTGGTCATGGTGCTCTCATTGGGTCTTCACCATCGATATCCCTGGTATGTTTTCATTCTCCTTGGATTCGCTTTTGGCTCCTTCGAGTTCATCTCTTTATGGAGAAAAGGAACTGGACTGAGGCACAGGATCATCAAGTTCTTCCTGGGGATTGGCATCTCCTTGGCCACCGTAGGGGTGTTCATGATACCGATACATATCCTGTTCCGAATGTACATCTTCTTCACCCTCTTCACCGCAGCAGGTATGCTGATGAGCTTCAGGATAATTGCAATGGAGAACAAGTGCAAAAGATGCGCATGGAAAGGGAACTGGTACCAATGTCCCGGCTTCGAGGAGCTCAACTCCAATCTTGAAAAAGAAGGGCTTCTTAAAAGGGAGAGCTTAGATAAATGGAAGGACCTGAGAAGGAAAGGCAGGATGAACTGAACAAAGCACGGATGAGGCAGAGACCGTTTTATTCCTCTTGGTCTGCCTCTGCTGCTTTCTCATATCCCTCCACCAGCTCATCTATGAGCTCCTGGACCTTCATCAGTCGTTCCACTCGATATACGTTCTCCCCCGCGAATGCAAAACCCTCATCCATCTTTCCCCATTTGGCATAGTTCAGCGCCAGTGCGATGCAGTAAGGAGCCTCCTTGTAATTACATGTCCTGAGACATTTCCAGCCGCAGTTGAAGGGTATCTTTTCCCCCCTTGCGACGCTTCTCAAAAAATCACTGTTTATTGCTCTGCCGGGCATACCTACTGGGCTCTGGATTATGGTCAGGTCATCTTTCTTAGCGTTGATATACATCTCCTTGAAGGCATAAGAGGCATCGCATTCGTGGGTCGCTACGAACCTGGTGGCCATCTGGACCCCGGATGCACCCATCTTCATGAACCGGTATATGTCCTCACCGGTGTAGATGCCGCCTGCGGGGATCACCGGGATATCCTTATCGAATTTTTCCCGGAAGGGCTCTATCACCTCCAGGGTCTGAGGGAGAAGGTTCTCGAGTTCAAATTGCGGATCATCGATCATCTCCTTCGTGAAACCGAGGTGCCCCCCAGCTAACGGACCTTCAAGAACAACGCCATCGGGAACGTGGTCGTAGTTCTTCGCCCAGTAGGTGAACATTATCCTTGCGCCCTTTGCAGAGGATACTATGGGGATTATCTTGGTCTTCTGCTCCTTCAGCTCATCCATGTCCAGGGTATCGGGTAGCCTCAGGAGGAGACCTGAACCGATGAATACTATGTCCAGCCCCTCTTCGAAGGAGGTCTTGATGATGGTGTCATAATCGGACAATGCCATCATGATGTTGATCCCGATAAGGCCATCTGAGATCCTTCTTGCCATCCGGATCTCTCTCTTGAGCGCTCTCTTGTTCGCCATGTCCCAGTTTACGGATATATCGGGTTCGGAGGCGCCGAGACCGGCTGCACCTATTACTCCGATACCCCCGGCATTCGCCACCGCGGATGCGAGTCCTCCCAGAGATATCCCCACGCTCATCCCCCCTTGAACGATGGGTACCGGTGCCTGGATATCATCGATGCGAAGCGGTGGTATCTTCTTCTCTTTCATCATTATCTCTCTTTGGGTTATTGACAGCTGTTATCGGACCCTGTTACTTTATTGGGTTTCCAGGTTTCCAATAACAAGGTAAGTATATACACCGTGGCTGACTGATAGTTGAAAGGTAGAGTCGCTTTTCCATTAAATAACTTATCAAGCATCATAATACAATTCTATGACCAAAGAGTGGTGGACCGGACGGGACTTGGTGTCGGAGATTCGAATTAGCATGTAATTATCGACACCAAGGTATGACTAAAGGAGTTCAACAGATAATAATTGAAAAACCTTTAGTCTACAGTCCGGTCCACGTAATTGAGGAAATAACAAGTTGAGTGGACCGGACGGGACCTTTGTATCGTAATGCTATTGACGATAAGCCAGATACAAAGGTGAGACAAAAACCGTTAATAAGCATTCACAAGTAGTTTTTGTCGTGTATAATTGTTTTGGAGCGATGGATACTGAGGACTTATTTTATTGACGCGAAGTATCCATCGCGGGGTCCGGTCCACGTAACGGTCCAAACTAATAATAGAGTGGACCGGACGGGATTTGACGCAGCAGCAATTCCTCTGGAATTGTGCGCGCCTGCAACTTCCGAGAAGCAAGCGAAACTCGGAAGTTCCAGGACCAAGGTTCAAATCCTTCGTCCGGACAATCCTATTTCCACTTATTCAATAATTAAAATCAATAGGATGGTGGACCGGACGGGATTTGAACCCGTGGCCTCCTGCTTGCGAAGCAGGCGATCTGCCGGGCTGATCTACCGGCCCACGTATTTGGTTAATTGATCGACCGAAACCCCATTGAATATATCAAACTTACACTGATGACAAGGTATAGCTATCAATTACTCATTTGCCCTGGCCACGATCCTCTTCGCAATAGTGGGATTGATACCCTCTATCATGATAAGGTCCTGGGGGATCGCGTCCTTGAACTCTGCTTTGTTGCGGTACCCCATATCATATATTGCCTGCGCTCTCCTCTCATTTATATCGAAATCGAACATGAACTGCAGTACGGTCTCATCGCGTCCCCTTTCACTTCTGGCAGGGAGCTGCTCGGGTTCCTCCTCCACCATCACCTCATCGGTAACCGATGGTCCTTCCTCTTCGGGTTCCTTCTCCTTACCCCCTCCGAAGAGCTTCTTCCAGAAGGGCACATTTTCCTCTCTTTCTTCAGGTTCTTCTTCTTTTTCCTCTGTTGCTAGGGATAGGTCTTCTTTGGAACCTTCCTCCGGCTCCTCCTCGATCCCCTCACCAGGACCAAGCATCTCCGGTTTCTTTTCATCCGGGAGCTTCTTCTTGCCCCTCTTCCTTGCCATCACAACGGAACTTCTGATCTTGCCGGAGAGGCTGTTCTCCTTCTCCTCCTTTTTGCCTATTTTATCACCCGGCAGGTTGATGGTACCAAAGGGAAACTCCTCATCTTCGAGGAATACCATGGTCCCGGAACTGACCTCGGTATATCTCTGCCTGACATCGTTCTTCCTCCCGGGCTTCATCTTTAGGTCCACCAGGCCCGCCACGCCTATCAGGACAGCCCAGCCGATCATCCCGAGGAAGTATACGGCCACCATGCCGACGATCAGCTTCAGCAGGTTCCTTTTGAATGCCTGTCCCATGGTGGGATATTTCTCCTCCTCGCTCAGGACCTCAAGATGCATCAACTTCTTACCCAGGGTCCTGCGTCCGCTGGATTCGAAGAATGAGAAGTATATCCCATATATTATTAGATGGACAACGGAGAAGGTGATCATGAGAAGGAAGATGCTTGGGGGCTGCGTTCCATATGCCTCATATGGGTACAATAGCTCTCCCAACGGACCGACAAGGGCGACCAGCGGGTTCATCGAGTTCATGGCCACGGTCATGAAACCGCCTATTATGAGTATGATGATGAAGAGCATAAAATGATCTATCAATCCAGCTAGGATCCTTCTTCCAGTGTTCTCCTTGAGATCGTACCTGAATTCTTCGAGATCTGGATGAAGCCCCATGGGATACCTCCGGTTCTGTTTCCATCCATAGACCGAAGGCAATTATTAACATTTCCCAAAAAAGTTGAAAAATAATGCCTTTGAAAGATGGATTACGGAAAACCTTTAATCTTTCTCTCATATTAGGCCGTGGTGCTTGTACATGGTACTACCCTTCTTTACCGTATCCGACCTCGATCTGGAAGACAAAACTGTTCTGATGAGGCTGGACATCAACTCCCCCATAAATCCGGAAACGGGTGAGATATTATCACTGAAGAGGATAGAAGAGCATGCCAGGTCCATCAGGAAGCTGCCTGCATGCAAACTGGTTCTTATCGCGCACCAGTCGAGGCCGGGCAAAAAGGACTTCTTTCCATTGACAGAGCATGCGAAGGTACTTGGCAAAGTACTGGACAGGGACATAGAATATGTGGGATCCCTGTTCCATGACAGAGCTATGGAATCCATAAGGAGCATGGAGGTAGGGGACATCATACTCCTCGAGAACTCCCGCTTCTATTCCGAAGAGGTCACCCTGAAGGATTCCCCTATCGACATACAGCAATCCACTCACATAGTGAAGAACCTCTCGCAGGTCGCTGATTTCTATATCAACGACGCTTTCTCGGCGGTCCACAGGTCCCAGCCTACATTGGTAGGGTTCACCAGGGTGCTTCCCAGCTGTGCAGGTCCGTTGATGGAGAAGGAGCTCGAGGCCCTTGCCAGGGTCACTGAGGATCCAAAATCCCCGTGTATAGCCATACTGGGTGGTCTCAAGGTGGATGATTCCATCATGGTCGCTGACCATCTTCTGGAGACAGGGAATTACGAGAAGATACTTACCACCGGGGTGGTGGGAAGCATGTTCCAGTGGGCCGATGGATACGATCTCGGAACAGTGAACGTAAATTTCATAAAACAGGAGATCAAGGAGGCCGATGAACTACTGGATGAATGCAGGAGGATGCTGAAGGAGCATCCCGACAAGATACAGTATCCCTGCGATATGGCCATAAACAAGGATGGACAGAGAAAGAGGATAACGCTGGATTCCCTTCCTGCGGATGGTCCGATCTATGACATCGATATCGATACCATTGCAGGTTACTCTAAAATGATCAAGGAGGCCAGGACCATAATAGCCAATGGTCCGTCTGGAGTGTACGAGATACCGGAGTTCTCAGATGGGACCGTGGAGATATTCAGGGCCATCAATGAGTCCGAGGCCTATTCAGTTATGGGGGGTGGTGAGACGACTGCCGTTCTAAGGGATCGGAAGTTCACATCCATAGATCATGTATCGACGGGAGGGGGAGCACTTATCAACTATCTTTCGGGCAAGGACATGCCCGTGCTGCTGGCACTGAAGAGATCGAAAGAAATCTTCGGGGACCACAAGTAGCTGCATTTCCCCGGACCAAACGATTAATATGGGAGTTTTAATTACCCGGAAGAACACGCCACCGTAGCTCAGTTGGTAGAGCGTCTGATTCGTAATCAGAAGGTCGGGGGTCCGAGTCCCTCCGGTGGCTTCATCATATCGATTCCATTCAGTTCATAGCTTAGATATGATCCACCAGTGGGATCCGGACCTTGGTCTTTGGAATTTCTTGCTTCAGCATTCCATGAAATTCCAAAGTTCGCGAAATCCTGAAAGGATTTGGCTGAACCGAGTCCCTCCGGTGGCTCTTTTGCATTTTCAGACAATGATTATCTTCTCTTATTAAGAAAATGCAAAAGCCAGCAAGATCGCGATCTCATTTATTTTCAATTTGATCTTGCGAGGTCTGGACACCCTAAAGGATCATTATATCGATGGTGTCCAGGAATGATCAACCTATCATCAACACAATAAACATAAAATCCGTTCATACCTCTTGTTATCAAGGTCCCGTATGTGTTCTTTATGATCTCCTCTGCGATCCTGTCGTTGATCACCGGGTAGAGGAATCCATGTTTGGTAGATTCGTAGATCAACATGTCAACCCGTTTCTGATATTCGACTTCCGCCTCCAACATGTTCATGATCCATCAAGAGCCATTTCCAGAGGGGGATATGTATTATTCCATTCTCATCCATTCCATCCGTATCCTTTGTTATCAGCATGACATTGGATTTTCTATACCTTTCACGGAATTCCAGTAGGGCTTCCTTTTCTCTTTTACGTATATCATCTGTATAGGATACATTGATCCCGGTTATCTCCGACCCCTCCCTGATAACGAAATCAACCTCACGCTTCCCCTGCCAGAAGTAGACATCTTTTCCTCTTCTTCTTAACTCCACCATTACCATGTTCTCTGCAAGTTTTCCGATATCATCCGAGAACTTGAAGGCAACAGCATTCCGGAGTCCGGTATCGATGGAGTAACATTTCAGGTCCTTTTTCACTGTGGTTTTTATCTTCCATGAAAAGAAAGGAACAATCAGAAGAAGAAATACCTCCTCGAAGTACGGCATATACTTCTTCACGGTATCGTAGTGCAGGTTCAGGGCCCTTCCGACACTGTTGTGGGAGAAATTCCCGCAGATGTTGGTCATCATATAGTAACCGATGCTCTTCACTATGGCCGGGTCCGCATTGAAGCGAGATACGATATCCCGTGTCAATATGTCATTGTACAGATCAACGAGAACTGATTTTGAGGCAAAACTGTCCAGTTCCAGTGTTTCCGGGAAGCCTCCATTTTGAAGGTATGTTTCCAGGTGATGGATCACCCTTTCCCTGTTGGAGATATCCATGGGCCTTTCCACATTTCGTCCCGAGAGGTATTCTCTGAATGAGAAGGGGGTCATTACTCTTGTTAGATGCCTTCCCGTGAGGGTTTTTCCCACATCCCGGGAGATCAGGGATGCGGAGGATCCGGAAACGAATATCCGGTGGAATTTCTTCCTGTCATAATGGACCCGGATCATCCTCTCCCAGCCTTCGATGTTCTGGATCTCGTCAAGGAAAACATGCGAGATGTCCGGGTTGATCTGAAGAGAGGATGTGATCGCTTTCTCCATATCGGCAAGTTCTGGATCATCGAAGTTCAGATACAGAATGTTCTCTCCATTGACACCTTGTCGTATCAATTCGGATATTATCTGATACATCAGAACGGTCTTCCCACATCTTCTGACCCCGATTATATCCTTAATGTGAGGTATCTTCATTTCTTCCTTGACCCGGCTCAATGCTGCCCTTTCAGTCCCGGTGAACTTTCTCAAATGATCTGGATTCTCCCACCAGACATTCCACCTCCTTATCGATTCCTTCATATCCATTAGAATCCAACTGACCTATATATATGCTTCCATAGCCGTGTAGTATTATTGATGTTTTTGTTATATGGCCGTATAGTTATCTATAAAGGATACACCGAGATTCATCATGTTGAGGTTTTCTAGATCCACTGCCCATTTGGAGCCTTGAGTGAACCTTGCCATCCATGAAGGCCTTGAAACCCTGCCCGGGTTTGACGCGACACCTGAAGATGTTTTGAGCTTTGTTTAATACCTCCATTTATATCGATTGCAAGCAGTCTGTCTACTAACACGTTGATCCGCTTCGAGGTATAATTGAGTGGACCCCGAGAACGGCCCATTTCATTCCCAAACTTCCTGTGATATCCACCACCAATATGTCCGTTTCAGCCTCTCCATAACCTGGCAGTGTCCCTGATATTCTCTAATTGCAATTGAAATTACAGATCTTGTACAGATTATAAGGAAGAGTATAATAGGAAAAAATGACACTTACTTTTGGATGATATTTCTTCTTCGAATGATGGTGAAAAATATTATCATCACAATGAGTACAATAAATCCTATAATTACAACTATTATTATGAATTCCTGATCTCCATTCTGGTTGTCTTCATTTTCATTCTCATGGTTCTCCATTTCATTTTCTGTCATTTCGATGGATTCATTCTGGTTATGAAGATGATCATCATCCGGGTAGTCGGTATTTGTATCTTCTTCTGGTTTTTCTTCAGGTTTTTCTTCCACTTCTTCTTCTGAATCCTCTTCCGTTACTTCTTCTTCCGGTTGTTCATTTTCTTCGGGTATTACTTCATTCATCATTTCCGAGTCATACTCACCTTCATAGGTTTTAATCCTCAGATGGAACTCGCCTGATTTCGCCCTCTGCTTGATCTCATCCCCGTAAACCTCGGGCTCAAGGGATGTTTCTCCCCTCAGATGATATCTGAAGAATTTGAATGTGATATCGGCATGGATCTCTTTCACCGGTGAATGGTCACCTTCAGTGACATTGACGTACACCATTAAAGGTTCGCAGGTCTCATATAACGGATCCGTCCAGATGGGGGGATATGCAATGATATCATGCTCTCCCGCAAATAGGAGCTTGTTCGATGACTGATCAACGTCAGAGCCGTTGTTCAAGGTGGGCATCCAAGCGCTGACCGATTTTATACGGCTGTCAACATCGGAAGCCATGAAGGCGGCTCGACCTCCTCGGGAATGTCCATATGCACCACAGTTGTTTGTATCGATTAATCCGTTCAGGGGTGACGTTCTTGTATCGGACAATTCCCCGAGGTGATCGATCACATCTGTATGATCGATATGTGCTACGTCCATTTCCCGGTTATCCTCGTACTCCCAGGAAACACCAGCGACGATGAAACCGTAAGAGGCGAGTTCGCTGACATACGTCCCGTATTGAAGAACCCCACCACCACCCGCCCCAGGTGAGAAAATGACCAAGGGAAAAGGTGCTTCCCTATCACGGGTCTGTTTCTCTATCAGTCGGTTGTAGCCTGGATAGTATATCGTGATGTCTACAGTGTGTCCTGAACTCATTTCTAATTCGGACCTTTCAATAAATACCGGGTAGGTATCGGTTTCAGCATTTGTCATTTCACCTTCGGCAGGAAAGGACCTACCAATTGGTATGGTGACGATCATTACTATAGAGAACATTACACAAAAAGAGATCGTTGGAATAACCGGTTTTTGATCTTTATTAGTGAATGTATTGAGATGGGTGTTCATATGAATATCCCTACGATCTGTTAAGAATGGGTTTATTAATAAATTTGTTGATTCCTTCCTCAAAATAAAACATGATAATATTATAAGAGTTATGGAGAGCAAAATCTTATACCTCGCCATATTCGTAAGCTAATATTATAATATGAAATATCCTGGTGCATTATACTGATAATAACAGATTATCGTATCGAATTATACGGTTTGCGGGTCTCACGAAAAGGTATCTATTTGTATAATATCATATTATCCCTTGAGCATGTCAAGAATATATTGTTTATTCATTTATGGTGAAGTAATTTGCCTGTATCAAGGCACTCTGGTGTCTCCTTTCATTTTACGTGCATTATCTGGAAGTGTATATGATCTATTTCAATTATCCTGAATTGATAATGTAAAGATAATTATCTCCTCGATCGGAATAATGATAGAATGAAATGGAGAAAGGAAGCTGATAGATCTCCCAATACCATCATATGGTTCTGCAACCCTTTTCGGAAAAAGAACAAGGAGGTCCACTTCAAAAAATTCATGGAAGGAAATACTTTTAAATCGGGGACTGACACCCTGATATCAGAAGGATACAGAAATGTGATATTCTATTGTCATATATGGTAATTAGATTGACCGACCTGGTAAATCAGAACAGGTGGTGGAAGGGCGAGGGCTGAGAAAAAGAGGACCCCGACCTCAGAAGGGTCAGGTTTCTATTGAAAAGGAGAATGATCGAAGTACCCGACTCAGAACTCACAATAATCAGAGGGGTAAGAAGAAGTGGTAAGACCGTCTATCTCAAAGAGATCGTGAGGAACCTGATCTGGAAAGGCACCGATCCACGATCAATAATGTACCTGTCATGTGACAGAATGAACAGGGGCCAGACAAGGAACATCATCAACGAGTTCAGGATCCAGAGAGGAGGGGGTTATCTCCTTCTTGATGAGATCACTTTCATGGACGGGTGGAACCTGCTGCTGAAAGAAGTGATGGAAGAAGGAAGTTTCACGGTGGTGGCAACCGGGTCGAACCCTGTCGGGATCAAGCACTCAACTGAAAGATTACCCGGAAGAGGTATCGAAGGAAACGAATATTATTTCGACCCTCTGTTGTTCAGGGAGTTCATATTCGCGATCAAGGAGGCACCCGAGGAGATCATACATCCCTCCATGTTGAAGGTTGTGAGGTCATTACCCGATGCGGACCTTCATTTCCCCGTAGATTCTCCCGACGTTGACGGGATCCTGCCATTCTACGAGGAGATAGAAAGGGCATTTCACCACTACCTTCTCACAGGGGGCTTTCCAAATGCGATAATCAGCCTGTTCCTTGACGGAAAGGTCGATCCGGAGATATACGAGACCGTGATCAGAATGACCCTCGGATTGATATCAAAGGAAGGGAGGAAGGAATCAATTGCACGTTCGATCCTGGAGAGGTTGCTCACGATAGAGACCAACAGAGTGGATTTCCAGACGATCGGGAAAGGCGATGATATCCATCACAATACTGTACGGGATTACCTGGACCTCCTCGAGGACGGAAGGATCCTGTTCGTATTGCATCAATGGGACCTTGCAAATAAAAGGATCAAGAGGGCAAAGGGGAAAAAGATTATTTTCCAGAGCTCACTTTTCCCGATAGCTTTCAACAATTACATCAAGGGCGGAGAATGGCAGCAAGCGCAGGAATTCCTTGACGAAAATAAGGAATGGTTGGTAGAAGGGACCGTCGGATCTCATGTGGTATGGACGATGGAAAGACCTCTGATGAAAGAAAAGCACTCCTTTGCAGGATTTTATTCAGGTAAGAACGAGTGCGACCTTGTCATCATGATCGGAAATGAAAGAGCCGTGGGGTTCGAGACAAAATACGGAGATCTGAAAAAAGCGGATAATCCGTTTCCAGTGATCTATCTTACCAAAGAGGAAATAGGGGTGAATGCGATCCCGGTTTCCTTATTTCTGTTCGGTCTGGAAAAGGGAAACTGGTCCATCTGAACCGGTATCCCTGAGAACCCTCGCCACGTTGAATTCACGGGAGAATCCATGACAACTCTGGTGGATCCACCTGGTATACCGTCGATAATAATTCAGTATGATAAATCATTTCGATGAGGATATCATCTTTTCAAGGTATCTTTTCTCCTCTTCCAATGTCATACCATCAATGTCTTTACTTATCTTGTCTCTGATATCCTCTGGTATATCTTCCATGACCTGTCTGACCTTCTTAGGCGCCTTGGAAAGCTCCGCTCTGGTAATTTCAGAAATTACCGCGATCTTCCGTCCTTCAGAAAATTCCTCGATCAGTAACTTTGATGCTTTCCTGAACTCACTATCCAGGCATCCACCGATAACAGAGGTATCGATGTAATATCTCTCTTGTTCATTGTGGGAAATGACAAAGCCTGACTTATTAAAATGTTCGTCATAGGGTGAATGAAATTATGGCTCATCAAGAATGTTACATTGTTCTGGAGCCGAGGTGGATGATGTAAATCAATGGTTCCATTCCCGGCCAGATCAGTTGAAGGCAGTTGATATGGCGATCTGGCGGGCTTCTCTGTTGAGGCGGGATCATCTGATATCCTAAGCACAGAAAGTGGTGGGCCAGGCCGAGTCCGGATCATTTATCGGTTGAATAAATTGAGAAATGAGATGGTAAAGTAAATATACGCTTCATCCCCTATACTGATGTGTTAATGATATGGAGTGACTATATGAACTGGACTGAAGTTCTCGATCAAGCCGAAAAGAACGGGGTTCGGGTGAAGAGCGTGTACCAGGAAGAGATGCAAAAGTCGATCCTGACAGCTCTTTCCAGGAAAGGTTGTTTCAGCGATATCGTATTCCATGGAGGGACCGCACTCAGATTATTCCATGGCAATCCAAGGTTTTCAGAGGACATCGATCTTATTGTAAAGGAGGGAGTAGACCATTTCGATCTTTCCCGGCATATGAAAGATGTTGCAGGAATGTGCATGAATGATTTTCCATTCCTTGATAGTGTGGAGGCCAGAGCCCAGAAAGTGGAACCCGAACTGCAGAGATACGTTCTCAAGACCATTTCTGATGATCCCAGGCAGAGGATCAGGGTCCATATAGAATTGGCCAATGTACCTTCCTATCAAAACAGTCCCAGAATACTTGATTTCCCTCCTTATCAACCTGCTATCAGGGTAGAGGAAGCCTCCGAGATCCTGGCAGATAAGGTCCGTGCTCTGGGGTACAGACCTTTCCTGAAGGGAAGGGACCTTTGGGATGTTTACTTCCTGAACGTGGAAAGGTCGGTAAAACTTGAATGGGATCTGGTAGTGAAAAAGATCGATGATTATCGCGAAGAGGTCGATGAGATCGAGGCAAGATACCGGAATGTAGAAAAGAAAATCGAGGAAAACGGTCTGAAGGTCCTGTCAAATGAGATGGACAGGTTCCTTCCCAGGCAAGTACTTGATAGCTACAAGCCGATCTACGATGAGATCCTGGATTCCGTGATCGAACTCATTTCCAGTTTCAATGGATCAAAGGAGAGCGATAGCGATGAAGATCAATGAATGGATGGACCTCTTCAAGAAAAATATCTCCAAGAAGATCCTTTCATTGAACGATCTCAAGGTCCTGGCAGATGAGAATAAAACTACCATTTCGGTTCAGTTATCCAGATTATCGAGGATGGGAATGGTAAAGAATCCTGTCAAAGGATGGTATCTCAATCCTTTTAATTCACCCAGCATGGAGGAGTTATCCATGGTCCTCAGGGCACCTTCATATCTTTCGATGGAATATGCTCTTTCGAGGCATGGAATATTGAGTCAGGATGTACATACATACACTCTTGTCACAACGAAGCTTCCACATACCTATGGCAGTGAAAATGATATCTTCGAATACCATCAGATCAAGAGGTCCCTTTTCTGGGGATACGAAACGGAAGGAAACGTTAATCTCGCCGAACCCGAAAAAGCATTACTCGATCTGATCTACATCCGGTATTCCAAGAATAAGGAAAGGAACGAAGATCTGATGATGTCCATGATCGATGATATGTACATTGAGGACCTTGAAAAGAGAAAGCTGTTGGAATACTCAAGAAGCTTCGATAACACCACCAATGGATTTATTTCCAAGTTCTTTGAGTGACCTGTTAAATGTTCAGTTGCATCGAAGCAATAATGAAGTCTTTGTTTCGTCCCATCGAAACAGTTCATTTTAGCTTGTCAAGAATAATCAATGGGCCAGGCCGGACTTTAACCAGCTCCGGTTCCGATGATCTTGCCTGGTTTGAGATTCTTCTTCTCATACCATTCTCTTAATTCCTTCGTGGAGTTCAAGCAGTCGATAAACTTTAAATTGGTAAGAGAAATGACTTTTTTTAGCTCCTTGCGTCTATTCTGAGAAGTATAATTCGGAAGATATATCTTCATCTGAAAGAGAAGGCCCATTTTCATTTAGTGATTTATCTCGGTTCTTCCTATTCTTCATAATGAATATTAAGACTATTCCAAGAATCACGATTATCGATATTATCATGCTGACATATATCTGAGCAACAGATCTTTCGGATGTTTCCTTTGGGATGGATTCCAAAATAAAGCCCATGTGAGTTTCGTTCATCGCTTTCACGGATGAGTTCCCGGAGATTGTTTTGTACCCTTCCTTGGAGATCACCCATGTGAAGTATCCGTGCGGGATGCTAATGAAAAACGATCCGTTCGCTCCGGTTTCCGTCGTGTGAAGCTCACCATCCGAAGTTGTGATCTCAATGTAAGCACTGATCACCGGCTGTCCATTTTCGTCATTTACAATACCCCCAACCTCGCCCGTGTCAATCACCTTCAAGGTCATGCTGTCCTCGTCGGTATTACTGAAGTCATCCGTGACTTTAAGAACTATCTCATAGGAACCTCCGAGATCGAAAGTAAATGATGCCTTTTCTCCTTCAAGAATTTGTAACTCCCCTTTGTAATAAAAGGTCCAGATATAATCAATAATTGCAACATTATCCGATGAAAGTGATCCGTTCAATTGGATATCTGTTTCCACAGGAACGGTCAAATCCCTGCCAGCATTCGCAACCGGCGAGGTAATATCTTGTACATACACGGTCATATTGTCTTCAGCCCATTTCCCCGAAGCGTCCGTTACTTTGAGTATGACTGAATATATGCCTGGCATGTAAAAAACGCATGAAGGTGAGATACCGAATAAAACGACATCTTGATCAACGTATTCGAATGTCCATGTATAGTTGATTATATTGACATTATCAGTGCTGAAGCTTCCGTTAAAAGTTATCATAGTTCCTTCGTTAATTGTCTGATCCGGGCCAGCGTCGGCGTCGGGAGGAGTGATATCTTTGACGATAACCGTGATGGTATCGGTGTCCATGTTGCCTGATCCATCCCTGATCGTGAGTGTAACCACATATTCCCCAGGATCACTGAATCGATAATCTGCCTGTGAACCATAAAGGACAATGGGATCCCCATCTACGAACGTCCATGTGTAGTTGATAATATTGACATTATCTGTGCTGTTGCTTCCGTTAAAAGTTATCAAAGTCCCTTCATCAATTGTTTGATCTAACCCCGCATCTGCCTCCGGTGGTGTAATATCCAGTACGGTCACATTCATTGTATCGGCCCCTCTGAGGCCTACAGCATCGAAGACATGGAGAACTATTTCGAAGCTACCGGGATGATCGAACCTGTATGTTGGTCTGACCCCATAAAGCGTTACAGTTTTCCTGTCTGTGAAGGTCCAAGTATAATTTGCAATTCCTATATCGTCTGTACTACTGCTTCCGTTGAATTCGAAGATCGTCCCTCCTTTAATGGTTGTGTTCAGACCTGCGATTGCTACCGGAGGTCCGGTATCCTGCCATCTGAGGAGCGGATATGTTTCCCTTTCGATCATGCACCATACATTTCTGAAATCCCAATCTGCCATGGTAAATGTTGTCCTTGTTTTCATGAAAGAGGTATTCATTCCTTTAGCATTTCCCGATGTTGCCGTCTGCTTGCTGGTTTGTACATCCCAGAAATTACCCCTCATCTCGAAACCGGAACCTGTTGAGGTACCTCCAGCAAATCCCTTATCAATGGGGTCGGTCGCATTTTCATAGGTCACCATCCCGATTGAATAACAATTGATGATCTTTCCACTGTTGTATCCGACAAAACCACCGAGAACGATATTCGAACCCATTATTCGGATTACATTACCTGTTGCATAGCACCCGGATAAGATACCGTTATTGGTTCCCGTGAATCCTCCACCGGATGAACTGCAGCTTACGGATCCAGCTGCGAAGCATCCTGATACTGTACCACCATTATATCCCGAGAGACCACCTGCAGAATTTCCCCCCTTTACGGACCCGGTAGCGTGGCAGTTTGACAAGGAGCCACTGTTATCTCCGATAAGACCACCGACATATGATAAACCATTTACCGATCCCGCCGTATGGCAATCCGACACCAGGTCATGGTTAGATCCCATGAGACCGCCGACATTTCGACTTCCATTCACGGATCCATTTGTATAGCAATTCGATACCGGTCCATCGTTAAATCCGACGAGACCACCGACGAAAAGACTTCCATTCACTGATACTGTAGTGTGACAATCGTACAATTTGCAGTGGTTCTCTCCAACAAGCCCTCCTACATATTCATATCCTTCTACATTTCCCGATGATCCGCAATGTGAGATCGTGGCATAATTATCATATCCTAAGAGTCCGCCAACGGAAGAATAACCAGATACGTTCATCTCAGAAAAACAATTCGATACCATCCCGCGGTTATATCCCACCAATCCGCCAATGTTCTCTTCTCCGGTAATATTGCCATCTACGCGGATATTTCTTATCGAACCACCCTGATTGCATCCGATCAAACCTATATTCGAATTGAAGTGATGATCCGTAAGATCCACATTGGATATGGTATGGTTGTTCCCATCGAATTCCACGGATCCGATATATGGTATATGCAATCCGGGTTCTTCGATAAGATCGATATCGGATGCGAGCCGGAACCTGTATCCCTCGACATCCGTAAATCCTAGCATATCTTTAATTCCTTGATCATTGGCTATGTGGAAATAACCATGGGATGGAACAAGGGTCGAGCGATAATCGGATACGTCCAAGATAAGGTCATTGGATAACCAGTCCTGATATTGTTCTTTGTATATTCCCCCCACTGTTAATAAATTACGTCCATTGATCGTGACTTCTTCGATATTATAATGTGAATTGGATATATAGCCACTATTCCACCCTATAAGACCTCCCAATGATTTATTTCCAGTTACGTTTCCTGTTGAATAGCAGCTGGATATGGTCCCTTCGTTGTATCCCACAAGTCCACCGATGAAGTTACCTGATCTGGTCACGTTTCCTGTTGAATAGCAGCTAGATATGGTCCCTTCGTTGTATCCCACAAGTCCACCGATGAATTTACCTGATCCGGTAGAATTTCCAAATGCATAGCAATTTGATATTGAACCCCCATTTCGTCCGACGAGACCGGCAATACCATTGTGGCCAGCAGTATTTCCAGTCGCGAAGCAGTCCGACAACTTGCCGTAATTAGTGCCTACCAGACCGCCCACATACCAATTGCGCCCGTTCGCTGTAATTGTTGTATGGCAATTGAATACCTGTCCAGAATTCGCTCCCACCAGACCACCTACTTGATCGATCCCCAATACTTCTCCAGTGAAATAACAATTTGACACCACACCCGAATTATCTGCAATCAGTCCACCGACTGGGTGGGTTCCGTTCACATTCCCATCAGCACGACAGTTGTAAACATTGCCAGAGTTATCCGCTATAAATCCACTGACATATTGGTTCCCGCTCACGTTGATCGTTGCAAAACATTTTGACACTGTTCCGGAATTGACTCCGATGAGTCCACCAAATAATGAAGCAAGGAAACCTCCGGCTTTGCTAATGTTTCCTTTAAAAAAGCAATTGGATACATCGCCCTTATTACGTCCGATGAGACCACCTGCATGCTGACCCCCTTTGATCTGACCCGTTACGGAACAGCCCGAAATCATACCTCGATCATTCCATCCAGCTAGTCCTCCAACAACTTTGCGTCGTCCTTGGATATGAATATCCCTCAGGTGAACATTTTTCATTGAAGCTCCTGAACCCACATAACCAAAAAGGCCGACATTGTCCGTTGAGCGGTTGATGTGCAATCCGAAGATAGTATGGTTGTTCCCATCGAAGAAACCCGTAAATTGATTAGTTTCATTTCCAATAGGCACGAAACCGTCTTTAAAATTCCAAATCTTTGTTTCCGTTGCATTGATATCATTTTTCAGAATATAATGTGCTTTCAGATCGTTTTCTACGGCCTGAAGATCCGAGATATTCCCAATAACGTAAGGATCGGTGGATGTACCTGTTCCACCAATAAAAGTGATCTCATTACCTTTCGTTTCACTCAGACAAAACGGAGATAATGCGAAAATTACAATAAACATAAAAATAAATGATATTTCTCTTCTTTTCGAGATCATGCTATTTCTTCCTTACTTTTACCTGTCCATCGGCAATTCCATTTTATATTTATTAACGGTCAGTAATGCTGTTTGGAGTGATCCTCCACCATGATACAAGCACTTATGCAACATTATTTAGAGTTACCTTCTTATCGTATTGCTCATGTGACTTGTATCCCAAAGATGAATGCAAACCTCTTTTTTGTAGACCTCCTCAATGAAATGCTAAGTGTTGTCCCGGGCATCATTGATATCATTATGTTATTTCGTGTAAACCTCCTCCACTTTCGGTGTCTTGAAGATACTCTCCACATAGGCATTGTCATAGGGATTACACTTCCTGCTCATACTGATACTGATACTGATACCACGTTCCCTCAACTTATCGAATAACCTTTACCTTTTCCTTTCGTTCCCATTTCCTTACTATTCAGGGGTCCCTGTAGTATATGATATCGCGTCCGGTACAACAGTACAGCTGGTGAGCATATGTTGTCGAAGTTGCATAGATGTGTGTCATAGAAATTGCTACGTATGTGATGGCCCCATCGTATAGACCGGTGGTATCCACATAATAAGGATCAGGTGGCGGGGGATTGCGATAGCAAACGGAGATTTGTGTTCCGTTTGCGGTCAACATATTAGAGCGGACTTCGGATGTGCTGGCCCATATGACCTTGATCCCACCTATGAACCATTGATCTGGCTCAGTTGAATCTATACCCACGCCCTTTAATGACGGTGCTGCGGTACTTGACCCAACCGTGAGAAGATTGCCAAAATCATTAGGAGGATTGGCGAAATAGTTATACGCCCTCGCAAGTATCGATCCCGCAAGACCGTTCCAACTCTGCCCGGTTATTATTGTCTGCATAGATTGATCACTATTTTCATAAAGGGTGACCTCGGGAAAATAGTAATAGGGCTGGGATTGGAAAACCACATTCTGTAGGCTGTTTGGTATAATGGGATACCCCTGATAATAAACGCTCATAGGAGAGTACCATAAGGGAACCAGCCTGACATCAATCTGACCTGTTCCTCTGTTCTCGCAGTCATAGGTCAGAACCAACGGAAATTGGGCACCGTACACATCTATTGTCGGATGTCTCAGATCATAATTTTCTAGATCCTGTGCGGCCGTATATTCGTTGCTCCATGTCAGACTTTCAGTACCCCCTAAATTCTCCCAGAGGAATGTCCTCATTTGGATCTCATATCTTGTCCATGCGCCCTGGCCTGAAATGTATGCTTCCCAAACAATATGGACATACATCCATGAACCATATTCATCATTGACTGAACCCGTGTAATATCGGCCGGTTATTCTCGGAAAGTTATATTCTCCGTCGCTCTCCGTAATCCTCTTTGGCATTTGAAGATCTCCCCATGATCCTCCCCCCCATACGGAAAGATTGTTAAAATATCTAGCTGTTGCGTATAAAATATTGGCCTCGTCCCACACTATGAACACAACTTTTGTTCCTTCCATATCTATCATAACGACATCGGGATTCTTCTGGTCTAAGTTGCTGTCCCATAACTGAATGAGAGAAGGTTGCCAGTTGACACCTCCATCGGTTGATTTTTGTAAATAAATATTGTAAGGTCCTCCCACTTGTTTCTCCTGGGAGAAGACCGCAACAACATCATCTTCGATAGAATCTATCGCGTTTGTCTGTGCCTTGATCGGAAATCCCGGATCGAAATGGTAACCTCCGATCACCTGTTCATTCGAAATTGCCAAAACCGTGCCTGGCAGTACCATCATTGCTATGATGATGGAGCCAAGTAGAATTCCTCCGAATTTTCTTTTTGAGTTCATCATTTCTCCTCCAAGTACCTATTTTATATTAACGAGGATACTATTTATATTTTACTGGAGTTTTGGCTGTTACATGACACTTAATGAATGAGAAAACCCAGATCATTCATAATACTCCTCCACATGAACAAAGTGGCGCTTCAGTTCAGACGTACCGACCCCTTTTCCTCAATTCACCAAGCAAAGAAGAAAGCAAGGTAATTAACTTGAGAAAGGTGTCTATGCAGGAAATCGGAGTGAATTACTTACTCACTTCGCCATCGCTCCTGAGTCGGTAGTCCTTCAACCCATAGTTAACCTTACCTTCATCTTAGCTATATCTCTGTGGTCCACCTCCTACAATATGTTTGACTTTAACTTCACTACACAATCCTTTCCAAGAATTGTAAGTGGTCAGTCTCTTGAAGTTAACCATGAGAAGTTTGAATGATTTCCTTACCATGAGTCACAATATTTTTACCGTTCTGATCCAACGTCTGAACAACACTCATCAGAACAGAATAGATATGTGTGCCTCTATCGGATCTACTACCTCCCGATACCTTTCTGGCGATCACACATGGTCGAATCGCACGT
>JAWOCK010000095.1:0-7466 GCA_046483845.1 Thermoplasmatota archaeon | reverse complement strand
TAATACTCGAATGCCACCCCGGGTTCCCACCAGGAAGTATCCGGATATTCCGTGGCCCCCTGCTTTGAGGGAGGGTGCTCACCTGCGAATTCACCTACAACGTACCGGCGGATGTCCAGATCGTAATAGTGATGCCATTCGGCCAAAGGCCTCAAGGACACATTGACCGGAGAAAAGCCGATGGGTATCTCTACGGTCCTCTTGATGTATGGGATGGCCGGCTTGCCGTCCTCTCGGAGAACAAGATGCCCCTGGAGGAGGACCTCCTTCTCGCCTGTATGGTTGAGGAAGACTGGGTGGTCGATCTCGATCTGTTGGGTTGTGCCGGACCTTTTCGGGACCGGGGCCAAAGACCTAGACGGGACGGCCCCGGTGGGAGTGCCGAATGCAGGGTCTCCGTAGAGATTGTATTGATAGGCCCAGAGATCGGCCAGACATGACCTGACCCCCAGATCACCGGACACCAGGCTGGCCTTGTAGTTCTTGAAGGCGACACCTATCGGGACACCTGCGGAGTACTGCCCCACGAAGGGCATTGCCAGGTTGTTCTCGCTTATCTGTGATGTCTGGGTGGCACCTATGAACACGGCCGCACCCTCCCTCAGGCAGGTGACGGCCATTGAATCGTCGGTGTACACATAATCTCCCGTGCTGCAGGCTGCACTGTATATCACCGGCCTGTGGGTCCATGTGTTCATTCCCCAGCCCGGCACCTGATCGAAATGGTAGGTACCAGACCAACCTCGTGTGTATCCGTGGTCCGAATAGACGATGAGGTCCAGTTCGTCCATATGGGGGTCCAACTCCGCCCTGAACCTGCTGCTGCATCTCTGATAATCCAGTATCCGGATGTTATTCGAACTTCCGGCTTCGACAAGGACCACTTCTTCATAGTCACCGTTGCCGAGATATTCGGTGACCACGGCCGCGCATGACGAGCGGACCGGTGTCATGTAGGACTTAACGCCCTTGCCGCTCCATTCCTCCTCATCCTCGTCGTACTGCATGAATATCTCGTTGGTATGCCCGTCTATGTCCGGATGGAGGACGAAGGCCCTCCCCCCGGAACCGTTGCCCGAATAAAAACCGACCGAAAAGGCATCACTCTCATCTAGGTCTCCCACATCGATGTCGAACCTGTCCCATCCCGGGGCCCGGTAGACCCTGACCATGTCATCATTCATATCGGCTATGACCACGTCCTGTTCCGAGTCCGCGTCCATATCGGTGATCCCTATACGGTCTCCTGGTCTGACATCCTCCACTGAGAACCTGTCGATCTCACCCGAGGCGAAATCCATAACGATCAACTCGTCGGAGGATGTCTTTGCATATATCAGCTCATCCATTCCGTCGGAGTCATAATCACCTGCACAGATGGGATCTCCTGCCTCCCATGAAATATCCATATCTATCTGTTCATCCCCTACCTTGTTCGTCGCCCTGGCCCTTCCGCCCCTCGCTCCGGTCTCTATGAATATGATCTCATCCCGGTCATCACCATGGACGTTCCCGCAGAGGACAACATCTCCTTCCTGAATATAGTGATAGAAATCCGAGACCGAACCAGAATCCTCCAGCACGTAGGCGGAATAACCGTATCGGGTCACCACGATCTCTCCCATGCTGTCGAAATCAAGGTTGCCCGCGGCAAGGTGTTTGTAATTACCATCGAAATAATGGGACATGGTCCGTTCCACGAGAGAATGGCTCTTCTCGATCAACCTTGCACTGTCCATGTTCCTTACAAGGTCCCCCCGAAGATATTCCAGATGATTTCTGAAGGATTGTACGGAATTTCCGGCACCCGAGATTAGAAGGGCGTCCCCGCTGTGGTCGTTCTCCAAGGTACCTTGTGCCTCATCAAGAGAGACCTCCATGGGAGCTACCACCTCGTCGTAGGTGGAGCCGATGAAACGCCCAACCGCTATCTTCGGAACATTCCCACCCTCCAGGTTCATGTAGCCATGGTCCGAAAGAGGAACATCCCTTGGATCGTCCTCCCCCCTGAAATTTACCACATCCTCGTAGGTCCAGGTTGGGATTATGTTGTTCTCCCCTATAATCGCAAGGTATCCGTATTCCGTGAAATAAGGATGCATCCTCGGGGCCCATTCCTGGAGCTGGGTGTAAACGTCCTCCCTGGAAAGAGCCGTACCGTGGAACAGCGACCTGACCATGAAACCGAGGACACCATGTTTCTCCGCCGCAAGCTCCGCGGCCGTCATGATCAGGTCGTCCGCACGGGCCTCGCCGAAGTTCTCCTCCAGCCGGTAAGGACAAGTAAGGAGCATGTAATCCGCATATTCAATGGCGCTCTCGGAGCCAGCAGCCATGAACTCCCCCGTTGTGAACTGGGTGGGTGGCAGGTTCCTGGTCTTGAAGTATCTGACCGCAGTGTCCTCCCTGTAATATCTTATGGCGGTGGTGACCGGATCTATGGTATCATCATCAGGATAGTTCAGACCGTATCCTATGACCTGCTCGTCCTCCTCGCTCAAAAGGGCGGGTACGCACCTGTATTCCACGTTTATAATCTCACCGGGTTCCAGTCTTGGTATGAAGATCTTGGAGACCCAGATCCTGCCGTCGCTGGTCCAGGAATACGATTCCCTGTTCTCATCCGCCGGTATATATCCCTTCATGATATCGCTGATCATAACGTTAACAGCGGGTCCGGCTCCCCAGTTACCGACCCTGAGGGGCATGGTCACCACGCTCCCGGTCCTTCTCATGTTGAGCCGGGTAACTCCCACATTGGGGTCAGCGGGGGGAATATGGTTCTTTACAGTGATGTCCCTGACAACTGTAGAAGTGTTCCCCTCGTCGTTCCTTGCCGTCACCGCCACTACATGATCGCCGTCGTAGACCTCGGTGGAATCCCAGTTGAAGGAGGCTCCGAAGAAAGTCCTTACGGAGGAGACAGGTGTCTGGAAGTGGACCTCCTCACCGTCCACATACCACGAGACATTGGTGATCCCCACCGGGTCCGTGCATCGGGCGTAAAGGAATACCGTGCCTGACCTGTCCCCTTCGGAAGGCTCGAACTCTATCTTGGGGTATCTTCTCTCCAGCCATGAGCTCACCGACATCTCGGAGGTAAAGGTCATTGTCTGTCCTATGCGGTTCTTCACCTTTGCCATCATGGTATGTTCGCCCGGTGCCAGGTCCGAGACGTCCATCATCAGTTTCGAAACGGAGGATTTTCCCATGCCCGCTATGCTCTTTTTCAACTTACCGTCAACGTAGATGTCCACCTTGTTTATTCCCATAGGGTCCGAGGAGCTGAACGGGATCTCCACCATGCCTTCAAGGTCCATCATCATCTCCTCATCGAAGTCCCCGGTTGTCTCCGATGATGATGCTCCGGCTTCAGTGGTAAAGGTCCGGGAGCTGCTCTGGACGGACCTTTCGAACTCGGATGTGGCCGTGATCCTGAAGATGTACATGGTCGATGGTTCGAGACCGCTGAGGTCGAAGTGTCCGGACGACATCATCGATGTGGAGGTCATATTCGAACCCAAGGCGGAGGAGGTGCCGTATTCGATCACGGCATCCACAGGGACGGATGCGGACCATGAGACGGATGCAGTGTTGGTCCCGATCTCGGTAACCGATGGGGCAGACAAAAAAGCAAGGTCGGGACGTACTTTCCAGGTGATGGTATGATCGTTGTCAAGTTCATCCGTCTCGTCGATCCGATCCTCCGGATCGACCTTTACCACAAGGTTGACCTCGGTCCGGGATCTGTTCCAAGACCATCGGAGGTCAATATAGGTCCGCTCTCCGGGTTCAAGGGGCCGCTCCTCGGATACCCTGCTCCTTTCGGTCCCGTTCACTTCGAGGGTGGTATTGAAGGGGAGCAATACCGCTGTCTCCCCGTGGTTCTCCACCACCGCTGTTGCATTTTCCGAGACCGGATCCGAATATAACGATGTTATCCACAGGTCCGGCAGGTTACGCTCCCATACTTCGGTCCTCTGGTCATTGGAGGTGTCATCGTCCTCAGGCCACTGGGGATCATAGATATTAACCATGACCTCAACCAACTCACCTTCCCAAGAGATCCTCTGCTGAAAGGTGACGTTCATGTATCCCGTCCATCCGGACATTATCTGGACATCCGAAGAATAGGGATATCCGTCCACGGTAAGATTAACGTTGAAGGTACCGCTGTAAGGCGCCCCCAGGCTAGCTATCCTGCAGGACACGGTCAGGTTCTCGTCATACCATATGTCTTCCACCGCCAGGTCCACCAGCTGCCTGGACCTCTCCTCATGTCCGTCCGATACGATCATCGGGGGTACTATCAGGATAATCACCAATACGGCCGCAAAAAGGAATTCATGTTTCAATATCATTTTCAAGCTCCCCCATTACTATAAGGAGATCATCCGGATAAAAAGTTTGCCACGAACCATAAGGAAGCATACGATTTGAACCAAAATGTACATTGGGTCCTGAATGGTGGATTCAGTATGGGGTTTGGCAGTGGAGGGAAGCAGAAGGAAATGACCGCTGATCCGGTCATAACACCTCCACGAAAGGGCCCTCTCCACCTTCGAGCATTCGTAGCAGCTGTGCTGTGGCGTCATTCACAATTTTCCTCTGCTCTTCGCTTGGGTCCATCTCCTCGAACTCGTCCTCGTCGAGAATCAGATGACTTCCATCCGGTCTTACCCAGATGTCAACTGCAAGGTCCCGCCATCTGATGAGATCATTATCGACCTCGGGAGCATATGAGACATTGCAGTAGAAACCCTTCAATCTCCCCTGGTGATCACCGATCCGGAAGATGTTGAAGTTCTTCTTGAAGTAGAAGGTCTCTATCCAGATGTCATCAGGTTCGAACAGCGCATAACCATGGTCCAGGGGAGCCCTGGACCAGCCGGTGTCGATGGAGATGTATTCATCGGTCCGTTCCTTGAGGGTTCCGGTGTACTCTATCTTGACCGATCCGTCATGGAGCAGTTTCTGCACCTTGAACTCCTTTGACATGGACCGGTCAATGGAGTCTACAATAAAAAACGGAACCCGATCAAAAGCACCGTCTATAACTCGAAGTCCGATCAAAAGCATCGGACTTCGCCATAGAAGAAACAAGAAGAAAGAAGAAATTGAAGATCGAAGAAAAGCTATAGAAGAAAGTAGAAAAAAGAAGAATGGGGAAAAAGAGATCGGAGCCAGATCGAAAGCATCTGACTCCGTCTCTGGAAGAGAAGAAAAATATATGCTTATAGAGTCAAACGACTGGAGTGAGAGTGCTTAAGACATATACAGATCACGATCATAACACTCGAGCAATATGGATCGCAGTTTTCATCTATGTATCAGAACGATTCATATATGATATTGTAATTCCTATATGATGAAAAAATGTTTGAAAAAAAAAGGGGTCCAACATACGATGTTTAAAATGCTCGAGGAACCGAACAACCTAAGCAATGTTGGGGGGCCGAAGCCCCCCTGGAATTCTTAGGAGGTGATCCATCCGCAGGTTCCCCTACGGATACCTTGTTACGACTTAACCCTCCTTGCGAAATCGCGATTCGAAGAGGACAAAAATCCTACCCTCATCGAAACTCCACTCGGATGGTTTGACGGGCGGTGTGTGCAAGGAGCAGGGGCATATTCACCGCAGGATGTTGATCTGCGATTACTACGGAATCCAGCTTCACGAGGGCGGGTTGCAGCCCTCGATCCGAACTACGGACAGGTTTCAAGATTACCTTCCCCTCTCGGGGTGGGAACTCTTTGTCCCGGCCTTTGTAGCGCGCGTGTCGCCCAGGGGATTCGGGGCATACTGACCTACCGTTGCCCTTACCTTCCTCTGATTTTGCACCAGCGGTCCCCTTAAAGTACCGTTCCCCCGGAGGGAAACATGGCAATTAAGGGCAAGGGTCTCGTTCGTTATCTGACTTAACAGAACGCCCTACGGTACGAACTGACGACGGCCATGCACCACCTCTCTACCAATCAGATAAAGTCATCAGCTTGATCTTCATGTGGCAGTCGCCCCTGGTGAGTTTTCCGGCGTTGAATCCAATTAAACCGCACGCTCCTCCCGTTGCTGTGCTCCCCCGCCAATTCCTTTAAGTTTCAGTCTTGCGACCGTACTCCCCAGGCGGTGCGCTTAACAACTTCTCTACGGCACTGGATGCCCGCGTAGGACCCCCAACACCAAGCGCACAGCGTTTACACCCTGGACTACCCGGGTATCTAATCCGGTTCGCGCCCCAGGGCTTCGTCCCTTACCGTCGGACCCGTTCTGGTTGGACGCTTTCGCCACCGGTGGTCCCCCAAGGATTACAGGATTTCACCCCTACCCCTGGAGTACCTCCAACCTCTCCCGGTCCCAAGCCCGGCAGTCTCCCCAGAATTCGCTAGGTTAAGCCCAACGATTTACCCAGAGATTTACCGGGCCGGCTACGGACGCTTTAGGCCCAATAACAACGATCACCACTAGGGCCGCTGGTATTACCGCGGCGGCTGGCACCAGTCTTACCCAGCCCTTACTCTACTAGCTTTTTAGACTAGTAAACAGCATACACATAGTGCATGCACTTGGAATCCCCTCATCGCGCTTGCGCGCATTGTGAAGTTTTCGCGCCTGCTGCGCCCCGTAGGGCCTGGACTCGTGTCTCAGAGTCCATCTCCGGGCAACCACTCCCATGGCCCGTACCCGTCGTCGGCTAGTGAGTCCTTTACACTCACTACAACCTGATAGGCCGCAGACCCATCCTGAGGTGCCGTAGCTTTCAACCTAAGAACATTCCAGTATCTAAGATCTATGGGGTATTAGCCTCAGTTTCCCGAGATTATCCCCCTCCTCAGGGCAGGTTATCCACGTGTTACTGAGCGGTCTGCCGAGGGCCGAACCCTCTCGACTCACATGGCTTAATCGGATTCCAAAAGCGGTGAGCGCCGGCAGGATCAACCGGAATTGACAGATAGAAGCAATATATACTTTCCATCTTCCTGCACACAACGTTCGATTCGCTCGAGTTTCATTAACATCGTATGTCGGGTAGGAGAGGTCACGGCATTCGTCGGGTTTCTCCAACCCCTTTCCTGTCCGCCATCAACAGATGACACCGATCATCCTGGCATACTGCCATGTCACGATGTAACGCCAATGATCGCGGTAGGGCCCCCCTAAAAGAGGTCGGGTATTTAACCCTTCTCATTCGAGGGCACCTGACCCACAAATGACCTCGCGGCCATCCGGGGGAAAACTGCTAATATTCAATTATTATAAAAACCTTCCCATTTTCCGTAAGTGGTCAGTCTCTTGAAGTTAACCATGAGAAGTTTGAATGATTTCCTTACCATGAGTCACAATATTTTTACCGTTCTGATCCAACGTCTGAACAACACTCATCAGAACAGAATAGATATGTGTGCCTCTATCGGATCTACTACCTCCCGATACCTTTCTGGCGATCACACATGGTCGAATCGCACGT
>JAWOCK010000077.1:0-44239 GCA_046483845.1 Thermoplasmatota archaeon | reverse complement strand
GGAATTTACGATACCATTTTATCTTTATCTTCAGGGGAATGATTTGAACCAGTAAGCAATGAAAAAGCAGCTTGGTTCATCCGGATGTTTAAGAAATAATTGTTTTCGGAACTTACATCATTACTTTCCGTATCTAACATCCGGAGAAGTAAAATCTTCGATTTTACAGAAAATCTATTCCCCGCTACTTTTTCATTCATATCATATTCAAGCTTGAAAGAATGAAAAAATACGCAGAAAGAAAATAATAAGTGACGGTCTAATTCTGCTGAACATCGAAATTCCGCTCCACTTTCCCATTGACGAAAGGAATTTACGATACCATTTTATCTTTATCTTCAGGGGAATAGTTTGAACCAGTAAGCAGTGAAGAAGCAGCTTGGTTCATCCGGATGTTTAAGAAATGAACATATTACAGGAAAGGTACCATTCTTGAATGAAATATGCTCCATCCTGTGAAAAGAAATATCATCCGGGTCCGCCTCATGTTGGTCCTGGAGGATGCAGAATTTGGGATCCGACGCATCAGCGGCCCTTGAAGAGGTCCGGACCGAAAAGGACCTATACATCGAGAGAAAGATAAGGGAAAGAGTGTTTATCGAGGAGCAGGGGGTCCCCCGAGATATTGAGTATGATGAGCATGAACAAAACAGCATCCATTTCCTGATCAAGAAGAATGGCGTTTCCGTCGGATGCATAAGGTACAGATGGAACGGCTCCGATATAAAGATCGAGAGGCTGGCCGTGCTCAAGGAACACAGAAAAAAGGGGCTCGGAGGGTTCGCAATGAAAAACATCCTTCAGATAGCACTGAGACTCGGACCGGACCGTATCTATCTCCACTCGCAGACTGCCGCAAGGGAATTCTACGAGAAGATCGGGTTCGGGGCTATCGGTCCAAGGTTCACGGAAGCGGGCATAGAACATATCAAGATGTACTGGAAAGGAGGTGAAGAACGATGACAGCGGACGGATCGGTACCGAAAAGGTCCGATATCGAAGAGAAATACAAGTGGGACCTGACAGAACTATACGAGAATGCGGAGGAATGGGAAAGGGAGTTCAAGGAATGCGAAGCGATGCTCCCGGACATCTCCGGTTTCAGGGGAACGCTGACCGAAAGCAATGAGAACATAGCGCAATGCATAAGATTCGAGGATAGGCTCTCCCGGAAGCTGGAAAAGGTCTTCACATGGGCCCATCTAAAACACGATGAGGACCTGTCGAACACCACCTTCCAATCGCTTCACGATCGTGCCTTCAACCTAGCCGTCAGGATGGAGACGGAATCCTCCTATATCGTTCCGGAGATCCTGACCCTGGACAGGGATGGGTTGGCAGATCTCATGAAAGACCCGAAACTGGAGTTCGCAAGGGAGACCATCCGGTCCATGATCAGGCAGAAGGACCATTATCTCTCGGAGAAGGAGGAAAAGCTCCTCTCACTTGCGGATGAAGCGCTGGACGCATCATCGAAGACCTTCAAGATGCTCAATGATGCCGATCTCAGTTTCCCCACCATCAAGGATGAGGAAGGTAACGATATAGAGCTGTCCCATGGAAGGTTCGTGGGACTACTGCTCAGCAGGGACCGGGATCTGAGGAAGAGAGCGCTGGAGAACTACTATGCCTCCTACCATTCCCACAGGAACACGTTCGCCAGCACATTGGAAGGAGAGCTCAAGAGAAGATCCTTCAAGGCAAAGGCACGTAACTATCCATCCTCGCTCCATGCCTCGCTGGACAACGATGAGGTGGACCCCTCTCTCTACAATGGTCTGATCGAAGCGGTGCATCACTCCTTTCCCGATCTCCATTCTTATGTGAAGCTCAGGAAGGAAGCACTGGGTGTGGATGAACTCCACATGTACGATGTCTACACTCCTCTGGTGAAGGATTTCGAAAGGAAGGTCAGGTGGGAAGATGCAAAGGAACTGGTGCTGGAAGCCATAGAACCGCTGGGAGAGGAATACCGGAATATCGTCAGGGAAGGTCTTTCATCTGGTTGGGTGGATGTATACGAGAGCAGGAAAAAGAGGTCGGGTGCATACTCATCAGGCTGCTACGACTCCCCTCCCTACATCCTGATGAACTATGATGGTAACATCAAGGAGTTGTTCACCCTGGCCCATGAGATGGGGCACTCCATCCACAGTTACCTCTCCAACAAGAACCAACCACACATCACCGCAGACTACAGGATCTTCGTTGCAGAGGTTGCATCCACCGTCAACGAGGTCCTTTTGCTGGACCACCTCCGAAGGAAATGGAGGTCAAAGGAGGAACAGGCATACCTGGTCAACCATTATCTTGAATCCTTCAAGGGAACCGTCTTCAGGCAGACCATGTTCGCCGAGTTCGAAAGGGATATCACAGCAATGGTCGAGAAGAACATACCGATCACAGCGGATTCCCTCGGTGCACATTATGGAAAGATGAACAGGGAATACTTCGGAGAGGACATGATCATTGACAGGGAGATCGAACTGGAATGGGCCAGGATACCGCATTTCTACTACAATTTCTATGTATACAAATACGCCACCAGCTTCTCGGTGGCAAATGCCATCGCCCTAAGGATACTCCGGGGGGACACGGACCAGCTTGACAGATACCTCGACCTTTTGAAGGCAGGCAGTTCGAGACCGCCTATGGACCTTCTGAAGGATGCAGGCATGGACCTTTCCACACCCACACCCATAAAGGAGGCCCTGAAGGTGTTCTCGGGACTCGTGGACGAGATGGGAGCGCTGCTATAGTTCACTTCGGCTTGTGGTGTCCCCATTTTTCAAGGGCCCTTGAGAGTTCCGGCGCCTTCATTGCCTTCTCCTCCAGCGTAATACCTTCCTTCCAGGCGTCTATGGCCTGCATCGTCGCCGTGGCTCCGGCCCTGGTACCGTCGGGATGTCCGTGTATTCCTCCACTTACAAGGAGCACCATATCATTTCCGTAGATGTCCATGACGTCGGGAACCAGTCCGGGATGCAGGCCTCCCGATGCTACCGGGAAGGCGGATCTGATATCACCCCAGTCCTGCTCCAGGAGCATCCGTCCTTTGGCCTCGATCCTCTTCTCCCTGAGTATGTCGGCAAGACCGCTGACCTCCTCCTTATCCCCCACAAGCTTTCCGACCGCAGTTCCGGTATGGAGCTGGTTCATTCCTATGAGCCTCATCTCCTTCGCCAGGAACTGCATTGTCATTCCGTGGAGAGGATTCCTGTCGAACGATGCATGCATAGCCCTGTGTGCATGAGTTGTCATGCCGAGGTCTCCCAGGTAATCCCTCATGGTCATGAGGCCGGCGGTTCCGACTATCACAACATCGATCATGGCGTATGAGAAACCATGTTCATGCAGGATGTCCGCCCTCCTCTTCATCTCCTCCACATCGGCGGTGATGTTCACGAAGGCGCCTTTCTGCTCACCCGTCAGATCCTCCGCCCTATCCCTGAACTTGGCTAGGTACTCCACCCTCTTCCCGAACCTGTTGAACTTCAGCGAGGATAGGTTCTCATCGTCCTTGACGAAGTCGAAACCGCCCATCCAGGTCTCAAAACCGACCTCCGCATGCTCCTTGGCGGTGAAGCCGATCTTTGGTTTCGGAACCGCTCCGGTCAAAGGCCTATCACGTACATTCCACCTCTTTCTGATGCCTTCCATTCCAAGTATCGGACCCTTGAAGTGCTTCACGTAGTCCGGGGGAAGCGTCACATCTATCAGTCTCAGGTTCTTCACCCCCTTCATACCGAAGATGTTCCCTGCTATGCCACTCTTTAACTGGCAGAAGTTTCCGTTCTCCCAGAGGTCCCTTGGATAAGCCACCTTCAGGTAATTTTTGTCCATCTCGAAGGCGGTTGCCTGAAGGCTTTTCATCCTGTCCGGCATGTTGGAAAGTGTGGTCCATGTCCCGGTGGAGCTCTCCGAGGCGATCCTTCCCGCCGATTCCTTGTCGGACATCCCTTCGGGAGGTTCGAAATAGAAAAGGACTATTAGATCATCATCTTCCGGCCCATATTCCAGATCAACGAATTGATCATACCAATCTATCTTACTCATTGCAACACTTCCTTGAGAGTAATCTTGTACTCATACCATATAAAAGTAGGCATGACCGGTGAGCTTCTTCAATTGTGCAGACCAAAGATTGAGGGAAAAAGCTTATAACGTAGACCTTGCTTGTGAGCCGAAGCGCAGGAAAAAAAGGAAAGTAAGAGATATGGACAAGGAAGAATTTATCCTTGGTCCTTTGGTAATGTCCAACGTGGCTGAAGGGATGGACCCTTCGGCTTTGGTCTATCAAAGACCCATAAGGGGGCCATTTGGCGAACCTTCGGGGTCCTTCACGGGATCCGGGACCGGGAAACAAGATCATTATATCCTCGATATCGAACAGAACAGAGGGTGCCATATCCGCCTGTGCTCATGCAAATAAAAGGTGGTAGCATATGGAAATTGAAACCTTTGAAATGGATTATTCAGGAAAGAAAGTGATAATAGAACACGGCAGGATGGCACACCAGGCCGACGCCGCTGTTACGGCAAGGATGGGGGACACAACCGTCCTCGCAACCGTCTGCATGTCAAGATCGGCAAGGGAGGGAATGGATTTCTTCCCGCTGATGGTCGACTATGAGGAGAGATATTCCGCTGTTGGAAAGATCAAGGGGCCGAGGTTCCTCAAAAGGGAAGGAAGACCTTCCACCGAGGCTGTCCTTACAGGAAGGATGATCGACAGGGGAATAAGACCTCTCTTCCCGGATGGACTGAGGAACGAGGTGCAGGTGATCATCATGCCCTTGAGCGTCGACGGGGTGAACAAACCCGACATTGTGGGGATGATAGCTGCAACAATAGCCCTCGAAATATCATCGGTTCCCTTCGACGGACCGGTCACCGGTTGCAGGATAGGAATGGTGAACGGTGAGTGGGTTGTGAATCCGACCGTGGACGAGATGGAATTCTCCGAGATCAACCTGGCCGTTATCGGCGATGGTAAGAGATTGACCATGGTGGACTGCGATGCAAGGGAAATGGACGACGAGCATACGATAAAAGCCATGGAGATGGCCATGAGGACCATGGACCCCATGATCGAGTTCATGAGCAAAATAAAGAAGAAGGTGGGAAAGAAAAAGCTCAAGGACGAGGAATTGAAATGGGCCACGGACTTAGATGAGCAGGACAAGAAGGTCATCGAGAAGATCAAGAAGAAGGCTGCACCGGAAATGGAAAAGTATCTCTTCAACACCCCCAAGGGCTCCAAGGGAGAAAGGAAGGAGATCATCAAGGAGCTCGAGGAAAAGCTCATAGAGCATTTCAAGAAGAAGCTAAAGAGCAAGGACCGGACAGAAGAAGAGACCGAGCAATACCTCAGGAAGCTCATGTCCAAGTTCTTCTTCGATCACATCGAGGACCAGGTCACGGAAGCCATTCTGGAAAAGGACAAAAGGGTGGACGGAAGGAAGCTAGACCAGATAAGGGACCTGAGATCGGAGGTGGGCGTACTGCCGCTGGCACACGGGACCGGTCTCTTCTCGAGGGGAGAGACGCAGGTACTGAGCTTTGTCACACTGGGAGCCCCCGGTGACGATCTGATCATAGAGTCCATGGAAACGGACGATAAGAAAAGGTACTTCCATCACTACAATTTCCTGCCCTTTTCGGTTGGTGAGGTGAAGTTCATGAGGGGAGCGGGAAGAAGGGAGATCGGACACGGCATGCTTGCCGAGAAAGCTCTGGGACCGGTACTCCCCAGAGAAGAGGATTTTCCCTACACCATAAGGGTCGTATCGGAGGTCATGGGGTCCAACGGGTCCTCATCGATGGCCTCCACCGTCGGCTCCACACTGGCTTTGATGGACGCAGGGGTCCCCATAAAGAAACCTGTGGTGGGAATTGCCATGGGGCTCGCATCCAAGGGTAATAAATGGAAGGTCCTCACCGACCTCCAGGACCTCGAGGACGGCAAGGGAGGAATGGACTTCAAGTTCACCTCCACCAAGGACGGGCTCACCGGGATCCAGATGGATACCAAGTCAAGTGGACTTCCCATGGATGTTATCAAGGCCACCTTCCCACCCATGAGGAAGGCAGTGAACGAGATGCTGGATGTTGTTACCAAGACATTACCTGAGCCCAGAAAGAGCCTGTCGGAGAACGCACCTAGGATCGTCCATATGAAGATAGACCCCGAGAAGATCGGTGATGTGATAGGACCGGGAGGCAAGATAATCCGGGGGATGTGCGAGGACTACGATGTCAATATTGACGTCGAGGACGACGGCACCGTTCTGATCACCTCCGAGGACGCTTCCAACGCAAAGACCGTGGAGGGCATAATCAGGAGCATAACCCGTGAGATCGAGGTAGGCGACATATTCGAGGACGCAGAGGTAGTCAAGATAATGCCCTTCGGAGCATTCGTCCGACTAACCCCGAAGAACGATGGTCTACTGCACATCTCCGAACTGGAATGGGGCCACGTGGACAAGGTGACCGACAAGGTCAACGTCGGGGACAAGGTCAGGGTCAAGGTCATAGAGATCGACAGGGGCAAGTACGAGGTTTCAATGAAAGCCTTGACCCCAAAGCCCGAAGGCTTCCAGGAGAGGCCGAGGAAGAGCCAGCGCTCATCCAGGAGACCCCAGAGGTCCGATCAGGGCAGAAGGGGACCTCCCAGGAACAGGTCCGGAAGAAGATAGTACATTGACAGGGTGAGGATGCACCCTCTGGTGCATCCTTTTCCTTCCATAATCACAAAATTTTAATACCGATTGATATTGACCACATCACAGGAGGTCATTGAATTGAACAAGGGTCCCGATTCCAATATCGTCGTAACCAGAGGTCTGCACAAGATCTACGACACCGGGTCCGTAAAGGTCCACGCCCTGAGGGGCATCGACCTCAACGTCAGGAAAGGCGAGATGGTCACCATAATGGGTCCTTCGGGTTGCGGCAAGACGACCCTGCTGAACTGTCTCTCGGGGCTGGATGATGCCACATCGGGCAATGTATATATCGAGGGCACCGACCTCGCCAGGATGAAAGATGACAGGAGGACTGAATACCGGGCCAGCAACATGGGATTCGTGTTCCAGTTCTATAACCTGCTGCCGGTCCTCACCGCCGTCGAGAACGTGGAAATGGTACTACTGCTCAGCGGTATATCCCCAAAGGATGCACGAAAGAAGGCTGAGAAGGCCCTGGAAGTGGTGGGTCTCAAGGGATACGAAACGCACAGACCCTCCCAGCTCTCGGGTGGCCAAAGACAGAGGGTCACCCTGGCCCGGGCGCTCGTGAACGATCCGAAGATCGTATGGGCCGATGAACCAACGGGAGACCTCGACAAGATGAACTCCTATGAGATCATGGAGCTCATGAGAAAGCTCAACGAAAAGCTTCACATGACCTTCATAATAGTCACCCACGACCCGGACGTCGCCTCCAAATGCAGGCGGGTGATCCACATGGAGGACGGAAAGATAGTCAAGGACGTGCCGATCACGGCCAAGGACGCTCTCAAACACCCTGGAGGCAGGGACTATACGACCTGTGGCGAGAAGGACACGGGAGCCGCCAGGATCTCCGCGCAGGAAAAAGCATCCATGTAAGGTGGTTCAATGGGTCTGGGAAGATGGATACTGGAGCATGGAGGTGAGATAGCTCTTTCTTTCGCTCTCGTACTGCTCCTGCCGGTGGTATTCCTGGGGTTCCTGCTCCCCACGGACCTCAGAATATTCATCATGGTATTAATGGTTCCAATACTCATTATCCTCTTTATCGTCTTCCTTTTCCTTGTATTGTTCCACCGGCTCCAGTTCAAGATGGGGGTCCGCAACCTGGTAAGGCACAAGAGCGACACGGTAATAGCGATCCTCGGTTTCATGATAGGTACCTCCATAATCTGTTCCTCCCTTGCCATAGGGGACACCATGAACAACATGATAGAGACCATGGTCTACGATGAGTTCTATCTCAGGGACGAGTACATTGTCGTGGTCAACGAAACGGGTGGCAACTATCTCTTCCGAGGTGAGCAGGCCCAGAACCTATCCGACCTGGTCTGGTCCGTCAATGAGGAAAAGGACAATGCCCTGATCGACGGTGTATCCTGGGAGATCCGAAGATCGGCAGCGGTCATGGACCTTGATACCGCACTCGTCGAACCCATGATGAACCTCCATGCCTATTCTCCCCATACCGAGGACGCCTTCGGAACACTGCAGGTGAACGGGGAGCCCGTGGATTACGATCTTGGCCCGGGCGAGGTATACATCACAAAGGGATCGGCCGAGATGATAGAGGGAGAGCCCGGCCATGATCTCATGATATCATCCGGGACCAACTTCAGACCCTTTACCATAAAGGAAGTCGTCGATGACGGAGGAAGAGCGGGCTGGGGGTCCAACAACATCTTCATGTCGTTCGACTCTCTCTGGAGCTTGTACAACATCACCAACGTCTCTGCGGAGGATCCGGGCAAGGACGGGGACTGGACCGGAGGGGCGTACAATATACTCTTCATCTCCAATCAGGGAGGGAAGGTGGACGGAGGTGAGCTCTGTCCCGAGGTGGTAGAAGAGGTGAACAGGCGGTTGGAGGATGTTCCCCATCCCGTTGACAGCCGCAAGGACCTGGAGATCACCGGCGACAAAAAGACCAGTGTTGACATGTCAAAGACCGCCATGAACACCTTCACCCAGCTCTTTTTGGCACTGGGTACGTTTTCCATAATCGCAGGCATAGCACTAATCATCAACATCTTCGTCATGCTAGCAGAGGAGAGGAAGGAAGAGATGGGCATATCCAGGGCGGTGGGTATGAAGAAGAGGCATCTGAGGATGACATACCTTTTCGAGGGGGGTCTCTATTCGGTGATCTCATCGGCCGTAGGGGTGGTCCTGGGGGTGATCACCGGCTATCTTATAATCCTGTTCGTGGAAAGGATACTCCAATCCTTTGCCGGAGGAAGTTTCGAGATACTTCGCTTTTACTCCGTCTCCCCCATATCACTGATATTTTCGTTCGTCGGCGGCTTCTCGATAACGCTTGCAACCACTCTCTTCATAACCCAGAGGATCGCCAGGTTGAACATAGTATCGGCCATAAGGAACACCCCCGTTCCCGTGACCAGGTTCAGGCTCATTGAATTCGGATGGAAGCTCTTCGGGGTATGGGACGAGAGAACCATGGGATCGGACCAAAGCAAAAAGGCGAAGATAATAGAGGTCCTGTTGAGCAAACTCACTTTTTTCGGAACCATGATGGTGATCGGCGGATCGCTCTTCTTGCTCGGCGGCGTACTGAGCGAAGCCATATGGCCCGTGATGGTAGGCATCTCGGTTCTCCTCATTGGGGTCGGCCTCTTGACGAGGAACTTCATAAGCGAGAGGTTGACCTACAATCTTGTGGCAGTCCTTGTCCTCACCTTCTGGATACTGCCAACACCATCCATCTGGGCCGATTACACCGCAGGACTGGAGATGTTCATCCTTTCAGGGATCTTCATGGTATCCTCCGGTGTCCTCCTGCTGGTCTGGAACACGGACATCATCCTCTGGGCGGTGGAGAAGTTGTTATGCCTGTTCCGTCTCTCCCCGGCCTCCATAAAGATGGCCATATCCTATCCGGTGAAGAAGAGGTTCAGGACCGGCGTCACCATCTTCATGTTCGCCCTTATTATCTTCACCATCACCGGCATGTCGATGATCACCCATATCTTCAACGTCAACATAGAATCCTTCGAAAGGAACGTGGGAGGGGGATACGAGATCATAGGGATATCCAATACGGCCGAGATACCCGACATCCAAAGCGAGCTGTATGAAAGCGAGGTCTACGATGATATCGAATGGGAGAGGTCCCACTCCCTGACCAGCGGAACGCTGTTCTTGAACATAACCCTGCCCTTCGACATGGGATATCAAGAGACCCGGACCACCTGTGTGGGCATATCCGATGAATTCATGGAGAGCAACAGATATGGTTTCGATTCCGTGGCCTGGGACCTCATCGGTATCGAGAACGAAAAGGATAGATCAAACCAGAAGGTCTGGCAGGCATTGAAGCAGGACCCGGACCATGTGATAGTCGACAGTTCCTTCGGAGGAGGAGGAAGCTTCTCGGGTCCGCCGGGAATGGGAACAGGTACCAAGGTCGGGGACAAGATCCACCTTGTGGCTCTCAACGGGACCTCCTACAACAAGACCGTGATAGGAATATCCAAGCTCATGGCGACAAGAGGGGTGTTCCTCTACGAACCCTATGCAGAAGAATACTTCGGGGTCACGGAAAAGAACATCCATTTCATCAGCGTGGAGGAAGGAGAGGACGCCAGGGACGTGGCCAACCTCATGAGAAAGGACCTGATCAGGTACGGTTTCTACGCCATAGTGGTATCCGAGATAATAGCTGACATGTTGAGCATTCAGAACAGTTTTTTCAACCTGTTCAACGCCTTCCTTGCCCTGGGTCTGATAATAGGCATAGTCGGTCTGGGCATCGTAACCCTCAGATCGGTCTACGAGAGAAGACATGAGATAGGTATGATGAGGGCCATAGGTTTCAAGAGGAAAGCAGTGGTCGGCTCTTTCCTCATGGAATCCGGTTTCATTGCCGGTTCCGGCCTGACCGTTGGCACACTGTTGGGAATCATACTGGGCTGGGTCCTCTGGAGGGATGACCTCAGCGAGACGCTCCCCGAGTTCGGGGTCCCCTGGTCGAAGCTCGTTCTTATAGTGGGCGCCGCACTTCTTGTTGCACTCCTGTTCTCCATACCGCCAGCCCTAAAGGCATCGAGGGTAGCACCCGCGGATGCACTTAGATATGAATAGGTCCAGCATGCCGGAGTGGACACTACATGTTTTATCTATGAACAGATACATTCGGGTCCATGGACAAGAAGGTCCTGATAGCTATCCCGGTGGTCATCATAGCAGCTGTTCTCATAGGGGCCGTGGTCATCAATGCCGGTTCGATACTTTCGGATAAGCAGAACAAGGTGCTGATCGATTTCGACCACGCCAGGGCAGGGCAGCACGTAAGGGAGCTCGTCCAGTGGGGCCCAAGGATGACCGGCTCCGATGCGGAACTACGGGGAGCGGAGTACATCGCATCGCAGTTCGAGGAGGCAGGATTGGAAGACGTCCATATCGAGACCTATGATGTCCCCATGTTCGAGGTGATGAGTGCGGAGGTATCCCTGGTGGAATACTATCCCTTCAGGAACATGCCCAGACCATTAGGTCAGACGATCAGCTTCGAACACATCACCGAATTCGTGATGCAGGGCTACTCCGGTTCCTACCAATGGAACAACTTCAGGGATGATCTGAACGTGGTCAATATCGGGGACGGCACAGACGAGAACGCCTACTCCAGGGTTCAGGGAAAGGTATGCTTCATCGAGCAGACCGCGGATACACCGGCGAATTCGGACCTCTATACCCGTGCATATCAGGCGGGTGCGAAGGCCATCATCCTACAGAACCTGTGGAGAGGGGAGAACCTGGGTTACCTGCCCATGTTCAAGACAAATCAGAACCCCATCGATTACGACGATTACCCCGACATTCCTTTCTTCATGGTCTCGAAGGACATGGGCGACGAGATATTGGAGAGGACATCCGGGAACCATAAGCTGAGAATGGATATGGATGTCAGGATCGGAAACATGCCCTGCAGGGTCGTTGTAGGCGACATCAAGGGGAGCTCAAAGACGGACGAATATGTTATCTTCACAGCTCACCACGATACCTGCTACAATACGATCGGAGCGATAGACAACACCGTTGGTCCTGCTTCGCTGATAGAGATCGCCAGGGGACTTTCGGGATACAACCCCGAAAGGACCATAAGGTTCGTAACGGTGGGCGGTGAGGAGGAAGGTCTCTACGGCTCCAAGGCTTATTACAAGGCACACCAGAGCGACTTCCAGGGAAAGGTGGAGGTGGTCATGAACTTCGATATGGCCCACGCCGACCTCGATTCAATGACGGTGAGCATGGTCACCAATGATAACGATACGAAAGAGGACATAGAGGATCTGGGGGAACTCCTCCTTGACAGGGAACCGGACCTATCCAGGTATACAATCAAATATTCCTGGGATCCACTGACCACCCCCTATTCCGACTACTGGCCGTTCACCATTGAAGGTGACAAGGGCGTGGCGGCATGGGGCTCAGGCTGCGAGGAGTACCATACATACATGGACAACCTCGACGACCTGAACCCCGAATCCCTCCGGCTGGAAGGTAGGATACTGGGAAGCTATGCGCTCAAGGCCGCTTCATAGTTCCCTGTGGCAGAACCACCAATCATAGCAGTCCTTCCTGCCCCTTCTGTCCTGGGCCGTGTCCTCGTCCGCCGCAGGCGGTATGATCACACGATCATTGATGATCTCGTTCTCCGGCCAGTTGGCAGGAAGCGCCACTTTGTGTTTGTCGGCTACCTGAAGTGCCTTCACGGCCCTTACCACTTCGTCCATGTTCCTTCCTATCTCCTGCGGATAGTAGAGAACAAGCCTCAGGATCCCATCCGGATCAACGATGAAAACTGCTCTTACGGTGTTGGCTCCCTTCCCCGGATGGAGCATGCCGAGCCTTTTTGCGACCTTGCCCTGATCGTCGGCTATTATGGGGAATTGGATCTTCACGTCCAGGTTCTCATGTATCCATTCCGTCCATTTTATATGGGAGAATACCTGGTCTATGGAGAGTCCTATCAGATCACAGTTCAGCTCCCTGAACCGATCATATCTCTTCTGGAAACCAACGAACTCTGTTGTGCACACCGGGGTGAAGTCACCCGGGTGGCTGAAAAGGACGAACCATTTTCCCTTGTATTCCCCGGGAAGGTCCTTATTTCCATGGGTGGTCTTCACGGTCAATTCCGGAAATCTGTCGCCTAAAAGAGGCATGGTAATTTCTTCTGTCATTCTTTCACACCTTAGAAGGACCATACATTATCCGATATATACATTTATTTTAACATATCAGGGCTCTGCAAATTAGATGGCTCAACGGGCGAACCGGTGCAGGCCGGCGCTCTTTGCCGCATCCAGTGCACTCAGGTATTCCTCCCTGGTGACCATGCGGCCCATGCCAGCATGGTCCATAGCTTTGTATTCCGGTCTGTACTGGTCCATTATATTGACATAGGTGTCCTTCGAAACCTCCTTTGCCAGGAAATCAACGACACCCCTGGTTCCCGAAAGGCCGTTGGGGAGCACCAGATGTCTGACCATAACGCCTCTTTTGGCCAGGCCGTCCCTGCCGATGAAAAGATCGCCCACCTGGCTGTGCATCTCCTTTACCGACTCCCTGTTCGTTGCCGGATAATCCTTCACCAGCGAAAGCCTTTCGGCAACCCCGCTGTCCGAATATTTCATATCGGGCATATAGATGTCGACCACGCCATCCAAGAGCTTCAGTGTCTTGATGGAATCGTATCCGCCTGTATTGTATACCAGGGGTAGTCGGAAACCTTTCCTGCAGGCCCTTTCCAGGGCTTTAAGGATCTGGGGCACCATATGGGAAGGGGAAACAAGGTTCACATTGTGGCATTTTGAGGCCTGGAGAAACAGGAACACATCAGCAAGTCCATCGGCATCTAACCGGCTACCGCTGAGCTTCTGGGATATCTCGTGGTTCTGGCAGTATCTGCAACCCATATTGCACCCTGAAAAGAAAACTGTCCCCGATCCCTTTGCACCCACAAGAGGTCTTTCCTCACCCAGATGCGGTCCGTAGCTCGATACCACACTATCCTTTCCAATGAGACAGAAACCTGTCTGGTTGGCAGTCCTGTCCACATGACAGTTCCTGGGACATATATCGCAGGAGCCCAGCCTGCCCATGCCGATCCGGGCCCTCTCCTCGAGCTCCCCGGACCTGAAAAGATCCAAATACAAGGGTGGTCTGCTCTTCATACCGATGAATCGCTTTCCATGGTTTTTAATGATACCTGTGTTGGACACATCTTAAATATCCAGGGATCTCTTCAATGATCGATGGTCAGGATAAGGTCCTTCAAGAAGAAGAAGGTGGCGATAACCGGAGGGTCCTCGGGAATCGGGTTTGCCACCGCAAGGGCCTTCTCGGATGAGGGGGCAGAGGTCATCATCATTGCAAGGAACCAACAAAACCTTGAAAAAGCCTCGAAGAGGGCGCCGGGGATCGTCTCGGCATATCCCGCGGACATATCATCGATCAAGGACCTCCGTTGCCTTGAGAAGAGGATCAAGGAGGATCACGAAGGGATCGACATCCTGATCAACTCCGCGGGGATCGTATACCCCGGAACACTGATGGATCTCACAATCGATCAGATAGAAAGGACCCTGAACATCGATCTCAAGGGGACCATGATCACAACGAAGGTCCTCCTGCCTCTGATAAGGTCCCCTGGATACATAATGAACATATCATCGGTGGCAGGTTTCATTGGATTGTTCGGATATACGGCCTACAGCGCAGCCAAGTTCGGTGTGTGGGGATTCTCCCAGGCATTGAGAATGGAACTGGAGCCAAGGAACATCGGCGTGGGGGTGGTGTTCCCCCCCGACACGAACACACCACAATTGGAGTTCGAGAACCGGACCAAACCACATGAGCTCAGGGGAATCTCAAAAACCATCGAACCCATACCCCCGGCCAGAGTGGCCACCTCCATCGTGAAGGGAATAATGAAGGGCGAGTTCATGATATTCCCTGACAGCTCATCCCGCTCAGCTTATCATGCCAATCGTCTGATGGGGGCTGCGGTGAGAGGATGGATGGATAAGAAGGTCAACTCAGCGGGGAGGAAATAGATTGAAGGTCGGAAAGGGACCGGTGGTCCTGATAGGAGCAATTGTTGTGGCCCTCATCTTGATCTTGGGATCCGTTGCCGTCATCATGCGATCATCACCCGAGGTCTCCCTGGGAAGTATCGATATACACATAGAGAACGATATGTGCGATATTTCTGTTGAACTTCAATACTCACCGAACATAGATACAGAGAACGAGAACCTGAACGTGATATTGGAGAACGATACACTTCCCGTAAACTACTCCCGGGGGATCTCCGATCTGGTCCTGAACGAGGATCAGTTCAGGGAGATATTGGATAAGGAGGAGATACGGATGATGGGAAAGGTGGAAGTGAAGCCGCTATCCTTCTGGAAGAGGACCGAGAATGTGGATCAGACCCTGGACCTATCCTTCATATCCGACCTGGTGGATTCCATTGAGATAATGAACACCTCCTTCCATGAGGGACCCTCTGGCGACCTCATGATCGAATTCGATCTGACCGCCGACATAGAAAAGGATGTGACCATTGAGATAGTGAGAACCGTCGCCGAACTAAAAGCCGGCTCCACAGAACATGACGTACTGATCAGGGAACTGGTCATCTCCACCGATAAGGTAGGGCACGGTGTCGTGGGGATGGATCCCTCAACCTTCCTGGCGGTTGCCCTGAACCCCAGCGAGCTGTTCATTGACGCATGGGGCATCCAGGTGGACTTCTCCATGGACCTCTGATCTCAATGGACGTAAAGTCCTCCGTTGATATCCAGATCCGCACCCGTGATATAAGAAGAGTCATCGGATAGAAAAAACGCAATGGGAGCTGCCATCTCGACGGGCTTTCCTATCCTGCCAAGCGGCACCTTTGACTCACGCGAGGCGCGTTTTTCGGGAGTGTCCCCTGCCAGTATATCAGTATCCACATAACCGGGGGACACCGTATTGACCCTTATCCCGGGGGCAAGATCTTTTGCCAGGGACCTGGCCAGACCGAGCAATCCTGCCTTGGAGGCCGAATAGTCCGAACCGTGCCCCGAACCTCTATGAGCTAATTGTGAGGAGACCATTACGATCGAGGCCTCCTCCATGTGAGGGAGGCATGCCTTGACCGCGTTGTAAGCACCATCCAGATTGACCTCCAGGGTCCTTTTCCAGTCATCCCGGGACAGATCGGCGAAGGAGGACCTCTTGTATATGCCCGCATTCACTACCAGACCCCTTAGAGGAGATGCACCCTGCTTGAGGTAGAGGTCCTGTGCCACCTCCTCCATCCTCTCCATGTCCCTTGTATCGGCCTGATAGGATACGGCCCTTCCGCCCATGGACCTGACAAGGGACGCACTCTCCTCACTGCTCTTCACATAAGTGAAACCTACATAGGCACCTGCTTTCACCAGTTCCGTCACTACCGCCCTTCCTATTCCTCTGGAACCACCGGTCACCAGTACCTTCCTGCCTTGAAGTGCTCCTATCATCCATATCACTCCTCGTAGGGATTCGTCTCCCCGCATCTCGGGCATTCATCGAACCAGAGAGGATATACGGACCCGCAATCGGGACAGTCCACTGCTTCCTCCGGCTCCAGCTCCCCCTGGACCTCCCATTCGGAATCCGCTTCCTCTATTTCCTTCCTGTGCCTTCCCCTGGAGAGGATGAGGAGGGCGATACCACCGAGCAAGAGCAACAACAGCAACAATACGGAAACCACCAGCATCCAGTTCTGAAACTTGTCCCCGTCCCCCACGTCCCTATCATCATGGCGGGGATCGGTCCCCCTCAGGTACTCCTCAAGATTGGATGTCCCGTCCCGGTCCGGATCAAGGTGTGCGTCCGAAGGGTCCAACGGATCCAGGCCGTTCTCATTTTCCCACTGATCGGGCATGCCGTCACCATCATCATCGTTGTCCTCGTGATCATAGAGCCCATCAAAGTCCGTATCCACCGGGAAGGAGCTGTCCGAGAGGGGGTCCGTTCCGGCTCTCAGCTCGAACTCGTCCGTGAACCCATCATTGTCATCGTCCTCATCGGCATTATCACCGATCCCGTCACCATCCGTGTCCCTCCATTCGTCGGGATCAAATGGAAAATCATCGAGGAAGTTCTTGACGCCGTCATTATCCGAGTCACTCTCAGGATCCAGCCTGGCGATGACCGCAATTGTGGAGTTGAGATGAGCACCCCTCAATGAAAAGGAAAAATTACGGGCTGCGGAATCGTATATCCCGCCTCCGAGTCCGATCCATTCTTCATCCACCTTGATGCGGACCTCCAGGGATCTCACCATGACATCACTCCTGATCTCCAGCGGCCAAACGGTTATCCATGCCTTGGTGGGGGTCAGGTTTCGATGGTCAATTCTGAATGAGCAGTTCAGCACCAAGCTATCTTTCTCCAATTCCGGCCCATCCTGGACCTCTATCAGATGAGGTGGTATCCCTTCGCCGATCTCCCATATGCTCACCGACAGTGAACCGTTGTAGCCTCTGAGCTCGAAGGACCTCTCCTGCAGGGGAACGGTTAGATAGCCATGTGTCACGTTGAGAGTGAACGGACCTTGACGTGCATGGAAGGAGACCTCATAGGTCCCGGGTGAAAGCTCGGACCGCAGATGATACCGGATTCCAATGGTCGGATCGGGGAGCGGGACCATGTTCACGGTCATTTCATGCTCTCTTTCATCGATGGAAACATGGATCCTGTCAGGCATGTCGCCGTCCATATCCCCGTACGTGATATTGAACCAGTAGATCCCGATGGCTGCTTTTTCCACCGAAGGTGAGATCAGCTTTGGCTCATCATCCACCGGGAGCACGGTTACGTTTACATAGGTAACGGTCGAAAGGTCCCTCTCATCCTCAAGTGTCAACTGCAGGCTCCCCTCTCCGTATGCATCCGGTGCGGGTAACAGGGTGATGACGAACCCATCCAGTGTTACGGAGAATATTTCATGGTCCCTGGTCATTGCAGAAAGGAAGAGCCTTTCACCCTCATCGGGATCGGTGATGTAGGGTCCGAGGTCCACCACCAGGTCCTCATCTTCATAGGTTGTGAACTCAGGAAGGGGCAGCAGGAATTCCGGTCTGTAGAAAACAGGTTGGAAAAAAACGGATATCTCCTTGCCCACTGAGCTGTTGCCGTCGGACACGGTCACGTTGACCGAGAACTCAAGCGGTGTCCCGTCCCCATAGAGGAAGACCAACCTGCTGTTGTTCCTATCGAAGCTGACGTTCAGGGGATCGTCCGTGGTAACCTCTATCTGATCAAAGGGTGTGTCCTCGTCAAAGATATCGAGGGAGTAATAAGCCGGTTCTTCCTCCTTTGGATACATGAAACCTCCCTGGAATGTTACCTGGGGCGGATCGTCCACAGGATAGACCTTCACCAAAATGGTATAGGATCTGGTATCATATCCGTCATCAAGGGTCACGGTAACGTTCTCATTGAGATATGTCTCATTGGTGTATAGGAACTCCAATCTCTCCATGGTTCGGTTATACCATACCCTGGGCGAGGATGTGCTTATCCCGACATATCCGACATCATTGCGGTCCAGAACATTGGTGTAATGGTAAGCGAGCGAGTCCTCCACCAGGTTCATCCTCTCCGGTACCGATGAGAGTTCGGGGGGCCACGAGAGCCGTACTTCGATATGGGTCTCGCTCGTGGCGTTGAAACGGTAGGTGATATTTCTATAATAGGTCTCCAAATTGTCCCAAACGGAAATATTGTATGCTCCTGCCGAGGAGGCAGGATCGCTCTTCTTGATCGGTGCCCCCTCCAGAAGCTGATGCGGGAATTCGCCCGTTGAATTGGTAATGTAGCTTAACACCGTGGACGCCTCGTGGTCCTCGATCAGAACCCTGGCACCCTCCACGGATCGTCCGAGATGGTCCACTATTGTGCCTCCCAGGAAATGGTGTGGCCGCAATGCGGATGTATTGTCCAGGACCATGATCCTTTTGTAATCCATGCTGGAATTGTAAACTTGCAGTTCGGAGGATCCATTCAGCATAACGGGAACATTGTCAAAACCAAAAGATGAGTTCCGCACCACCACATCCGTGGTCGAATCGAGGCAAAGGGTGATATTTGCACCGGATATGTTGGCACCTTCAAACCTTCCTTTGGATCCATTCAGGAAATCAATGCCCTCCCAGTAACCCCTTGATCCCGGAGATGCACCCCTTATCGTCACATCGGATCCTTCGCCTTCTGCGACAAGCTGACCCTTGATCATCAATGAGGCACCCTGTCCCATTATAACCGTACACCCTGAAAGGAGGGATACTCGGGTGGTCTCGTTTATCGTTATGGTCCGGTTGATATATACCGGGGAGCTCTCTTCATCGAAGGTTATGTTCTCCTCTATATTCCCTTCTATATAGGTTTCGTAAATGCCCTTGGCCCGGGATCGGCCTGCTATTATCTCGGATCCTTCGCAATGGATGGGATGAACGAAGGACAAGAGCAACAGCAGAGCAGCGACCCCCAAAGGAGAGCAGTGCGGCTTCAGGTCAATCACCGTAAGATGCATATCCGGTGCATACCATTTTAATCGTTCGGTCCACTGATCCCACTATCTGGACTCCGGGAACATGAGAGGCGAAATCATTAAGAACAGGGGAAAACGTGGTCAGATAAAATATATAAAGACCTCGTTTCTCATAATAGGAAGACAGCAAACCTCAAGGCTGTTGTTTGGGTCTCGGAAATCCAACTCGAGGAGGTCAGCAGATGAAACTAAGGATCGCACCATATATCTTTACGGTGGCCCTATTCATTGGATCGACCATTATGGTCGGAGACCTGGGCGACGGTCAGTATGTGGACACTTTCAACGGGAACCAGGGACCGACCTCCGATCTGGTCGAACTGGTGGGTTCCGGTGCACAACTCTATGATTCGCATCTATATCTCGATCTTGAGAAGAACGTACCCATATCGGATGCATCCATGAAGATATCCACCGTTGACTCTAAAAATGGCCCCTGGATCAATGGTCCGGCAGTTGACATAGGTCTTGACAACGATCCGGAATGGGAATATGAAGGCGTCGGTTATGGTGATTTTGGAAGGAACACATTGTTCTCCGACGGGGACACCATGAAGACAAATACCTACAGTGGTGTGCAGACCAAGACCCTGGGAAGGGTCCTTGTTCCTGCAGGGGCGGAGATCCACAGAAGTGATCTCACGGTTCGAGGACGTTTCGAACCGACCATATCTCCCATGACCGAATTGGGGTCCGGTGGTATGATATCCTACACCCCGTCCAGGCTGAAAGTGGGCGACATGACAGGTGACGGAATGAATGACTCGGTGATCTCCTCCGGTCAGCCAGGCTCCCTCCACCTTTACGAGAACCTCGGAGGAGGGAACTTCGAATCCCGCTCGCTCGGCATCGGATCCGTCTACGATTTTGCCATATACGACATGGACGATGATGATGATAACGATCTGGTGTATGCGACCTCATCCGGGATATACTGGCGTGAGAACCAGGGATCGGGCATCCTGTCATCGGTCACGAACACCCTGACCAGCTCCTTCAGACCTTACCTACTCCATACTCATGATATGAACGGCGACGGTGAGGATGACCTGATCGCGGCCAAGAGGACTTTCAGTTGGGGAACCCAGGAGGCGGCCGTGGTGATGTTCATCAGGTCCAACGGCACCGAACACCAGCAGTGGCCTGTCTTCGATACGGGTTCGGGGTCCGGCACAACATACATTGAGTTCCTGGACGTCGGGGACTGGAACGATGACGACCATATCGATGTTTACGCAGCTTTCAGCGACAGAAAGGTCTATACCTTCGAGAGCCCTGCCAATACAACCTACTACAACAACACATCCAACATCTCCGGAAAATCAAGATGGTCGGCCACGAACGTACTAACGGAAAGTTATTCCATATACGGGTTCGATGTCGGTGACATCGACAACGACGGTAAAGCGGACATCGTAACAGCTCCCTACAACTATTATGGTTCGAGCATATACTACTGGAGGAACAAGGGCGATTCCAGCTGGTCAAAGTATACTCTCCTATCCGGTTATTCATATTATCCCCGCACCTCTATCCTGTGCGACGTTGATAACGATGGTTATCTCGATGTCTTCTACTCCGTGGGAAATTCCTACTGGAACAACAGGATAGGCTGGTTGGACTCAAAAGGGAGCCCAAACAAGAACTATTGGACCAACACATATGTGATGAGCGGGCATCCGAATTACGGTTCCGGGGGTTTCATAGGCGACCTGGACGATGACGGATACGATGATATGGGTCTTTTCATCTCCTCGAACAAACAAGCGCTTGTATGGTTAAACAAGGCTCCCCATGACGGGAGCAATATCTCCCCGGGCTTCATAGAGGACGGAGGTCTTGTAGAGCTCTCGGACCTCGAGGAATGCGATGTTGACCAGGACGGTGACCCGGATTTCCTGGTGACCGCTTACGTAAGCGGTACCGTGGGATGGTTCGAGAATCCAGGTAATAGAACGACAGACCCATTCGGCGACGAATGGGAGTTCCACAGGATCAACGGCATAGTCGTAGGAGGGGCCAAGGAAGTGGCACCAGGGGACATAAATGGGGACGGATATGTGGATGTTGCCGTAACGTCCTACGATACCCATTCCGTAATGTGGTTCGAGAACCCGGGAAATGCATCAAGGATATGGAAATACCACTACGTGGGTTCCATCAATTATGCCTACGGTGTCGGAGTGCTGGACATGGACGGGGACGGTAATATGGAGATCGTCGCCAGTGCCGGGTATTATTATAATGACGGGATCATTGGATACTACCACAACGGTGATCCCACCAGGAGATGGAGTTCCTTCAAGATCGCTTCCGGCCTCTCCTACTGCGGAGCGATAAACGTTACCGACATGAACCGCGATGGTTATAAGGACCTGATCGTCCCCGTGAACGGTTGGTCGGGGTCGGTGAACATATACAGGAACCCCATGCCGAGCAATCCAAAGGGAGGCAGTTGGAAGGCAATAAGTGCGATCGGCGGTCTCAGCTATCCCATGGAAGCGGTACCCTTCGACATAGACGGAAATGGTGTCCTGGACGTCGTTGCGGCATCCAATTCCGGAGGGGTCAATTGGGGCAAGGCGCCCGACAACCCCAATTCCACCGGAGGTTGGTCAGCATACACCATAGCCCCCTCCAGTTCCATCTCGTATCCTTGGGGGATAGAGGTGGGTGATGTGGATGATGACGGGTTCGCAGATGTGTTCGTGACCAACAACTACCGGTACAGCTGGTCCGGTGCGAACGACAAGGGCCTCTACTGGTTCGAAGAAGGTGATGATAATACGGAACAGTGGCAGAAGAGGAACCTGGACACAGCCACGAAAAGCACTTACGGAGTGGCAGTGGCCGATATCGATAATGACGGTAACATCGAGATCTACATGAACTCAAGGGGAGAACACAGTTTCAAGGTGTCAAGACCTACTTTGAACTACCCCTCCAATGTCAAAGTGGATATAGGAAATGATGGTCTCGTGGACTGGACACAGCCGGACCTGATGAGGGAGACGAAAGAGGTCCATCTCGGGGACCAGATGCAGTACGTGATGGATACGGTTCCTGCCGGCTCCACTCTGGTCCGGGATGGATATGATAATGAGATATTGTCCATACCGATATCGCTTTCTACCGATACCAAGGGAAGATTGACCTGCTGGGGGATCGATATCAGGTACAACATCACCATGGACATCGACAATAGGGGATCGGTGAGGGATTCGATAGACCGGCTCATCCCGGATTATCAGGACAGCACTGACCGGAATCTGAGGATATACATTCTTTTCAAGGGAAGAACGGAAGGCAAAGCATTGATATCCGATCTGGAGGTGGAGTACAATTCACCACCACAGCTCATTAGATCGCTTCCCCGAGAGCTTACCGTGTACGAGGATTCATCCGCCGAGAAGGTACTGGACCTGTCCAAGTTCTTCCGGGATGACTATGACCCATCCCATATGTTGAGATACAGCCTTATCATTAAGGGGGAGTATGCGGACTGCTTGAACGTCTATATCGAAGATGGGGCCAATGTCAGCATAGATTCCACCATAACACAGGACTTCAACAAGGAGGCCTACGTTAAATTCGTCGTAGAGGACAATGGCGGACCGGGTGGTGTACCTTCAAGAAAGACCACCACAAAGGAGATCAAGATAGATGTCATTCCCACGGACGACCCCCCGGTCCTGGGAAATGGCTCACTACCCCAAAAGCTATACGGCAAAGAGGGAGAGGAGGTGCAGGCCCTTGACCTGAACAACTTGTACCTCTTCTCGGATCCGGATGACCCTGCAGGTCTTTCTATAAGATACTGGCCCGTGATCGACCCGGATGGGACATACCCTCAGGACATAGAGGATACGGTGAGCGTAAGCATCAAGGAAAAGACCAAACTGTACATAAAAAGCGAAGGGGATTGGTACGGGTTCAATATACCGCTTAGGATCTATGGATATGATACCGCGCAGCCAAACTTGAAGAGCGATCCGTACCAATCCACCTCCATAAACATACTGAACGTCAATGACGGACCGAAATGGCTCAGGATCCCCGATGTTCAAATAGACGAGGATACTCCAATGCACGGAATTATCGACCTCTCGCCCTATTCCAACGACATCGACACGCCTCCTCTCGAACTGGAATATCAGAAGATCGGGCAAACGAACGAGACACACTGCAGGGTATACTTCGACCACCATGACCGGAGCAAGATCAATTTCGAACCCATCACCGAGAACTGGCATGGAGTCGTCACCGTGGAGGTGAAGGTATCCGACGGCCAATACAGCGAAATGACATCGTTCAATATATTCGTGAACTCCGTAAATGACCGTCCCAGCGTAAATATAATACGCCCCACCGAGAACAGGTTCATCGATCCCGGAGAGTTCTCGGTCACCGGTGAGGCAAGTGATGTCGAGGGTATCGCCATGGTTGAGGTACTGTTCGAGAACACTTGGACCGAAGCAGTAGGTAAGAACAGCTGGGGGGTCACGCTAATAGCCCCCGATCATGGATATACCAGAGAAGGCGTCCCCATACAGGTAAAGGTAACGGACACCGATGGGCTATCGGCCTACGATTTCGTCAATATCACAATCCGGAAAAGGATCATGGAACCTCCGATGGATATCGACGGGGACGGATATCCAAATGCATACGATCTCTTTCCCAAAGATCCCTCCGAGTGGTCGGACAGGGACGGGGATGGCTACGGGGATAATATGGATGCATTCCCGGATGACCCCGAATGGCACAGTGATCTGGATAATGACGGCATCCCTGATGAGGCCGACGATTATCCGAACGATCCTGCCAACCGTGAACCCACTCCCATGATAGACAGAGCTACCGAGAAGGAATACTCTATTGTGATCCCGACGATCCTATCGGTCATTTCAATACTCCTGCTGATAATGATGATCGCCTCCGTCATTGGTTTTGCAAACAAAAAGAAGGCATCAAAGGACCCCAGATTGATGATGAAGTATCATAATAAAATGGAAAAGAGAAAGGAGACCCTGCGCAGATTGTCCGGCAGGGAACGTATAGAAGCCTTGCTTTCGAGGACACAGTTCAAATCACCCGGAATGGCAGGGCCGTCACGATACGGTCCTCAACCTCTCCCGATGTCTCCGGCTCGGGGAATGAAAGCCCTTCCTCCTCCACCCCAATCTCCGATATCTGGCCGGTCCCCGTCTTCGGGACAAGGGATGATCGGACAGGGCCAGAAGCGGCTCGGACCACCACCGGGACGATAGCAGGAGATTACTTGGCCAGGGTTACGAAAAGTATTAATGTATTGAAAAGGCAGACCCTAAAAATTATTTATAAGGTTAATACATTTTTGCTGCAGGTCCAGAGTCAATATAGTATAACTGGACGATGTTGCTCCCGGGTGTTCCATATGAAAAAGAGGTTTGCTTTACTGACGATCGCGCTAATGGTATCCACCGGTCTTCTTCTTATCCTGGATGAGGATGCGGAGGGGGAAAAGACCGATCTACTTTTCGATAATCAAGGCACTGCGGTGGACGGAGGGACTATCGAGCTCACCGAAGGTGGAGGAACGGACACCAGTTATTACTTCAGGATCGGAAAGAACGTCCCGATATCTTCCGCCCACCTGAACATATCCACCCACAATTCACATTTGGGGCAGTCCATCCAGGACCCGTATGTGGATGTGGGCGTTGATGGTAACAAGGAATGGTCCTTTGACGATGAGGGTTACGGAAAGTTCGGCGAGCAAAGATATTTCTCAGATGACAGCGAAAAGGTATCCATCAATATGCCCTCCGGTGGCGGATACAACACAAAGAACAGCATATTGATACCCAAGAACTCAGAGATCGCCTCCGCGAAAATGGACGTCCAGGGCAGGTTCGTCCCAGAGAGGATCAATGAGCAGCAGGTAATGGTTGACCCTTCAAAGGATGCCATATCCCCCCGGGTGATGAAGCACGGTGACATAGACGGGGACGGGGACCTCGACGTGGTCATGTCGGACATCCAGCATAACAAGATAGTCTGGCTCGAGAACCCGGGGAACACCTCCGAGGATTGGATAGAGCATACCGTGACGAGCAGTTACTATGTGACGAACTCATACGGACTTGACCTTGGTGACATAGACGGGGACGGCGACCTGGACATCGCCTGTTCATCCTATACCAGGGGCTATGTCATGTATATCAGGAACAATAACGGCGGATCATCCTGGTCCATGTACCGTTTCAAGACCGGGTTCAGGTATGCGGGTACCGTCAAGTTGGCGGATATGGACCAGGATGGCGACCTTGACGTGGTCTGTGCAGCATGGTATACCTATTATCATACCAGTGATGAGTTCCTCTACTGGTTCGAAGCTCCTTCCAATCCCAATACCACCTCTTGGTCAGGGCATAAGATATCCAACTCTCCTTACTATTACATGTATACCTATTTCGGGATGGATGTCGGGGACATCAATGGAGATGATTACCCGGATGTGATCGCCTCCACCTACCCAAGGTATTCCTATTACGGGTACAATCAGCTGGCCTACTACAAGAATCCAAAATCCACAAGCGGAAGCTGGTCCAAGACGGTGATCGACTCCAGCGCACAGAGGATATTCTGCGTGGAGATAGCGGATATGGACAATGATAATGATAATGATGTGATCGCCGCTTCATATGACGGGAACAGGATAAAATACTACAACCAGACCTCCAGCGGTTGGAGCGAGAACAATATAAAGACATTATCCAACGCAAGGTACGTCCAGGTGATAGATTTCAACGATGATGGATATAACGATACCGTTTACGCGGGTGGCAGCGGCATATACGACTTCGGGGTCCTGGAACAGAACGGAAAGACTTCCAGCTGGACATCCACCACCATAACGGACCAGGTGATAGTTCCCCAGGCCTTTTCGGCCTTCGACATGGACGGGGACGATGATCATGATTTCATGCTTGCCGGGGCCTCCTCCTCCCAGCTCGTGCAGATAATCACCAAGGATGTGTCCGAAAAGGAGTTCGAGAACACCTGGATATACGAAGGAGGTATCAAGGACATACGGCACATGGACTATATGGACATGGATGGAGATGGTGACCTTGATATGGTGTTCATCTCCTACGAGACCGGATATGTAGGATGGTGGGAGAATGACGGATCCCCCCTTGACGGTGCGGGGCCGCTACACCAACTGGGAGTGCTCGGCAATGGTATCAAGTTGATGCTGGCCGATGTGGACGGTGATGAGGACAAGGATATCGTGGCCATCAATTCCGGAGGTACTGCAAAGTGGTTCGAGAACGACAATGATCCGTTCTCACTTTGGGACAACTATCAGATAAGTTCCAGCATACCCACCCCCAAAGGTTTCTATGCGGGAGATTTCACCGGTGATGGAAAAGCTGATATGGCTGTTTCCAGCGACAGGGGTTACAGCAATGGATATGTGAGAGTGTACAAATGCCCATCGAATCCCAAGCAGAGCAGCAGCTGGAGCTACAATCAGATCTCCGGTGGAGTGAGCTACATGAGCTCCATCTGGGCGGACGATATCGACCTTGACGGCGATCTGGACGTAGTGGTATGCTATGGTGCATACGGATCTGGAAACGCGCTGTACTACCGGAACCCCCTGAACCAAGGAGGGGATCCCATGGCCGGCCAGTGGGCGGCCAAGAATATCGGCGGAGGCATGTACTACCCGGAGGATATCAAGACCATAGACATAAATGACGACGGATACCCGGATGTGGTGGTCACGGGCAGATATTACTACAGCAAGGTAAGATGGTTCGAGAACCCGGGGACCGGGGGTTCATGGAAAGGACGTGTGATCTATGGTTCGGCATACAACTGGTATCTCGAGGTGGGAGATATCGGAAATGACGGTTATGCGGATATCGTCTTCAACAGAGGAAGTTATTCCTATCCCACCGCTATCATCTGGCTTGAGGAACCCGATGATCTGGACGGAAGTTGGATAACCCACAGTGTGGACAGCAGCCATTCCGGTACACACGGCCTGGGAATTGCGGACCTGGAAGGGGACGGAGTGGCCGAGATACTCTCCTGCTCCACCAGCCAGGATGAGATCAGGGCTTACGAGATAGAGGCCATCTACCCGTCGGAGTTCGGCCTGGACGTCGGCGCGGATGAAGCGGCGCCGGACAGATCGATCCCTGGCATCCTCAAAGGAAAACACCATCTGGAGTTCAAACAGGCACTACAGGAAACCGTGGACCAGCCGGGAGGATCCGTAAGGAAGTTCAAGGACAATTACGGAACCGAGATGCTGGAGATACCGCTGGAGATCTACTCTGATACCATTGGAAAACTGGCCCTTGACAACATCCGGATAACCTACAATGCATCCGTCAATATAACCCAGAACGGCGAAGGCAAACCTCTCTCGGAGGTCCTGGACAGATTGATTCCCGATTACACGGATGACGAGGCCTACACGAGGATCTATATCGGAGTGGGTGGTCGCTCGGCGGGTATGGCGAATGTTTCGAACTTCTTCGTGGAGTTCAACGCGATCCCCAGACGATCCCGAAAGTTACCGGAGTTCAGCGTTGACGAGGACAGCAAGGCCACCGTATCCGATGAACTCTACAACTACTTCAGGGATGATTATACGGACCCGGAGAACCTGGAGATAGATATATTCCTCAAGGGTCCCCAAAGGAACAAGATAGAGGCATCCATAATCAACAGCAGACTGGTCCTTGACTCGACCATCACCGAGAATTTCTACACAAGGACATCCGAGCCTTACGACATCATGGGCTATCTCACGGTCACAGATGATGGCGGCCCGAACAATGTGCCATCCCGTACAATGAGAACAGCGGACTTCCCAATATTCGTCAACCCTGTGAACGACGATCCTGTACGGGGCGATGATGACCTCCCGACATTGTATGCATGGGAGGGAAGAACCACTACTGTGGCGGACCTGGACGATTACGATCTGTTCTACGACGCCGATGGAGACAGCCTGGTGTATCATCTGGAACCCGACCTTGACCTCGAGGAATACAATGAAAGCGCGGATTTCCAGATAAAACGGATAAAAAAGAACAACACGCTTGAGGTGTCCCTGAACGAGAGATCGGACTGGACCGGCACCGTACCTGTGACCCTCTATGCCACCGACAAGAGCAATTTCAACTTCAATCAGAACCCGCGTGTACAATTCCAGGTCGTGGTCCTTAACATAAACGACGCTCCCGTATGGATGGAGATACCTGATGTGACAGTAACAGAGGATATAGAGGACGACAATGTCATCGAGCTCACCCAGTTCGCCATGGATATTGATACCCCAAGGAGCGAACTCGAGATCATGTTAGTGGAATACACCAACAAGTCATTCATCCAGCTTCAGACGAGGAGAACCGATGACAACCTAGTTATCCTCTCCTTCAGACCCAAGGTGGAAAATTGGTTTGGGTCCTCCTTGATCACACTTCAGCTCAGTGATGGTGAATTCACAACCACACAGGAAATGATGCTCCATGTGGACCCCGTGAACGATCATCCTTCCATAAGCATATCCGAGCCCAGCGAGAACAGCAGAGTGGAACCCGGGACCTTCTCCATCGTGGGGGAGGCGCGGGACGTCGAAGGCCTCCTTAGCGTAGAGGTCAATTACAGAGGTGAGTGGTTGCTGGCAAGGGGTACACACTCATGGGGCGTTACCGTTACCGCAGAGGGCACGGATAAGATACAGGAAGGCGTTCCCATCCAGGCAAGATGTTTCGACGGAGAGGTCTACAGTTATGATCATGTGAACATAACCATCATGCCCAAGATCGAAACCAAGGACCTGGACTACGACAATGATGGTGTGGAGAACTCAAGGGATGCGTTCCCCTTGGATCCTTCGGAGTGGTCGGACAGGGACGGGGATGGCTACGGGGACAATGAGGATGCTTTCCCGGATGACCCCGAATGGCACAGTGACAAGGACAAAGACGGTATAGCGGATGTGGCAGAGGAGGAAGGTTATGCACGCGATCCGGAAAACCGGCCTATAAATAATGAAATGGAACCCGAAGATGAGGGCAAGGAATACAACCTGGCAATACCCATAATTCTGATACTAATAGCAGTTATTGTAGTGGTATTGGCGGTTCTCTCATCCATTGCCTACCTCAGGAAGAGAAACGCTTCCAGGGACCCGAGAAAGATGGCGAGTTACTACGCCAAACAGCAGAGGTCCAGGGAGAGGACCCACGACCTGATGGAAAAACTACCCCTTGCACAACTGTCAGACAAGATAAGCTCTAAGATAGGGGGCGGAGAGGCAGAACCTTCAACTTCCCTTCCCACACCTTCCAGGCCCGGAGGGCCTGCACCGACCATGGTCAGGCAGCCCATGAACCTGCCTCCCAGGCCCGGTATGCAGCAGATGCCTCAGAGACAGCTGCCGCCAAGGCCCCCGCAACAGATAAAGAAGTGAGATACAAAGGAAGGGCTGGGACCGGTCCCGGCCCTTTTTTTCCTTTTCTCAAAGCCGGACCTCTGTTCCGGTCCTTTCCACCGTGAGTGATATGGAGTAGCAAGAGGTAGAGCTCCATGAAGGTTAAATAAAGGAAAACATTTCTCCAACAGGGGTCCGGGGGCCCTGTTTCCAATAGGGGGCATTCAATTGTTGATCGATGATCTTGTTTCATGCGGGGCTCTTCGTTTTGGTGACTTCACCCTTACATCAGGAAGGCATAGCAGTTACTACGTCGATATCAAGAAAGCAACAGGCATTCCGGAAATACTGGACAACATAACCAGCAAGTTCATGGAGCAGAACATTGAATGCGAGAAAGTGGCCGGGATGGAGCTAGGTGCGGTACCGCTGATATGCGCCTATTCCCTCAGAAAAAGGGTCCCCTTCATCATAGTAAGGAAAAAAGGAAGAGCACACGGGACCAAGGAGCGCATAGAGGGAAGAATAGAAAAGGGCGATAGGGTTCTTCTGCTGGAGGATGTGGTGACAAGCGGCGGTTCGGTCCTGGATGCCGCCGAGCTCTTAAAGCTACAGGGAGCCGATATAGTCGGAATACTGAGCGTGGTGGACAGGGAGGAGGGAGGGACCGACAAGGTCTCAAGCATAGCAAGGTTCAACGCACTGGTCACGGCGAAGGACCTGCTTCAAAGAGCAAAAAGGAACGATGAAGGATAGATAGGTGTGTGCAATTCATGAGAATATTGATAATCGGAGGCGGAGGAAGAGAACATACGATAGCATGGAAAATAAGAAAAAGTCGGTGGGTAAGTTCTGTATACTGTGCCCCGGGCAACGGTGGGATGGAGAAGATCGCCAGATGCGTTCCCATCCAACCCGATGATATCGAAGGTCTCCTGGAATTCGCCAAGCAAGAGGATATCGATATAACCATAGTCGGTCCCGAAGCGCCGCTGGCAATGGGAATAGTGGACCGTTTCCAGGAGGAGGGATTGAAGATATTCGGTCCCACCCGGGAAGCTGCCAGGATAGAGAGCTCAAAGGTCTTCGCCAAGGAGATCATGAAGAAATATGACATCCCAACTGCAGATTTCAAGGTCTTCGACAATACCGATGATGTGAAAAGACACATCAAGGAGCACGGCGGACCGATGGTCATCAAGGTTGATGGACTGGCGGCGGGAAAAGGAGCGTTTCCCTGCGAGGATGAAGCGGAAGCGCTGAAGGCAATTGACAAGATAGGGTCAGGTACCTTCAAGGATGCTGCAGAGAAGATACTGGTGGAGGAATTCCTTGAAGGAGAGGAAGCATCTGTACTTGCTTTCTCCGATGGGAAGAACATAGTACCGCTGGAAGCCGCACAGGACCACAAGAGAGCATTCGATTCGGACAAGGGACCCAATACAGGTGGTATGGGTGCATATTCTCCGGCTCCCGTGGTCACGGAGGACCTATCCTCGAGGATCTACGACGAGATCCTCCTTCCCACGGTCAGGGCCCTCGCAGAGGAAGGAAGCCCTTACAAGGGCATCCTCTATGCAGGCCTGATGATAACCGAAGAAGGGCCCAAGGTCATAGAGTTCAACTGCCGTTTCGGGGACCCCGAGGCGCAGGTGGTGATACCCCGGATGGCCACCGATTTCATAAAGCCCATATTGGGATCCATCGACGGCACCCTGGACAAGGTAAAGTTCAGGTGGTCAAGGAACAAATGCGTTTGTGTGGTGATGGCCTCCGGTGGTTATCCGGGCCCTTACAAGAAAGGATACGGTATCCAGGGAATAGATTCCGCCGAGGACATCGAGGGAACGGTCGTCTTCCATGCCGGTACCGCCCTGGAAGATGAAGAACTGGTAACCTCCGGCGGGAGGGTCCTGGGAGTTACCGCAATGGGGCCCACCATCAAGGAGACCATTGATAAAGCATACAAGGGTGTGAAGAGGATAGATTTCAGGAATGCTCATTACAGAAAGGACATAGGAAAGAAGGCGCTTTTCCATATCGACGGCATGTAGAGGGTATAGCAAAACCCGCCAGTCTTACTCTTCATCGGTGCTGTTCTTTTCCGGGACCGCTGCAGGGTCCTCATCGGATCCTTGTTCCTGAGTCTTCACGTTCTCCGATCCCGGCTCCACATCTTGGTCGGACCCCTCTATCTCCTCTTCTTCCGGCTGCTTCCTGCTTATCAGGAAAAGTACCACTGCAAGTGCCAATGCAAAAAGAAGGGCCCCTATGGAGATCGCAATAAGCAACGGGTCAATGGGATCCCCTGGATCGTCATCATCTGATATCACACCGGGGTCTATCAATGTGGATATCTTCACCGTCCTTGTATCCGGGGACCTTGCAAGAACCTGACCGTCGACCTGCACCCGGGCGGAGTAGTTCAAATGGGTATATGTTGAAAGGTCAACAACATTGCTGTTGACGGACGCTCTGAACAGGCCCTCTTCCACCTCTTTCAATATGACCTCACTGGGGATGCCGCAGCGCTCGTTTCCTTCATAATTGCAGGGTAAAAGCTTTCCGATCACCGTGGCGTTGTCCGGTACATTTTCCGCTTCCAGGTAAAAATAGATGTTCCTGCCCTCGCCCACCAGATAGAGGTCGTTGATCTCCACCACAGGAGGCCACCGGTCCTCTCCATCGAGCTCAGTAGCAATTACCACTTGCGTCATGCTGAAGATATTATCTCCTGATCTTACCATGACATCGAAGTTGAAGTTCCCTGAAACGTTCTCCGGAACGGATACACCAAGAGAATGCGTCTGGGAATATCTTATCCTTCCCACTTCAAGGACTTCCATGACCGCCTGATCATATTCAAAGGAAAGGTTCACGGGATCATTTCCGATCAACGTATCCCCCATGGACAGTTCGAACCCATCAGGAAGTCCTTCCGTCCAGGTACTCACATAATGGGTGGTGGGTTCGACCTCCTTGAAATGGAAGGATTCCAGGGTCATATTGAATTCACCCTCACCGGGGGAGTCCAATTTTAAAAGCTTGGTCCCGCAGTCCTCAAGATAGACCTCCGGTTCGCCGACCGGATGATAGGATGCCGAGTTCATGACCCTGCCATCATCCGATGTGACATACGCTATCAATCCCATGCTTTCCTCCGGAGGTTCCATGGTGAAGTCCATCGAGGACGCTGAAGAAAGGTCCGAGATCTCATAACCCGTATGTATTCCCATATACCGGTTTGCTATTGGGATACCAAGTTCGTTCCTCAGGTTCGAGAAGGATTCCACCTTGGATACCGTTAGCATACCTGAGAAGAGATCCCCGTACTCCACGGGAAGGGAGATCGAGATGGTCGGATCATTCTCCATGTCGAGGAAATCAATGGAGACAGGTACCGTTTCCAACTCCGAGGCATTTTCAACATAGGACCTGATATTATCCATGTCCTTCTCTTTCCCGTTGGTACCCGAATATCTGTAGACATCCTTATCAAAGAGGAGTTCGGGTGTGCCCGTTATCTCAAGTCCCTCTGCGACCGCTGCCGATCCCTCATCATCGGTCACGTATACAACGAACTCCATATCAATTTCTTCTTCCCTGTAAAGGTACTCAATGGATTCTTCCACGGCAACACAAGGCCCGCAGGTGGTCTGTGTGAACATCTCCAACAGTACTCGATGGCCCGTCCATTCAGGTCTCGGCACGATACTGTATTCATAGGTCCAAAAGGGGAAGGTGAAATTATCGTCAAAAGGGGCAACTTGGTCCCAGACAGCACCTATCCTGAAAGTATGCTCCCCCACTGCATCCGCAGGGAGCAGCAGCTGGTCCTCGAACCTTTCGGATATGGATATGTTCCCGGCGGCTACCTCCTGATGGAAAGTACCATTTATAATCTCCAGAGTTGCTGATACGTTCTTTGCCGTTCCCGTCCCGGTGTTCCGTATCCTGTAGGTCAGAGTGATATTTGACCCGAAATAATAGGTATCGGGTCTGGATGCAGGAGGAACATCCTCAAGAAGAGCTTGGGCCTCTCCTTCTATCGTGATCCTTGGCATCGGCCACGAGTTAACGGATATTGGGTATATTGAGTAACCCGTTAGATCCCCTAATGAAGCGGTCAGGTTGACATTGAACTCTCCTTCATCGAAGATCCGGGCACCTATTTGGAAATATCCATCCATATCCGTTTCCGTTGTATTCGTTATGTTGGTTCCCGGAATATGAAGATATACCTCGGCACCTTCCACCTGTTCGCCAAGATCGTTGTAAACATCACCGATGATGGTTATCAACTGTCCGGGAAACATGCTCTCTCTATCTGCTGTACCATTTATCAGAAGATGCTCGGGTCTCCGCTCAAGTGTTATATTGATCTCCTTGGATTCCAGGTCCTCTGGATAGGTGAACGATCCCGTGTCCCCGTAATCCACGAAGAAATGAAAATATGGCTCCACGGTCTCGGAACCGAAGTATCCGCCCTCGAAAACGTAATAGAAAGTCTCACCGCCCCCGACATCGTTCATGGATACGGGCATTTTGCAGATACCATCGATGCATGATTGTACCTGGACCGATATTATCGGCTCATCGAATACATCGAAGGTCACAGTGAGATTTAGCGGTTCGCTCACATTGGCAGGCACAGGGTCAAAAGTTACATTCGAGAACTCAGGTTGAACACCTATTGCTTCCCCCGGCACCATTGAGACAACGGAAAGAATCACCATCAAGGTCATCCAGAACGGCAAGGCTCTGAAGAGATCACCCTTCTTGTTCATGTTAACCATATTGTTATCTCAGACATAAAGTTTGACCTGAACTGGTTGTGATCGTACAATAAAAAAGGCCCTTCCGAAGAAGAGCCTTTGGTTGTTCATTCTTCGCCATCATCGATCAGGCGATACCGTCGTTGTCGGTGTCCTCCACATGGCCGTCGGTTGAGTCCGACCCGCCAAGTTCAACACCATCGATGAGACCGTCATTGTCGGTGTCCCAGTCGTTGGGATCGAGACCCAGTGTGATCTCCTGGGAGTCGCTGAGCCCGTCACCGTCGGTGTCGGGGTTATTGAAGTCGGTCCCCAGGGCCATCTCCTCAAGGTCGGTCAAGCCGTCCCCGTCATTGTCGTCGTTGCCGTCACCGTCGCCGTCACCCTCGCCTCCTTCGGCAGGGCCGTCACCTTCTCCGCCGGAGTCGGGACCGCCGTTGCCGGAGCCAGAGGTGCCATCATTGCTGAAATCCCAGGGCCAGGCATCATCGGGGTCAAGAACGCCGTCACCGTCGGTATCCGGATCGTTCGGGTCGGTGGGAATGTAAACATTCTCTCCGGTATCGTCATCCACACCGGCCAACCTGAAGTATTCTGCATAGTTATCATACGGGGGGTCGACCTGGGTGTATGAGGCATATTCCTCACCGCCGAAATAATCATTATCCTCGCTGGCATCGGTGGGGTCCGTGGGGTCGAGGTCATTATTTACCTCCCAACCATCAGGAAGCCCATCACCATCGGTATCCCAGTTGTTGGGATCCGATCCTGCAAGGAACTCATCCAGATTGGTCAGATCGTCTCCGTCGGGGTCGTAGTCCCAATCATTATCCTGAAGGGGATTGAGAGCTGCTGCCATTCCTACAAGGGCGCTTAACCCGAGGACCAAGGCGATTGCCATTGCGATCTTTTTCATTTGAAATTCCTCCTTTTGTTTTCTTCGGTACAAAAGTTGTGCTACATCATATATAAACCTTATGAAACGAACACTGAACAGGAACAGTGTTTTTCAACCATCCTGCTCTAGATAGTTCACTTACTAGTAGTACGTATACTTAATATTAAGGATGAAAAGAAGGTTCATGAAAGGTCGAAACACGATCAAAAGCATGCCCCCATCCTTTGTCCGAAGGACAAGTCCCATTGCAAGGCAATGGGACCGTTGGGTGATGGGAATTGGATCCCGGGGGAGAGGGGGTATCGTTCCACGTCCGAATTTGGGAAATTCGGACTCGTGCTCCGAACCTTTTACCCCCCTCCCAGGTGACTGAGCGTTGAATATCATAAATGACCATTTAAAAAGTGAAACGACTGGAGTAAGAGTGCTTAAGACATATACGGATCACGATCATAACACTGGAGCAATATGGATCGCAGTTTTCATCAATGTAACAGAACGATCCATATATGATATTGAGGTTCCTTAAGGATGGAAAATGATAAAAGAGGCCCGGAAAGGGCCTCCAAAGAAGATCAGTTATTCAAAAGAGGGTTCCATTTGAGCCTTATTGGACCATCATTGCTGCTCGTTTCCAGTGTGACCCTCAGTTCGTTGTTGTAGAACTCAATGAAGAAACCACTTACCTTCGAGCTGTACCTTGTTACCCTTTTACCATATGATGTAAGTATCCTGTCCAGAGGCTCTATCAAACCGCTCTCTTCAAGCTCTTTCAGCTTCTTGTAGGTGCCTGCCAGCGGTGTCTCGAGGTCCTTGGAAAGGTCCTGAGCCGTACAGGGTTTTACCTGTGTAGCAGCGAGAATCCTCAACGCTGTTCTGTCCGAAAGCACCTTTGATGTCTCGAGTATGTCCATATTGTGTCCCCCTTGCGTATGTAGATACATGCACATACATGGTTATATATGTTTCGCCCTCTGCATGCATGTATATACGTACGGGAGTAATACCTTTACATAATTTGGAAAATATTGCTTTGAGAGCATGAAAGATCGAAACACGATCAAAAGCATGCCCCCATCCTTTGTCCGAAGGACAAGTCCCATTGCAAAGCAATGGGACCGTTGGGTGATGAGAATTGGATCCCGGGGGAGAGGGGGGTATCGTTCCACGTCCGAATTTGGGAAATTCGGACTCGTGCTCCGAACTTACAACCCCCACCCCAGGTGGTTGAGCGTTAAATATCAAATAAGACCATTTAAAGAGTGAAACAACTGGAGTGGGAGTGCTTGAGGCATATACGGATCACGATCATAGCACTGGAGCAATATGGATCGCAGTTTTCATCAATGTATCAGAACGATTCATATATGATATTGAAGTTCCTTAAGGATGAAAAAATGGATAGTAAGGGCTTGATCTGCGACGAGATGCTGAAAAAACTGACCCGATGGCTCAGGATAGCAGGTTACGATGTTCTGTCACCCTCCGCCAAAGATGACAGGGAACTGGCAAGATTGGCGATGGACACCGATAGGATCCTGATCACGAGGGACAAGGACCTCTCCAATATGAGAGGTCCCATCACCTTGAAGATAATATCGGATGACATCGACGAGCAACTTGAGGAGATCGGATCGAACCTTGCCAGCTCCATAAACAGGAGCTTCTCCAGGTGTCCCTTGTGCAACGGAAGGCTTGTTCCGGTTCAGAGGAATGATCTACCGGACCGGTGCAGTAAAAAGATACCCCCCAAGGTCCTGCACCATTTTCGAAGATTCTATATTTGCACCGAATGTGGAAAGATATACTGGAGAGGTTCCCACTGGAATAATATTCTAAAAAGATTGAAGGATCACGGCTTCGAACCAATACTGCCGGGCCGACCGTAAGTTACTTCTATCAATTATGAATAGGTTCTGAAAAAGAACCCAGGGAAGTAACAACGAATGATGATCGACGAAGCCAAATACCGAGAGATCTACGCGAGCCTCAACAAATACTCCGACATCGACAGGATGTGGCACAAGTATCGGGAGTTCAGCAAGGAGTTCTACCTGGTTGTGTATACCCAGAAGACCATACGCGAGGTCACCTCCAATTTCAGAAGGATAAAATCAAGGACCAGAGAACTTATCGGCAAATGGAAGAAGGGAAAGAGCCTTATGGATATCTCAAAGGAGCTGGATTTTTCCCCGGTAATGACAGCATTCATAATCATGACCGGTCAGGAATACGGAAGGAAATCCTTCAGGAAGTTGATCAACGATCCCAGGTCGGTGAAGGACAAAAGACTGAAAAGGGAGATCATCGAGGTCCGGGACAACGATCATATCTATTCGCCGGAAGGGAACCTGGTTCAAAGGAAGAGAGGATTGGAGGGGGAGGAAAAGCTCAGAAGATGGCTGGATGAACGCGGTGTCGCCTACAAGAGAGAGGAGGAGTTGAGAGAAAAAGGAGGTAAAACACCCGATTTCCTGCTGTTGAAGCCCATATACTTTCGGGGGGAAGAGGTCAACTGGATAGAATCAAAGGCCTCCATGGGGGACCTCAAGGAAGTTAAGAAGAACCTCAAGAAACAGCTGAACGCATATTACGAACTGTTCGGACCGGGCATGGTGATATATTGGTTCGGGATCCTGGATGATCTGCCTGTAAAGAAAGGCATAATCATCGAGACCGAAGAGGTCCTTGATGATCACTGGGATATTGATTGAGATCCAGACCGGTCATAATGACAGTCATTTATGAAAGAGAAAAGAGAGATCAGATCCTTTCCTCTCCAGAACACCATACCCTCCTTAGCCAATCTGGGATCCTGCTTCCAATCCTTCATGATCGACAGGATCATGTCCACCCGCTCATCGGTCCTTTCCGGAACGTCCAAATTCCTTTTCTTATCCCATGAGCAAAGAAGAAGTACATGGTCGTCCGGGAACACCTTGAAGGCATACCAGAACAGCTCCATTATCTCATTCCCCGAACCTGTCCTGTCAGAGAGCAGAAAGACCCTTCTCACCGGATCGTACTGAACCACGGAGATCGGATCCTTGTCCTCCTCCAGGACCTCTCTTGCATCCGGGAAGAAATAGAAACCGTCCATGGACCTGATCCCAAGGGATGTGCAAGCACCAAGTCTCTTTTTCGGGTCCTCCATATCCGTCAAACCTTCACGAAGCTTATCGATCAAAAGGGGGTCCGGCGGTCTCACGGCCACGGTAATGGAACCTATCTCTTTTCCAAGAGGTTGATCGGTTTCCAGACCGTTCTCGTCTTTTTTTCCCTTTTCGGAAGAGCTCATCTTCAGCCCTCTAAGAGCACTTGGAATAATAGCATGAGTGGCAAATGGAGCATCCGTCCTGGTAGACCAAAGAGTTGCCACACTCGGGGCATACCCCTACTATCATATTCTCGGTGTCGTCCGCTCTCTCTTCCTGTGAAGGGTCGGAATAGAAATCGAGGGACGGGGATGTGGTCTCCTCTTCGCTTATGGACGGTGATTCTCCCTCCAGATATTTTTCCAGCGCCCGTCCCATTCCATCCGGACAGGACAGCACCGATTCATCCGCCATTCCGAGGGGGCCCATCTTCGGGTTCGGACATCTTATGCCCTTTAACTGATCCACTACCCGGTATGGATCGATACCGGACCTCATGGCTAGTGAAGCCAGTCTTGCAAGGGCCTCGATCTGAGCTGCCGCACATCCTCCTGATTTCCCCAGATTGGCGAACATCTCGAAAGGACCGAACCTATCCCAGTTAATGGTAACATAGAGTGCCCCGCATCCGGTATCGACCTTGCCGGTAACTCCCTGGATGAGCTTGGGTCTCTCCCTTGGTCTGATGACCCCGGTATCCATGCCGGTCTTTTTCTTCTTGATGGTGGATAGGACCTGCTCCTCTCTGCTGCCGTCACGATATATGGTAACTCCCTTGCATCCCAGCTCATATGCCAGCATATAGACCTTCTTCACGTCTTCAACGGTGGCGTCCTTGTGAAAGTTCACGGTCTTCGAAACAGCATTGTCCGTGTGTTTTTGGAACGCCGCCTGCATCCTGATATGCCATTCGGGGGTTATGTCATGAGCGGACGCGAATATCCTCTGATATTCCTCCGGAACGGAGGAAATGCCCCTGCAGGTCCCTTTTTCCGATATCTTGTCCATGAGTTCCTTGGAATAGAAACCCTCCTTCTGCGCCACCTCCCTGAAATACTTGTGGACCTCCACCAATCTGTCCTTGTCCATCACGTTCCTTTTGAAGACCAGGGCGAAAAGCGGCTCAACACCGGAGGAAGCGCCACCGATGATGGATATGGTACCGGTGGGAGCGATCGTGGTCATTGTGGCGTTCCTTACCTCTCCCTCGCCCGTTTGGTCGTATACGGAACCTTCATAGTTGGGGAACGGACCACGCTGCAAGGCCATCTCCTTTGAGAATCCAAGTGCTTCCTTCTTGATGAAACCCATCAATTTGTCGGCCAGTTCCACCGCTTCCTCGGAATCGTATGCAACTCCCATTCTGAAGAGTATATCCGCCCATCCCATGACCCCAAGACCTATCTTCCTGTTACCCCTGGTATTTCTCTCTATCTCCTCAAGTGGGAAATCGTTCATATCTATCACATTGTCCAGAAAGTGGACCGATGTATGCACTATCCGTTTGAGCTCCTTCCAGTCGATCTCGTTCTTATCATTCAGAGCTGCCATGAGATTGATCGAGCCCAGATTACAGGATTCATATGGCAACAAGGGCTGCTCCCCACAGGGATTTGTGGATTCGATATCCCCCACGTGTGGAGTTGGATTATCCCTGTTGATCCTGTCAATGAAAACGATGCCAGGCTCTCCGTTCTTATGGGCCTGATTTATGATCACATCGAATATCTCCGGTGCCGATTCGTTTCCTGCCTTTTCCCCGGACCTCGGGTTTATGAGATCATAGGAGCCGCCTTTTGACAGAGCCTCCATGAACTTGTCCGTCAGGGCCACGGAGATGTTGAAGTTGTTGAGTTTCTTGCTGTCGTCCTTTGCCGTGATGAAATCCCTGATATCGGGATGATCCACCCGCAGGATGGCCATATTGGCTCCTCTTCTGGTGCCTCCCTGCTTGATGACATCCGTGGCGGAATCGAAGACCTGCATGAAGGAGATGGGACCCGAGGAAACACCCATCGTGGACTTGACCAGATCGTTCTTCGGTCTTATCCTTGAAAATGAAAAACCCGTCCCGCCTCCCGATTTATGGATCATTGCGGTATGTTTTACCGTCTCGAATATCCCCGGTAGTGAATCCTCTATAGGAAGTACGAAACATGCCGATAACTGCTGAAGCTCCCTTCCGGCGTTCATCAAGGTGGGCGAATTGGGAAGGAACTTCAGGCCAGCCATGAGATCATAGAATTCCCTTACAGTCCCGTCCACCTTCTTATCATCTGCACCATAGTTCCGATCTGCCTCTGCGATGTTCTTCGCAACACGGTAGAAAAGTTCCCGGGGGTTCTCTATGATATTCCCCTCATCATCCTTCTTGAAGTACCTTCTCTTGAGAACTGTCTTGGCATTTTCGGTCATCGTGGGTTCCTTGAGCTCGTCGATCTTCATTGTCGTGCCCCCTTAATGGATGGTTCACACTATGGATAGAGGTTCCCCGGAGGTCAAAGGAGCATACATAACTTGTCCAACAAGATGCTTCCGCTAAAAGTAACCATACCTCGTACCCTGGCAAACATCCCCTGAGCGGTAGGTTCCATTGATGGTTACTGTTATTATAAGCATTTTTGAGAGTGGACCAAAAGTATTCATACCGATCGGGCCAATTACTCCAGATATACACTCAAGATTCACTGTAAAGGAAAGGTGGATAAAAATCATTTAATAGTAGGTCATAGGGTCAAATATATTGTAGGAGATGGAAAATGCTGCCCTCCCGTGAAAGAAAACTGACCAAGTACATCGGCAGGAGAAATGAATTGTCCCTGCTAAATGATATGCTCGAAGAGGTAAAGGATGGTCGGGGAAAGCTGGTAATAGTAGGAGGAGAGGCAGGTATCGGCAAGACGAGACTGATAGGCGAGATGAAAGAGCTTCCCAACTTCAATGATTTCAGGTTCCTTTCCGGAAGGTGTCTCTACTTCAAGGATACGGACATATATCTTCCCTTCAAGGAGATGTACACCCAATACAGGAAGATGATCAAGGTCCAAGGAGAGGATGTGGACTCCCCGTTCTCTCAGAGAAGGTTACTTTCGCAGAGAAAGAGAACAAGAGAAACCCAAAGAAATCGGAGAGGGGGAGAGGAGGAACAGGAATTCGTCCCCATGTCGCTCATCCCTGCCGAGATCGATGTGGATGAAGAGGAGGAGGAGTCCGAAGATGATGAGGATGATGAGATGGTGGTGGAGGGATTGCTTGAGTTCGATAAACTTTCCCAGTTCATCTTCAACCTGGCGGAGGAAGGTCCGTTGTGCCTGTTCATCGATGACCTGCACTGGGCGGATCCCCCGTCGATCAAACTCCTCCAGTTCCTGGCGCATAAGATCGTGGACGAAAGGATAATGATCATATGCACATACAGGCCCGAGGACCTATTCTATGGCGACGATGAAACGCATCCGCTGGCTGAGCCCCTGAAAAGACTTGCAAGGGACAAATTGTATGTCCCCATAGATCTCGAACGGTTCAGCCGGGAGGAGACCGATACACTGATCAAGAATATACTGAATATTGACAAGGTCCCAAAGAGCTTCAGCGATATGATATTCAAGAGAACCAACGGCAATCCCTTCTTCGTGGAGGAGGTATTATATTCTCTTATGGAGAGAGGCGTGATAGATCCGACCGAGCCAGATTGGGCGGATTCCATCGATCCGGATACAATTTCACTTCCCACCACTCTGAAGGATGTCATACTAAGGCGTATACATTGGCTGAAGAACCATTCCCTAAGCGTCATCAGGCTGGCATCGGTCTGTGGCCCGCGCATATCGTACGATGTTATCAGAGAGTCCCTGGATATCGACGACGAGGAGATACTGGAAGCCCTGGAGGAGTTGATCCAGGCAAAGTTCCTGAAGGAACTTCCGGATGATGACACATATGAGTTCGAGAACCCCGTCATACAGGAAGTGATCTACTCAGAGCTGAACCATTCCCGCAGAAGGTTCCTGCACATGAAAATGGGAAAGGTGTTGGAGGAAAAATTCGGGAAGACCCCTTCACAGTGGGGGATAATAGGCCTACATTACTACAGGGGCAAGGACTTTGACAGGTCATTGAGATATCTCACAAAGGCCGCTTCACACTACCAACAGAGATCCCCGAGAAAGGCGCTGGAGTACCTGCACATCGTTCTGGACTGCATAGAGAGGGTTCCACAGTCGGATTCGATAAAGGAGCAGAACATGGAGGTGCTGCTCGAGATCTCCAACCTATGCATGAAGATAGGTGATTGGGACAGGTCTCTGGAATTCTCCGAGAGGTCAAAGAACCTGGCAACTGTACTTAGGAGGCCTCTCGAGATCGCCAGAGCAAAGGTCAACCTCGCCGAGGTCCACAGAAACAGGGGGGATTTCAATAAAGCCATGGTCGGGTACGAAGAGATCGTCAATTCACCAAAGGATAGGAATTTCTCCGAGGTTATTGCCTTATCATACATGGGTATCGGATATATAGACTGGAGAAAAGGTGACTATTCGAGGGCACTTGAGATGTATTCAAAAGCACTTCAGTATGGGAAGATCGCGAATAACCTCGACACCATAGGTAAGCTTTATATCAACATCGGTAATGTCTTCAACCACAGAGGGGACAGCAAAAAGGCAGTGGATTACTATCAAAGAGGTATCAAACATCTCGAGAACAACAATAATTACTTAGAAGCATCAAGGGGATACTCCAATCTTGGAAACGTTCAGATACAATTGGGGGATTACGAAAAGGCCGAAGAGTCGTTAGAGACCTCCATAGCAAAGGCCAAGGAAAAAGGCAGGTACGATTACTGGTGGCCTTCCATAAACAAGATACAGCTCCTCGGGTTGACAGGAAGGAGCGAAGAGGCCGAAAGGGTCTTCGATTCTATTATCGACCATGTAAAGGAACGGGATGACAAGGTCGGACTGGCCATAGCACATCTCTATCTAGGGAACATAAAATCCTTGACAAATAGATTCGATGAAGGCGAAACCTTGCTGGTCAGGTCGATATCCATCCTGGAATCATTGGGAGTTACCTACGACCTTGCAAGAGGCAAGTTGTTCCTGGGGGAGCATTACATCAGGACAGGCAACTTCGAAGAGGGAAAGAACTACCTGCAGGAGGCTTATGATCTATCCAAGGGCATAGGTGCCAGATCGCTGAGTGAGATCTCCAGGAAGAGACTGCTGGAACTCAGAAAGGATAATGGCTTCCTATGAATTTGACCGAAACCCTTTTTAAGGGATCTTTACTGACCCTTTGATTGCTCCTTTATCATCCCTTTGGACCTGGCGATTTCCAGGTCAGCTTGTCGGGAAAAGAACCAACACTCGCCGGGATGGCTCAATCTGGTATGCCACAAAACCAAAACGGTTTTGCTTACCTACCACATTTACCCTCCCGGCCTCGAAAAAAGGACGCAAGACCTTCGGGCAAATGTGGTAGACGGTCCCCGTACCATCTTTCGCTCCGGCTCGAAGAAAAAGAACCAACACTCGCCGGGATGGCTCAATCTGGTATGCCACAAAACCAAAACGGTTTTGCTTACCTACCACATTTACCCTCCCGGCCTCGAAAAAAG